>JAJPJO010000470.1 GCA_021324135.1 Pseudomonadota bacterium
CAACAAGTAGATGTCGTCCTCCTGCCACTTGTAGGCATGATGCTCGACTTCCACTTGCCAGTCACCGATAAAGCGCGTCACGATGTGCGATCGCGGATGACCTTTCCGCTCCGATTCGCTGATGTGACCCTGGTCGATTAAGTCCTGGACCGCCGAATGATCGCGACTCAACTGCGCGAATTTGTTGTCGCGCAGCCTGTAAATCCGCGAATCGCCAACATGAGCGCAGTGGACGAAGTCGTCACCGATGACTACAACAACGGCTGTCGTGCCCATTCCCCAGAGTTCAAGCTGATTTCGACCGCGCTGATATATCTCGGCGTTGGCTGATATAAACAGCTTGTCGACCCAGCTTTTGACGGCACGGCGAGTGCTCAAGTTGGGCTTCTTCTTGTTGGTGGCATCCTCGAAGGTGTCGATAAACAGCTGGCTGGCAACGGAACCTCCGTTGTGCCCGCCCATGCCGTCGGCGACAATCAGGATGCGCTTGTCTTTGCTAATCCAGAATCTGTCCTGGTTTTCGCTTCTGAGCAGGCCGACGTCGGTGAGACCGGCGGCAGTCAGCTTCAGTTTCGGCGTTTTAAGCGTTCCCAGGTTGGGCATTCTTTCTAATTTTCTTTCCCCAGACGAGAGGATAGCAAAGATTGTGCTGTTCGCACAGCTTTCCTGTTAAGAAAAGAGCCGAGCCCCAGCAAAGACTGCCGGGGCTCGGCTCCGCGGATGCGCTACCGTTGGGGCAACCGGATCGAAATGCTCACCATCTCCGGCTGGCCACTTTGTGGCGCCGGCAATGGCGGCAGTTTGATCGGTACACTCACCATCTCCGTCTCACCAGCTTGTGCGACCGGCGATGGCGCCTTCGAGGCAACGGAGCTGGACACTGAACCGGACGACGGCGAGGATGCCGGCGAGGACGACGAGCGGCGCGTCTTACGTGTCAGCGCGGCGTAGAGATCCGTACCTGATGTAAGCACGCAACTCGTCGCATTTTGAACCGGGGTGACCTTCGTGACAACAGGCGATGACTGAGAAGCCCCCTGCCTCGACCGGCTTGCGCCAGTCTCGACACCGGGATTGCCGCCGCCTGCCGTCCTATTTCCACCCCCGGTCTGACTCACGCCTGCCGACCTGTTTCCGCCTCCGGTCTGACTGACGCCTGCCGGCCTCTGTGCACCCGAACCATCAGCAGCCGGCTGAGCCGCGACTGCCGATGCGCCGCCGTTCCCACCGTTCTGAAACATGGCGGCGACCTGATCGAAGCGAGCCCGATACTTGATCTTGAGCCGCTCGAACAGTTCCTGCCGTTTGCGCACAGAATCAGCAGTCGGCGGTCTGTTCTTCAGCCTGCCGACGAGGACCGCCTCGGCAAGCTCACGCGCTTTCTTCTGGTAGATTTTGAACCACTTTTCGCGAATGGTCCAAAACTGCTGCTCTTTGTTGTAGAGCGGCAGCGGCACGACCTTGATCTGAAAGCGCGTCTCGTAGTCATCCGTTTCCGCGAAATGCCAGGTCACGCCTTGCACTTCCAGAACCAGATTGACATAGAAGTCCGCCTTCACACCAGGTTTTTTCTCCGGCAAGTCATTGGCATCCTTCGCCAGCCACCAGGGCGTCGGCTTGCGGATCACCTGCCAGTACTGCTTCCAGACGTGCGTTTTCCCGGTCGCATCGGGATACCATGCGGCCGGAACGCGTTTGCGCGTGAAGGGTGGGTGCCAGATATTCCAGTCGGCAAGCTCGTCAAGCGTTTCATCCTCGCCGAAGAAATTGGGCGTACAGCGATCGATGCGCAGGCAGTCGAACTGCACCGCCAGCGATTCGAACTCCTTCGCCAAATTGATCTTGGCGTGATGAACGCAGTGGATTGCAAAGAAAACACGCCTCGGGTCGGCCGCCAGCTCTTTGACAAACTGCAGCTGTAGCTCACTTAACTGCCTTGTGTGAAAAGGCCGTGCCGGTCCGATTGCCGAGAAGAAGTTTTCTTCGAGTCCACCTTTGACACTGTCGACAACGTCATAGCCCGGCTGCCCGCCGCGGGCGACAGAGCCATGATCGTATGAGAGCATGAGCGTATCAGCGATCGCATCGGGGTCCAGGTCGGCAATCTCTTTGGTGAAGAGATTACCATCCACCGGCCCGTGGTCGCCTACGCCCCGACCAAACGAGCACCGCCCGCCGTGGGCATGCCCGATGGTGAGGTCCATTGCGAATCCATGGCCGGGACCTCCGGGTGCCATGGCATGATCGATTCCATGCATAGGTTTTCTCCGTAATCCAGCATGTTGCCACGCTGTTTTTTTGTGTTTACAAGCTGAAGATACGGGCGGGATTCGCAAGTGAGCCCGGTCGCAGGCGAGTACAATAGCGGTGTTCGCCGTCGAAGCGTGGAGACCGCCTTGTCCTTACCACCTGAAGACCCATCACTGACTCTCTTGAGCCCCGCTCCGGAAGAAAAACTGCAGGCCTGGCTGCAAGAGTTCTTCGGCAAAGCAGTATCAATGACAAATCGCGAGCTTTTGCGGCACCGCGACTTGAGTTGCGTGGAGCGCCTGACTTTCAAAGACGCCCTCCCAGAAACGCTGATTTACAAACAGGTTTTGCCCCCCTGGGACGTAGAGCAAGACCTGCACGAACGCATCCTCATCCCCTCGATTGCCAGCTCGCCGCAGTTGTACATGACGGCACACTACGGCTCCCTGACTGCCATGCTGCTCGAGGATCTGGGAACGGTGTCATTGAAGGAAAATGCCCAGCGCATGATTGCACGGCAGCTCGGCGAAGAACTGGCCCGCATGCACCGCGCTTACCAATACCGCATCGACGAGATCATCCAGATGAACGTTTTGCGCTCGCTCACTCCCATCGACTTCGAGGAGTGCGTCTCCTCCATGGTCGAGCATATGTCGGGCTGGGGCGATATAGAAGCGGAGCGAGCAAAGCTCCTTGTCCAGACCGCCAGAACCATCGCTCATCGTCTCGCCGGCGAGCCCATCACTCTCATCCACGGGGACCTGTACAGCGAAAACATCATCATGCGCGGCGAACGGCTGTTCATCATCGATTGGTCATGGTTCACGATGATCAGCGTTCCCACTATCGACCTGGCAACACTGACTTCAAACCACGCGAAGAACGGCACGCTCAGGGAGTTCACAGAGGATCTCCTCGAGGCATACTGTTTCGAATCGGGACGAAAAACCGACGACGTGCGCGATGTTTTGCCGTATGCCTCCGTGTTCGAACGTATGCTCTTTCTCAACTGGCTTGTGCAGCGGAAGCAGCGTGGCATCCTCGGCACGACAGTCGGCCCGGTGGAGAAGGTCATGGACAAAATCGGCGCCGAGATCGAAGGGGCTTGCCGCAGCTTGGCATGACACCAGCTTCGGTGGCACGTAAGCCAATTTTAAAAACGCCAGTAAGGGGCCATTGTCAAGCGCTCCACCCCATCGTCGGTGACCACCAGGTCGTCTTCGATGCGCACGCCCCCGACGCCGTCGATGTAGATGCCGGGCTCGTCCGTGATGACCGTTCCGGCGGCAAGCGGGCTCTTCTCGTAGTCAAACGGGTCATGCGCCTCCAGCCCCAGGCTGTGCCCGAGCCCATGGGTGAAGTACTTGCCGTAGCCGCGCTCGGCAATATACTGGCGCGCGACACCATCGTACTCCTTCCACATCACTCCTGGTTTCAGAGCCTTGCGAGCCGCCTGGTTAGCCTCGAGAACGATCTTGTAAACCTCGCGCATCTTCGCGCTAGGTTGTTTGCCGGGCACAAAAACGGTGCGCGTTATGTCCGAGCAGTAGCCACCAGGGAAGACACCACCGAAATCCATGACCACAGGCTCGCCAGGCTTTAGCTTACGGTCGGAAGTGGCATGGTGCGGAACGGCGGAATTGGGTCCGCTGGCGACGATTGATGAGAAGCTGTTGTCGACGGCGCCGTGCTTGCGCAGGCGCATATCGATTTCCAGCGCCACTTCGTTTTCCGTCATGCCCGGTTTGATCAAGCGCACCACCTCGGCGTAGACGCGGCTGGTCGCCTTGCACGCCTGCCTGATCTCAGCAATCTCGTCGGGCTCTTTGTACTGCCTGAGCCGTTCAATCAGTCCGGATGTATTCACCAGGTTGGCTTGCAAGTCCTTCTTCCACTCCTGGTAAACCTGGTAGGGAAGCCGGTTTCCCTCGAAGCCGACCGGGCTCTTGCCTGTCAGTCCGGCCTGTTCCAGTGCCTGATTGATTGACACCGTCGCTTTTTTGCCGCGCTCCATCTTCACCAGCCGGAAGCCCTTCGCCTCGCTTTTCGCTCTGGCGAAATACCGGGCGTCCGTGATGATGAATGCTTTGTCGGCGGTGATCAGCAAGACGGCAGTCGATCCGGCAAAGCCGCTGATGTACAGAACGTTTTGATTGTTGGGCTGGGTGGACTGCCCGGACTCGTTTACCTTGACCAACAATCCCTTCAGCCTCGACTTCTGCAATTGCCTCTGGAGTTTTTCAAGACGTCTGTTCATCAGCGATACCTGGTTGTGGAGCGGTTGCTCTGGGGGGCGAGCAACTACTCTACCAGATCGGCGAAGTGATGCGCGGGCACCGCTAACAACTCCTCAGGTTGCCTGAAAGCCCGCATCGTCTGCCTGGCGTGCGGCTGCGGCAGCACGATGCGGGGCTTATCCAGAGGAGGTTGTCGGCGGATTTTCTCAGTCATGAGCCGGCGGCGGAAGACCATCGGCTTCGGTGGTTCAACAGCGCGGCTTACCATCCAGAGCCGAGCCATCGCCGGTGTGCACGGGCTCCTGAGCAAGCGCTGTGCCCAGGATGGCTGTGTGATCGTCTCGCCTGTCGCCGGCCGCGATCTTGACACCATCCACGGTGACAACAACCTTAGCGGCGCCGTCGCCTTTCATCACCTTGATAGACCGGCCAAGCGCTTCCCGGTTGGGAACGAAGTAAATCCCATCAGGCAGCTCGAGAACAGTCTCGCGCAACCCGATGTCGATCACCTTGCCCTTGACGCCGTCCAGCCCCTGAACCTGGATTTCATCACCGAGGCGGAAGCGCGGGCGGAAGTTGAGCAGGATGCCGCCGATCCAGTCGCTGGCAGCGCCTTGCATCGCCAATCCGAGAGCAACGCCAACAGCGCCGAAGCCCACGAGGAGCTTGGCGAGCAGGTCAGGAGCGATGAATGTCGCCGCCACAACCAGCGCGATGCCCCAGTACGACAGGACGGCAGCGCGGCTGACGATGCGGCGGCTGCGCTCGTCGGCATGCTTGCTCAAGGCGAGGAGTTTGCTGACCCCTTCTTTGAACGGGTCGAACAGCCCGTAAGCAAGCGTGAGCACAATCAGGCCCACGAAGATGTTCGGGGCCAGGGGAACAAGTCCCTTGAGAAAAGCCTTGCCCGTCTCGAGCATCTCGTTTTGCAGCCCGACGCTGAAAACAGACGTGCCGACGAACATGTACGCCAGCACAATGACCGAGGCGAACGGAATTAGTTTCTTCCACTTCAAATTCTTGATCATGGTGAACCTTCCTCTTTCATGGTTAAGGAACAGTAGTCATCGCAGCCAAAACCCCTTGCCCTCGTTTCATTCGAGAGCCAGGAAGTAGTTAAGCTGCGAGTCCCATCGTTTCTCCCGCTGGCGACCGTTGTATCGAAATAAAACTGCTGAAACGAGGGCACCCCAACCTTTCAGGCAGATCATCAGATCTTTCTGTTTCTGGTTGAGGAACCAATCGGAGTCAGTTGTTATTTATCTCGTTATCGCAGCCGATCGTTTTACAGAAGAAAAATGCCTAAAAAACCTACGCAAAGAGCTTTAATGTTTTCAATGTGTGTAAGGCTAATGGTGCCTGTTTTAGATGTTTATTTGTTCATCTTATCAAGACGAAACTTTTCAGAGCTCCGCTAGATATCGCAGCTTGCACCCCTTTGCTCTTGACAATCAAAAGCGTTCAATTCGGAAAAGCTTTGACAGCAATGGCTTTCCGGATTCTACAACGGAGAGGAAGGAACCCTACAACTGAAACGATGGAACCGTATAACTGAAAGGCACGCACACCACACACAACAAACGCAACACACACATCACCCTCACCGTTGCCACCGTATATGGTGCCCGGCGAGGCGGAAAGCGGGAACACCCCGCGCGTGCAGCAAACGATCAAATCGCCGGTCCGCAAACGCCTCGGAAAAGCGAGTCGAGAGATGACTTCAAGGCTGCATTGAAGAGCAATTCGATGCCGTAACGAAAAGAGCCGTCATAGAATCTCGAGAATCGCTGATAAGCACCGCTTGCCGCCATGGCAACACCCTGGTTTGCCTGTCCATCGAAAAGGACGACGCGATCGTAGTCGTCGACTCGCAGTTCGACATCACCAGTCCGATCCTGAATTAAGAGCAGACATGTGTCGGAAACCACTGCGCGCAACTCGGACGGCGTCAATTCGCACATGATATTAATCATGCCTTCGCTGTCATGCCTGCGAACTGACGTGTAAAAAAGCACCGTCAGTCCCGGGATCTTATCTTTGCGTGATGGCGAATGGTTCTTGGTTTTGTCAGAATCGACAACAGTCGTCGATCCGCAGTGTCTTGAAAGTCTTTCGATCAAGGCACTGTAGTCAGTCGAATCGCCAGTCTCGTCCACACCACAATCAGCGCGACTTCTTCTTTTTTTCGAACAATTTTCGGAACGTTCGACTTTCGCTCGTTGATTCGAACGAGCAGGCTCGAGCACTTCATCGGTACCGACCCTGAGGGTCACCATTTGTACTCCCGACTTCAATCAGCGCATGTGCAAACACAGGCGCCAAGAGCAAGCTTTATTAGTAAAGACAATGCGAACAACCAGTTTATACATCAAGTTTTGCAAAAAGTCAGTGGGGAAATTACGTAGTTAGCCAGCCAACATTTTTGCAGCTGAGTCTATGGGGGGATGCAGGCGTTCAAGGAAGAACCGCATGAATCGCCGCGGCTCCCAACCTGCGTTCCGGCACACGCGGTGCTCGTTTGCACCTGATATTGCCCCGTTTCAGAACTACCAATTAGCAGCGCTGGAGAACGTTTCAAATGTTCCAAAATTGATTTCATTTCTTGTTGCGCTGATATCCGCTTCCTTAGAGTTAGTAGCCTCTTTCTCCCTCATCATCCAGTGTCGCGCCCAAAAATTCTTGCCACCACCTACGGTTCAACAAAAGCAAAGAGCGAAAGGAGGCTCCTGAGTTGATGCGCAATCGGACAGCTGAGGCTGAGGTCGATGCGCGATCGGACGGATGAGGCGGAGGTTCAGTGCGCTATCGCACGGATGAGGCTGAGGTTCGGTGTACGGTTCTGTGCTGATGCGCAGTCACACAGATAAAGACAGCATCAGCGTATTCCAGACAAGGAGAGACTGCTTATGAAGTTCATGAAACTGTTCGCAGCGGGGCTCATCGTCACTGGTGCGCTCGTCATCATCTGGAGCGTCCAGCCCGGCAAGAGCCAGCGTGCCACCACAGGCGATGACATCGCCAGGGTGACCGTGGTTGACCCCGAGGAGGCGAAGGCCGACGGCTTGCGCCAGGCACTCTGGCACGTCCATGACCGCTTCGAGGCCATCAGGAACAACGAGTTCGCCGGCAAGGACGAGGTCTTCGCGGACTACGCGGCGCTGTGCGACGCAGTCGATCAGATCGACTGGCAGTCGTTCCAGGACAAGGACAAGCTCCTCTGGCAGCTCGAGCACAAGCTCGCCCCTGGCTCGCGCGAGTACCAGCAGATCTGGTCGACCATCGCTCGCAGGAGCTATATCGCTCCGCTGCAACACGACGCCCGCATCTTGTACGCCCGCGCTCTGCGTGACTGCGGCGACGCCGAGGGCTGCCGCCTGCAATTGCGCAAGCTCATGAAGAGCTGCGCCTGGTTCGTTCCTACCTGGGAGTTCATGATCGTCGCCAACCGCGTCCATGATCCGGCCGATCAGGAGTTCGCCAGAGACTTCGAAGCGGCGATCGCGAAGGCCGCCGAGGCAAGACAGGAAGACGCACGCCTCCTGTCTTTCTGGATGAACCAGGTGCTCAAGCAACCCCAGACCGGTGAGTTCCACTTCTACCGCAGTGACGTGCAACTCGCCCTGATCGACGACCAAGATCCGGATTCGGTGCCGCTGAATCTGGAAACCGAAGGTGAACACTCGGCAAAGATCGTCGGCAAGGGTCGCCTCACGATCGGTGGCAATGCCACAGTCGAAGCCGATGGCAAGAAGCCGGCTTCGATCGGCGATGAGAAGGAGCAGGAGTTCCAGGTCGAATCGAGCGCCAAGATCACCCTGAGCGCCAAGACCAGCATCGCATTCAAGGCGGAAAGCGACGGCGCCGAGATCTCCATGGATGGATCGAAAACCGTCAAGCTCAAGAAGGGTTCGCTGGCCAAGACCTACGGCGCCACCATCCTTTACCTCGGGGAGCCGAAGTTCTTCTTCGGCAGGGAGGTGAAGATCGATCTGTCCCAGCTCGAAGGCGGCGATTCATTTGCCACCACGGGCGATTACTCCGCGCGCGGCTGGGAGCTGGTCCACATCGACTGCAACGCCGTGGCGCACCTTGCCGACTGCCGTCTCGTTCAGGCGCGCGGCAAGAGCAACATCAAAGCGGAGCGCTGCACGAGGGTGATTGCTTCATCCAAGAGCGTCGCTCTCGTCAAGGACTGCGCCCAGACCTGGGCATGGGACAACGCCTCCGTCATCAGGGAAGGCGGCGGTATCATTCACCCGAGCAAGTACGCGACGGTGAAGTGATAGGACTTGACTGATCGCGGTTGTCGATTCCTGGAGGGGGTGAAGAAGGATTTTTCATCCCCTCCAAAACCCTTCATGCCAACAGCCCGTCTTGCAACTCCATCTATCTGAATTCATTAGCCGTCGCTACTGCCACCATTCGTATTATATTCCCTCGTAGCGCTCGGATTGAGTGGCAAAACCCAGGACTGCGAGTTGATCCGTTTTCATGGATCACCTCACAGACCTAGGTCCCGCCACCCGAGTTTGCCTGAGATGTAGTGCTCTGGGATGTGGTGCTCTGCTGGGATGCAGTCTCTGCGAGTTGTGCGTTGCTCCAGTAGTCACTTGCACCTCCCTGGTTACTGCTGTTTCACAGGAACCAGGGCGCGGCTCACCGGCTTCACCTCGAGTTCCGGATAAAGTTCCTTGACGAGCGCCACTTGCTCGTCACTTGCCACTACCACCAGCACCACCATATAAGGTGACTCTTCCTGGATTGAGTAGCTCTTCACCCGAAGTTCATAGACGTTCTTCACGTCATGAATCAAGGTCGCCGCGTTTTCCTCGAACTCTTCTTTGCTGTCGCCGTGCAGGATGAGACTCCACTCTTTCTGCGCTTCGCGACGAGCACGCATGCGCGCCTTCGCCACTCTGCGCTGCAGAGCAAGACCCTTGAGCGTATCGTCGGTGTCATGGTGAACATCGAGATGCTCCAGCCCCTCATCGACATCGCCGTGGCCACGCGCGATGGCGAAAGTCAGTTTTTCCGACTTGCCATCCCAGGTGACACGCACGAGATCCCCGCCACGCACACGGTCGGGGTTGTCCTCGTCGAGCATGCGCCCGAGCGGAGTGACGAGGTGCTTTTCCAGAACCCGCTTCAGCTCTGCCACTTCGCCACCAGTCTCATTCAGGACGAAGAGCCTCGCCGAGTCATCAACATCGAGAGTGAAATCGTCGCCCCGCTTCATCTGAGAGATGATGCGGTCGTTGATCAGATTCACTTCGATATCGACGATCTTCGCGACATCTTCGCGAGTGAGCTCGCGGTAGACGACAACGGCGTCGAGACGGTTGCGGAACTCCGGTTTGAACTTCTTGCGCATCTCCTCACGGACAATTTTGACGATCTCGTCGTGCGAGAGCTTCTTGGGCTGCCGGTTGAAACCGATGCCGCCCATCTCTTCGCGCTCGACGCGATCCATGCCGATGTTGGAGGTGAGGATGAAGACGGTGTTGCGGAAGTCGCACATTTCGCCGTTGCCCAGCGTTTTGCGACCCTTGTCGAAGACTTCCATCCAGAACTTGAAGAAGTCGTAGCCCGACTTCTCGAATTCTTCGACGACGACGATGTCGATGTACTCCTTGGAGTCGATGCGCACGCGCACGCGGTTCCATTGGGAGACTTTGCTGTAGCCGTCGGTCTGCATGAGCAGCTCGCGCGGCATCTTGCTCACATCGACAGGCTTGCGCCAACCCACATACTTCGGCGTCGCGCCGGTGAGGTCGGTAAGCTGGCTGTCATCGAGGTAGTCTTCAGCGGTGATGCGAGTGAGCGCTTCCGGATCGTTGTGGAAGAGCCAGGCGAGAACCTGCGCCAGGAGCGATTTACCACGGCGCGACTTACCGACGCAGTAGTAAACGCCCAGCGGATAGTTCTTGTTGCGGAGCGGATTCTTGTAGCGAGCCCGCACGTCGAGCGCGATTTGACGCGCCTCCGGCTGACCTACAAGACGCGAATCGAAGCGATCCGCGAATTTTTCTTCGGCTGGAGACATGCCTTCGAGGTTCACGACCACGAACGGCAGAGGCTTTTCCAGCTCTTCTTGTTTTCTGTCTTTGGTTTTCATTTTGGGACTCCTAAGTTCGACCGTGCAAAGCCCCGGTCATCTGTTAAGAAAAACGCCAGGCATGCCAGTATCAGCCCAGCACGAAAGCTGAGCCGATTGACACACACCTGACTGGAACTAGTTGTGGCGATTAGACGCGAGCGCGGCGGAGCATCTCGCTGTACGACATCGCCATTTCTCGCTCTTCGCCGAGAAGCTCTCTGGCGAAGCTCTCGACGAATTCTCGAGCTCGAGAGACCTCGGACTCGGAATTGACGAGCACTTCAATTTCCATGTAATGGCCTGAATAGTCACCCAGCCCGCTGACTTGATCGAAAGCGGCGATAACCGGGTAGCGTTTCTTGAACGCACTGTAGGTGGTGCGGGCTTTGCTGTACGACAGCAAATCTCCCTTACCGCTATTCAGCCGCCTGCCAAGTGCTAGCAGACATTCGCGAGTGGTTGAGTCGATGCCTTCGCTCTCGGCTTCCTGCCGTTCGCGTCCGCCTGCGACATCCACCCACTGCTTGATGGTGAGGATTGTGACCGTTTTTCCCGATTCGGAAATCTGCTCGCGAAGGCGAATCGTTTCTCCCTCGTGCTCAGCCGGGATGAATGTATCAGTCATGCTGACGCGATCCTCGCGGACAAAGCCTTCCGCGTGCAAGCGCACCGGCAGTCGCTCGAACTCTTCTTGCGAAATCCGGTATTTGCGCTCGATTTCAAAATGCGGTCGATTTTGATTCTTGATACTGCCTGTGAAGCTGCGCAAGAAGCGAACGACCAGACGAAGGATACTCACGAAAATCTGATCCATTGCTTCTCACCTCGACCGTTTCACCAAACATCCACTGACGACACTATTCGAACGCTGTTATGCGCCGAGATTATAACCTCATAGAAAGTGTCGGGATGCCTGTTTTTGTTTTCGTTTCAGAAAAAGGACGTATGGACGAGAACTAAATTCACAATAGCTAAACTGATTTGCTTGTCCACTGGAAATCTCTCAAAGCTTTGCCAGGCTTGCCAAGCAGCCGTCCCAACGACAGTGTCGCTAACTGTTAATCGGGCACCACGAAGACAGCCTCAAGATGCCCATGGATAGCCTGAAGATAGCCTACAGCCGGTTTGAGCCGTCGCTTTGCTGCGCTCGACAAATCATTGCTCGTCGTCAAAAGCGTCGGCAAACTTAGAAGAACATAAATGTGAGAACTAGCGATAATGGCTTCATAAATGCAAGCCCGCTCTGATAATCTTTGGCGCTCATTTTTATCTAACTCGCACAAAGCGGCCAAAAGTTTTTTTACCCAAATCACTTCCTGCAACTCCCTTTATTGCAAATCAATCGCTGCGAAATAGCGAGTGAGGTTTTGTCGTCGAAAGACGATCGACCCGGCTCCAGTTGACTGCAGCAAGTTTGCCCTGCCGCCGCTGCAATTGCCTGACGGCATTGCTGGTGATGTCAGGGCGGGAGTTGAGCTATGAGTCATGAAACCAAGAAAGGCGCCGGCAAGCGCAAGTCTTTGTGGCGCCGTTACCGCGAATACTCTCGCGACTGTTTGACCTCTGGATTCATCCCCACTTACGACCCCCGCTGGGAACGTTTTGGCAAGCGCGTCGCCAGAACCTGGGCCCGCATTCAGGTCGGAGAGATCAACGTAGTCGGTCGGGAGAACCTCGAGGCCTGCAAGTACGCCATTTATTGCCCCAACCACAGCTCGATGCTCGACGCGATTATCATGTACTCGATTATGCCGGAAGGCATTCGTTACATGTGCGCCGTCGAAGAGATGCGTGGCTTATTCGGTCTCAAGGCGATGATCATGGGCGCCATGGGCTGCTATGCCGTCGATCGCAAGAACGGCAAAACAGTCATCGCACCCTCGATCGGCATCCTCAAGAGCGGCATGCGCATCACCATGTTCCCGGAAGGCAAAATCAGCCCGACCGGTGAATACCTCGAGTTCAAGAAGGGCGCTGCCTGGATCGCCATGGGCACTTGCGACGAGCTCGGGCACCAAGAGATGGTGGCGCTGATTCCGATTCACATCTGCTACAACCGGCGGGACGTTGCCTCGGCCGGCGATTTCCTCAAGATGGGTCTGCGCTGGCGGCATGACGTTACGGTGACAATCGGCAAGCCGATTTATCTCCACGAGGTCGCTCCGCTCACCGCAGAGAACCTGATCGGTAAACTGCGCGATGCAATCACCAGCAACACGTGTCCGACCACTTCTGTGAAGGATGAGGAGACGGCAGGCGAACAGAGCTGAGTTTGTCGATACGCACGCACGCGCGAGCCGAGTGCGTTCTGATAGACCCGCACTGGTCTAAATTTACAACCCTGAGCTGATTAGTAATCATCCCTGTCTGAGCCCCCTCAGACGCGATATCTACCGATCAGCTCAGGGCCTGCCTTTTCCTTTTTTTCATTCTGGTCGGTTCCGACTTCGTATAGTAATACGAGAGATGCATTTTTACGGGGAATAGAAGAGGTGGAGGTACATGCCGATGCCAATTCGATTTCACCTGACAGCTTCTCATCGATCCTTGCCATCATTCATGGTGGCAGCCAGTCTCTGCCTTTCAGCTCTGGCAATCCCAGCAGCCTCTGCTCAAAACCCAGCGCAGACGCCCTCGCAAGATGGTTCTCCGCCGTCGCAAAGCGCCGCTCCTGCACCCTCCGGTGTTGCTCAGGGAAGTGCGCCCACGGGCCAGGTTTTGCAAACCGGGCAGTCGCCGCCGGCGACGCAGTCAGGCACATCCTCAGCTGTTCAACCCAGCGCCGCCCAGGCAGGCACGCCCCAGACAGCGCAAAATGCATGGCCGATCGCTCAAACACCGGAGGTCGGCGTCAGTCCTGGACCAATGGAACCGGATCGGCGCAAACTGCTCGAGACGATCAACACGGCAAAACAATACGGCTTTGGCACCACTGCTTATCTAAACGCCTACAAAGCGCTCGACGACCGCGTCAAAGCCGGCGCCGGCGAGCCTGAAATCAAAAGCCGCCTCGACTCAATCGTGACGGGACTCGACGAACAGCTGAAGCGAAGCAAACAGCTCAAAACTCAGAAACCTGCTCCGCCAATTGCCGCTTCATCGCCTCCACCGTCGGCTTCCGGAGGCGGTAGCTCCGGCGGCACCAAGCTCAGCGGCGGCAATGCCGATGATATTATCAGCAAGCTCAAGGACAAATGGTTCGGGGGCGAAATTCCCGATTCAATCAAAAAGAAAATTCCACCAGGCATTGACCCGAGCACGCTCAATGCCGACACCGCCAGAGAATTACTGAAGAAATACGGCAAATGAAACGGCGCTCGCTGATATCATTAGCGATATCATTGGCGATACCATTCGCTTTACTCACTTCAGCGGAGCGTCTCTCGGCACAGACGAAATACTACTTCCCTCCAGGCAGTCGCCAGGCCGTCGAGGTTCCGAATAATTCCACACCCGCCTATCAGCAGGGCGCTTCCTATTCTCGATCCGGCGGAATGTCCGTTCGCGGCGGAGGAGCAGGCACAGCCGGTGCCGGAACGGCAGGGTTCGCCTCTGCTGCCACCAGCGGTGGCATGCACAGGCGCGCGAACACCAGCTCGTCGGCAGGCGCTTTAGGCACGGGCGTAGCTCGCTATGCAAACGGGACACCCTATGGCTCGCGCGGCAAAGGTAACAGTCAGTCTGCCGGCAGCAAAGACTACGAGGACTTTGTTGATGTAGCCGGGCTGCACAGGTCATTCACCGTCCATCTTCCTCCCAGCTACAGCAGGTCGCGCCCCATTCCGGCTGTTCTGGTTTTCCCGGGCTTAAAGATGCACGGCGCCGAAATGCCCGCCGTCACTGGGATGAACGGCGTCGCCAATCGGAACGATTTCATGGTTGTCTATGGCGAAAGCTACGGCGGTGAATGGAATGATGGAATGAAAAACACCAGAGTCGATGATGTTGCCTACGTGCAAGCCGTTCTCAACAGACTGCAGGAAACGGCCGCTATCGATCGGCACCGAATTTATGCGGTCGGCTTGAGTAATGGTGGCTACTTCGTTCAACTCCTGGCTTGCAGCCTGCCGGACAAGATCGCCGCCATCGGCGTCGTTTCATCCACCGGTATGGAAGGGGCGCTCACGAAAAGTTCAGGGCAGAAGGCAATCCCGGTTTGTTTTTTCCTGGGAACCGACGATCCGCTCATCAACTGGGGTGATGGAAAGCCAAAAACCGTCCCGAAGCTCGGCGTTCAAATTGATCCTGATTTTCTCGCACTGGCGCGCTACGGCGGCTGGTGGACCGTGCCCGATTTGATTTCGTGGTGGACCAATCACAATGGCTGCCCAGGGTCGCCATCGACAAGTTATGAACCCGACCGTGACCCGAATGACGGCATGCGAGTCAAGAAGGAATCCTGGGGTCACCGGGGCAATGGCGTGCTTTTATACACCATCGAGGGTGGCGGTCACACGTGGCCCGGCTGCATTTTCCTGGCCAAGGCTTACGACAAGAAATGTTGTCAGGACATCGATACAAGCGAGGCGCTCTGGCAATTCTTCCGTGGCGAATCTCGTTAAGCTCGCCGGTCGCTACATCAGCCTCACGCAGACCTCTTTGGAACGCCTTTGCGTGTGATATTGGCCTCTTCCACAACAATCGCACTAACCATTGCCCGACAGGATTCGCGATAGAAATCTCGCAGCTAGCGGAGTTCAACAATTAGCGTATCTAGCTCAAGATGAAAACAACGGAAAAATCAGTATTTCCAGGCTCATGAATGGAAATGCAGGTTGTGCGCGTAATACTTCGTTGCAAGGTAATCAACAAGATTCTGGCTAATCTACAGGTATCACCTAAAACACCTGTCTTTCCAGGAGACAAAACCCCCTCGAGTACCCTGGAATCTTCATCCAACCAACCTCAGATTTGCTTCTTCGGAAGTGGATCTGTGCTCGGGTTCTCAAGCATGGACGCTTGAGTACTTCGATACAACCGTAAGGAGAACACGATGAGTACTACTTTGCGCTTGAAGGAGGCTACTCCTTGCCAGCTTAACGCTGGATCGCCGCAGGTCTGGGGCGCTGGTGGGTGGAACATCGTCCATCACTCTGGCGTCGCACGCAACCTGCGCAAATGGCGTCTGCTCCAGAATCCCAGTCGTCGACTGGGCGTCTCTGCGGGTGGACTCTTCATAACGTTCCTCGAAAACGGCTACGAGCCTGAGGAGATCCTCGAGATCTGCCTGAAGCTCAAAGCCGAAGGGGACAACCTCGCCAACCTGTCGGTTGGGCTGCGCATTCCGACGCCGATGTCCATCTGGTCGGATATGGTCGAGTTCTGGGGAGCGATGCTCTCCGGCAAGATCAGCAATCCGATGGAGCTGTACACTCGGCTTCAGACCCCGGACGCGCTGCAGATGTGGATCGGCGGAGCATTCTCGCTGCGTCCGCACTTCGCCAGGCTCGTGCATGAGTACGACCTGCATCCGACCAACAGGATGGTGCTCGGCACCTGCGACTTCTTCTCGCGCGAATGGGTTCCGTTCAGCCAGGCTGACGGCAACCTGAACACGCAGGAAGACCTGATCAACGCCCTGACCGCTAGCGGTTCGCCGCCCTGGATCGTCCAGCCCGTCTGGTACTGGGATCACAAGGTCAACCGGCTGCGGCTGCTCACCGACGGGGCGATGTTCCACTACAACCCGACTCAGTTCTTCGATCAAGCCTGCATCGTCTCCACATTTCGCCGGTCCACCCAATGGCCTGTGGAATGGAAGAACTGGTTCCACCTGTACGTCAGCGCTCGGGAAATCTTCAACCCGGTCGCCGGCGACAACCGCTATGTCGATCCGGTCCGTCACCTCGTCATCGAGAACGGTCGGGCAGACGTGGCGGGGCTGAACAGCGGTATCTCGGACGAGACCTGTCGCGAAATGGAACGGACGGCGTACAATGTCTGCGACGAAACAATCGCGCAGGCGTATGCGCAGGGCCGTCTCTGTGACTGCGACTGAGTCCAAGGAAGAGGTAACGCCGGATGCTGCAAGCCAGAACTGACAAGGAAGGAATGCTCGAGGGCTCACAACCCTTGCAAGACAGAGTCGCCATAGTGACAGGCTCGACGAGCGGTATCGGATACGGTATCGCCAAGAGCCTGGCCATGGCCGGATGCAACGTCGTGCTGAACGGGCTGGGAGAGCGAGCCGCCATCGAAACGGTTCGCGCCCGGCTCGCTCAGGAAACGGGCAGGCAACTGCTCTTTCACGGCGCTGATATGAGCAAACCTTCCGACATCGGGGACATGATTGGCTTTGCAGAAAAGGAGCTCGGTGCCGTCGACATCCTGGTGAACAACGCCGGGATTCAGCATACCGCGCCCATTGAAGACTTCCCACCGGAGAAGTGGGATGCAATCATCGCCATCAACTTGAGCTCCGCTTTCCACGCCATGCGCGCAGTGATTCCTCTCATGAGGCGCAAGGGCTGGGGAAGAGTCGTCAACATCGCTTCCGTGCACGGGTTAGTCGCATCTGTGCATAAATCGGCGTATGTGGCGGCTAAACATGGGCTCATCGGACTGACGAAAGTCGTGGCGCTCGAAACCGCGGATGCCGGCATCACCGTGAATGCCATCTGTCCCGGTTGGGTGCGCACACCGCTTGTCGAAAAACAAATCTCGGACCTGGCTGCGACCGAGGGTCTCTCGCAAGAGGAAGCAGCTGTGCGTTTGTTGGCTGCCAAACAGCCATCGAAGCGCTTCGCGGAGGTGGGCGAGATAGGCGATGCCGTCGTCTTCCTTGCCACCACACCTAGTATCACGGGAACAAACATAACACTCGATGGCGGCTGGACGGCACAGTAGCCAGAGGGTGTACGTCAAGGACCACTTACCATGCCCGACTCAAGGCCAACAAATGAGGCGGTGTTCATTTACGTGGGCAGCAACAACGAGCAGTCCACGCGTGACTTCGCCATCATGCTCAATGAGTGGTCGACCAAGGTGGACAACTTCGGTCGGCCTATCCGCATTCTCATGAACTCGGCTGGTGGGAACATTCTCGACAGCCTGTTCCTCTACCAGATCTTCTGTCTGCTTCGCAAGCGCGGGCACTACCTCACGATCGTCGCGTACGGTCGCTGTTCGTCGTGCTCCGGCTGGCTGTTGCAGGCAGCGGACAAGCGCGTCATCGGCGCCGAATCCTGGATTCTCATCCATCAGGTCAGCTCCAGGGCGGACGGATACCTCGATGCGATGCTTGCCGAGATCGCGCGCTGCAAGCAGCTTCGGGCGCAGACAGACCACCTGCTCACTTTCCGCACGAAAGGCAAGCTGACGGTGGAGACGATTCGTCGTCGCACCAAAGGCGGACGCGAGTGGTGGATCGACGCCAAGACCGCCAAGGCTCACGGACTGGTTGACGAGGTCGAGGAGACACCGGACTTCCCGGTGGCTGCTTGATGCTCATGCGAAACAACCTGTTCTGCTCCGCCACGGCGGAAGCAGGATGACTGAGGATTTTCGGAGGGTGAATTATGATTTCGCCATAGGCGGTGCTTCCAAGCCACTGGATGGGAGCACCGCCACCCTCGCCGAACTTCTTCTGCCACTCCTGCTATTGCCCGCCCTGTCTACTATCTCTTATCGTTCCTCAAGCCTCTGAATAACACGCCAGTCAACGTGGGCTCCCTTGACAATGCGTATCGCAAAAGAGGCCGAAAATCGCAAAAAGCGGCCTCTTTTACGATGCACATTGTCAGGAAGATGCAGAGTGAAAACTAAACCGTCTTCCATGCGATAATGCTCCGCGCTGCCTATGCAGGTGAGCGATGCGGGATCGCTTAGCGAGCAACACCTAATGAACAGCTTCTTTCCACGCAACTTCAAGAAGAACTATCCAGTCATAAAATCGGCGGATGGGATCTGGATAACCGACGAGGATGGCAATCAGTACCTCGATGGTTGCAGTGGCGCCATAGTCACAAATCTAGGCTACGGCGTTAAGGAAATAACCGATGCCATCGCCAGGCAGAGCGAAACAGCTCCCTTCGCCCACACCAGCCAATTTTTATCAAGACCAGCACTCGATCTTTCCGGTCGATTGACCAGCATCGCACCGCCATCGTTCAATCTCGGTCGGGTTTATTTCGCCTCGGGCGGCTCTGAGGCTGTCGAGACGGCAATCAAAATGGCGCGAGCATATTTTGTCGAAACGGACGAACCGACTCGCAACATCGTCATGTCATGCTGGCCGGGATATCATGGCGCCACCCTTGGTGCCTTATCGGCGACCGGGCATCCAGTCCGCAGAAAGCCTTACATGCCGATCTTGAGACCACCGGCGCTCGTGCACACCGATTATCGTTATCGCTGCCAGTGCGGTCATCGCCCGGGCGCTTGCTACAACGACCGCTGTTCACTCGAAAGAGCAGACGAGCTTGAAGAGGCGATTCAATTGCAAGGACCGAGCAACGTCATGGCATTCATAGGCGAGCCGATTGTCGGAGCAGCCCTTGGAGCCGCTGTTCCCGGCGCGACGTACTGGAAAAGAGTGCGCGACATTTGCACCAGATACGGTATCTTGTTCATCGCCGATGAAGTCATGACCGGGCTGGGGCGCACCGGCAAACCCTTCGCTATTCAACATTGGCAGGTCGATCCGGACATACTCGTTGTCGGAAAGGGCCTGGCTGCTGGCTATCAGCCGTTGAGCGCCGTCATCGCCAGCGCCAAGATTGCCGGCGCCTTCGAGCGCCACAGCGGCGTATTCGAGCACGGCTTCACCTACAGCGGGCACCCGGTTTCATGCGCTGCCGGACTGGCTGCCTTCGATTACATGATCGAAAACGATTTGATTCGCAAAGTAGAGCAAAGCGAAGAAAAGTTTTTCAAGCGACTGGAGGCTCTACGAAAGTTTCCTGCGGTTGGAGATGTCCGCGGTAAGGGATTCATGGCGGGCATCGAACTGGTGCGCGACATCAAGACGAAAGAGCCATTTTCGCCGTCCTTGCGCGCCAGCCAGATGCTCGCGAACCTGGCTTTTGAAGAGGGTCTTCTCGTCTATCCCGGATCGGGATTCATAAACGGCAGCGTCGGCGATCACATCATGATTGCGCCGCCGTTTGTAATAACCGACGAGGAGCTGGACGAGCTTTTCGCTCGGCTGGAGCAAGCCTTCAACCATTTTACAGAGTCCGTGAAAAGCGAATTAGAAGCATCGGCATCATCCAGATATGGCGAATGACATGCTGGAATCACGATCTGAGTAAGAGGGAGAACATGTCAATCACAACAACTAAAAAGGCTGGAGCATGGAGTAAATCTAAGGCTCAGCCGGATTTGCGCAGCCTGCTGATCGCTTTTCTTTGTTTGTCGCTTGGCTTGAAATCTTTCCCGGCAGCCGCAGAGCAACAAGCTGCCCCGAAAAACGGCTCGCCATAACACACGCTCCTCAGTCGGTTGTCTTTGAAGCAGATAATCCAAGCCAAGATCGCCTTGTAATTAAAAACGGTCCACTCTTTTTGATCACCGACGTGAAAGGCATGATGCCGCTCTCCAAAGGCGAGCCGGCGCCGTTCGGTCTCTTTCGAGACGACACCAGATACTTGAGCGGCTGGCAAGTCTATATCAATGGAACCCATCCGCGGCTTCTAGCCAGCGAGATCGATAAAGGCTTCACGGCCAAATTCGTCTACGGCAATTCAAAAGTCGGCGATCTGCCCGAGCAATCATTGATGCTCTCGCGCGATCTCGTCATCGCAGACGGGCTCTATGAGCAGCTCGTCGTCACGAACTTCAACACACACCCGGTCGATTGCGAGATTGCGATCGTCTTCGACGCCGACTTTGCAGATATGTTCGAGGTACGCGGCAGCAAACGACCGGCTCGCGGTACCACAAGCGGTGCAAAGATCGAGAGCGATAAGAGCGAACCGGGGCAGGCAGCCATGGATGGAAAGAACGTTTCCATGGCTTACACCGGGCTGGACAAATATACGATGCGCACGTTGCTTCGTTTTCGCTCGCCAGGAGTGGAGCCGACAATCACAAATGCAACGCCGCAAAGCCAGATGCCCGGCACCATTGCTCGCTTCCCGCTGCATTTGAAAGCCCGAGAAAGTCAATCCATCGAAACCAGTTGCCGCACCTGGACGGATGCCAGATTCGCCGGTTCGCCTTACATGTCCGGCGAAAAACAGCCTTATGCCAACTTCGCTGAAGCGCTCAGTAAGGCACAAAGCGATTACCAGCAGTGGCGGGCGGACGGCGCCACTATCACCACCAGCGATACCGCACTCAACGACATATTGGATCGCGCTTATCGCGATTTATATATCCTCAGGCAAGGCACACCCAGGGGAACCTGCCTGGCAGCGGGCACGCCGTGGTTTGCCTGCGCATTCGGGCGCGATCAGGCGGTCACCGCACTGGAGATGCTGGTTATGCGTCCCGACCTGGCCCGCGAAGTGATTACCATTCTGGCCGCCTATCAGGGCACCAAGCACGACAATTACACGGAAGAGCGACCAGGAAAAATTTTGCACGAGTTGCGGCTCGGCGAGATGGCACGCTTAGGCGAGATTCCGTTTAAACCATACTATGGAACAGTTGATGCAACGCCGCTCTGGCTCATGCTGGTCGTTCGCTACGCGAGAGAAACGGGCGATATGCAAACGATCAAACAAGTTTGGCCGAATGTCGAGCGCGCTCTCGCTTATCTTGATACCGAGATTGGTGACAACGGCTACTTGCGATATGGTGGAAAGCCAGGCGCCGCCTTGAGCAACCAGGGCTGGAAAGATTCCGGTGATGCGGTAATGTATGCAAACGGGCAACTAGCCAGGGCGCCGATCGCGCTGTGCGAGCCGCAAGGATATGTTTACGAAGCCTGGTCGGGTCTGGCCGAGATTGCCGCCCAGTTAGGGCATGGCGATCTCTCCGTCAAGCTGGCTAATAGAGCCTCGGCACTGAAAAATCGTTTCAACCAAGATTTCTGGATGCCTGAGAAAAAATTCGTCGCCCTGGCATTGGATGGTCAGGGCAAGCAATGTGACGTGATCAGCAGTAATCCCGGTCATCTGCTGGCGACGGGCATTCTCGATGATGAGCGGGCGCGAGCAGTGGCTGGCCGGATGATGCAACCCGATATGTTCTGCGGCTGGGGAATTCGAACATTGTCGGCAAGCGAGGCTGCTTACAATCCGATGAGCTATCACAATGGCTCGGTGTGGCCCCACGACAACGCTCTTGCCGTCGAGGGTTTGAGCAGTGTGGGCATGAAGGTCGAGGCTTACAAAGTCATGGAAGGACTGAAGCTCGCCGCTCAACATCAAGCGGACATGCGGCTTCCCGAGCTGTTCTGCGGCTTTCCCAGAAAGGACGCGAACGCGCCGATTCGCTATCCTGTCTCATGCGTTCCTCAGGCGTGGGCTGCCGGTTCCATGTTCCTCATACTCTCCTCCTGCCTCGGCATCAAGCCGGACGCGCCAAGCAAAACTTTGCGGATCAGCCATCCATATCTTCCGGAATGGCTTGATTCCGTTGCCTTCAAAGGACTCAAGGTGGGCGACGGGAAAGTCGATTTGCGCTTCTGTCACACCAGTGACGGTGGCACGGTCGCCGTCACCACCGGCGGTGAGACATATACCAAAACCGGCAGAGGGCAGGCATCTGAGAAAACGCGGGTAGAGATCGTAAGGAACGAAGGCAATGTGTCTGTCAAAATCGAATGACGGCGTTTTCACCTGAGCGTTTTCACCTGAAACCGGCGCGCGTGTTTCCGCACCACCAGCCATTAACAGGCGCTCGCTCTAGGTGCGGTACTTTTCGTCCAGCAAAGGAATCGAGAAGCAGAATGTGCTGCCTTTGCCTTCCTGGCTCTCGACCCAAATGCGGCCTTTGTGCTTGCCGACCAGCGCTTTGCAAATCGCCAGACCCAGACCGAAGCCGCGCCGTTTCGTTTCCTTCGGTTGATTGAGCTGCCTGTAGCGCTCAAATATCACGCTTTGCAGGGCCTTTGGAATTCCCGGTCCACGATCGCGCACTCTAAATGTTACGCCTGCGCCTTCAAGACCGGCATAAACAGTGACTGTAGAACCATCCGGCGAAAACTTGATCGCATTACCAATCAAATTGACCAGGACTTGAACAATCCGATCCTCATCAGCCCAAAAGACATCGTTGGTCACATCTTTCTCAATAGTTACGTTGCCGCTTTTCGCCCCCGCCTGCGTGGCAAACATCGCTCGATCCACAACAGTGCTTGTGGTGGTTTCCTGCAAGTCCGGCTCAAAATCACCGGACTCAATCTTCTCGGCATCGAGTAGATCGACAACCAGCGAGATAAGCAGATCGGCGCTCGACATGGCACGCTCGATCGCCCGTCGGCCCTGCGGACTTATATCACCGTAACCGCCCTCATCGAGCATAGTCAGAAAGCCTCTGATGGAAGTCAGCGGCGAGCGCAGATCGTGGCTGACCATGGCAACGAAATCTTGACGCAACTGCTCGAGGCGTTGCCTTTCCGTTATGTCGAGGACGTGAACCATGACGACCCGATCCGCCTCATCAGTAAAAATTTCGCAGGGAAAAGTTTCGCCGCTTTTCTTTTTACCGAGCGCGCGCATCGAATTGGAGACAATCTCAACCACGGGCATCTCCGGGAAGAGAAAGTTGAAGCGTTTCTCGAAAAGCTCTTCGCGCGTATATTCGAACAATGTCTCGATATTCGGATTGACAGCTTCGATCTTTTGCTGATCGTTAACAACCAGGACGCCAAGCGGCGTTTTTAACAAGACCTCACGCGCGCGCTTCTGCTGCGACTCGACCGATCTTGTCAACCGATAGATATGCTCTTCTTGCTTTTTTACAAGCTCGCTAAGCTCTTCATAACTGCGAGGTTGCGAGACGGATTTGTCGGTGTTGGTCATGTGAGCTAGGTTTGGGGCATGCGCCGTTATTCTGGCATATCGATAATGTACCCGCTGCATCGGAGCGGAACATGAATTCGACGCGTATTGAGGCGAACAAGATGGTACAAATATAGCGAATCGCTTCCAAGGGTCTTGGAACCAGTAAAGGAACATTATGGCAGAGAGAGAATGGTATTACGCGCAGGGAAACCGCCAAGAAGGCCCAATATCAGAACGTGGCTTAATTGAATTGCTTGCGGTCGGTAAGCTGCCTCTCACAACGCTCGTCTGGTGCGAGGAGATGAGCAACTGGTCCCCTGCCTCTACAGTAGACGTTTTCCGGGCCCTGGGAGCAGCAACCCAGCCCATCGCAGCACCGCAACAACAGCCCCAGCAGTACGCCCCGGCTCCAAACTCGCCGCCGCCATTGAACATTGTTCAACAACAGTCATACAATCCACCTCAGCCGGTGCAAGGCTACGCTCAACAGCCACCATACAATCAGGGGCAGGGATTCGGAAATCAGGGCGCGACGCTCAGAGAGCAGCCGGGCATGCCATATCAGGGCGCGAGTCCGGATGGATATTCAACTCGACCTCGTCCATGGCACAGATTCTTCGCACGCTGCCTTGATAATAGCGCCGTCTATGCAGTGCCTGAAAACATCACCTCCTTTATTCTGCTGGCAATCATCGCATCGGTAAGCCATATGAGCTCCGATGAGTTCAAGGGTGTGGTGCCTATCGCTCTGCTTTTGCCTATGCCGATTCCATTTTTTGCCGAAGCTGTATTCCTGAGCTTCCTTGGAGCCACACCAGGAAAAATGTTGTTGAACATTCGAGTGCGCAATCGAAACGGCAGCAAGCTTTCTTTTATGCAAGCCCTGCAGCGAACCGGTGCGGTATGGCTGCGCGGAGGACGGGCCGTAGCCTATATTCCGCTCATCGGCGGTTTTGCTGCGATGGGCCTGGCAATCTACCAATTCATGAACCTCAACAAGAACGGCATCACTAGTTGGGACAGAAACCAGGATCTCATCTATGAACATGGTCCCATCGACGGTGGCAGAATCGTGGGCATCGTCGCCCTGGCGTTCTTTGCCTTTGTCTGGACTTGCGGCTTCGCCGGTCTGATCATCTACGGATTGAACAACCATTAGCGGTCCAATCTTGGTGACCGCCAACTGGTTGTCGTAACCACTCGCACCACCCAAGATCGAAAGACTAAGCTGGGCAATATACCAACGGCTAAGCAACGCATTAATTCTGGTCGGACGCTTCCGGCATCGTTGCTACGGTCGCGGCTCCGGCTTAGGATGGATTTATATTCAAGCCGTTCCGTTTTTTATAGATATTGCCGCAGCCAATTACCCACAGCCAGCTTGCAGAGGCAAACGATGTCGCTTTCAGGCGATCGGATTTTGTCGTCGCTTGCCGTGGCTGAAAAAATAAACCTTTCATTGCAGTGACTGCCGCCCCCGTAGCTCAAATGGACAGAGCAGCGGTCTTCTAAACCGCGGGTTGGAGGTTCGAGTCCTCTCGGGGGTACTGGCACGTCGGCGAATTCGTCGCTCGCCGTGCCGCTTCGTCACTGCCGGTTTGCCAACAACCGGAAGCAAACCGGCCCAACTAAGGAGGTTCTGTCATGCAGAAGAACCTGATCCAGATCGGCATGCGCCTCGAGGGCAACGTCAGCCAGATCCGCGACTACGGCGTCATGCTGGACCGCAGCGACGGCTCCGGGCTGCTCCACCGCAACAAGATGCGCGGCGGCACCCTGCGCGGCAAGAATCGGCGGCTGCGCCAGCTCGCCCTGGGCAGCCACCTCGAGGTCGAGGTGGTGGACATCAAGCCGGGCCCGAAGAACTCGCAGCACCTGGAGCTCTCGGAGCTCTGGTACGACGAGATCATCATCGAGCAGCTCGCCGCCGGCACGGAGCTGCTCGGCACCGTCGTGGACGTGCTCGAGTGCGGGCTGATCGTCTCGATCGACGCCGGGCTCGCGCAGGGCTACGACGGCTTCGTCCACATCAGCGAGCTGAAGGAGGCGGAGCAGAAGCAGCGCGAGGCGCGGCTCCGCGGCAGCAAGCTCGGCGACAAGCTGAGCCTGGCGGTGCGCCAGGTCGGACGGAACGACCGCGGCGAGCTGAACATCCGCCTGAGCGAGAGCCTCGTGCTGATGCGCGCCAAGCTCGCCACCACCTTCAAGGTCGGCACGGTCCACACCGGCGACGTGGTGAGGCGCGTGCGCGAGGGCTTCCTGGTGTCCTTCGGCGACTTCACCGCCCTGCTGCCCGACCGCGAGCTGGGCAAGACCGGCGCCGGCTCCATCCGCGTCGGTGGGCGCGTCAAGTCGAAGGTCCACGCCATCGGCAACGACTTCAGCATCACCCTGAGCCGGCGCGGACTGTGACCGTCGCAAGCGCTGCTCGTCAACGCGATGATCGTCACGACGATGCTCGTGACACCGATGATCAGCAGCGCTGAAGCTCGCTTTCCCGTCAGGTTCGACCTGGCGGGATTTGCCCCCATCGTTCAGTCCGGTCAAGGACACCGCCCTGTCACGGCGGAGACACGGGTTCAAATCCCGTTGGGGGCGCTTCAAAACACCATCTAACTGGTGGCATCAGGCAATCGAGCAGACTGCAAAGGTCTCGCCGTCAGCCTGACCGCCACCATGGATGGTGCAGGGGGTCCGTAGCTCAATGGGAGAGCACCCGGTTTGCATCCGGGATGTTGCGGGTTCGAGTCCCGCCGGATCCACTTCCAATCTCGCGCTTTGATTCTTGCAGCGCACTCTGCGATATGCAATAGTATAGCTCATGCGAATGAAGTGAAACTGAGCTGGCTTGCCGAAGGAACGTCTAAGCCAAAGTTAGCAAGATTGGATATTGCATTATCACCATAGATAGTACCAGAGCCTGGAACGCCTGCGGGTTTGCAACCTGGAGGAGAAGACTTTCCGGGCACGTCCGTTGTTGTATCGGATCAGATCAGATCGAATCTGATTTTCTTAATGCTCCTTGGCAGTAAATAATCATGTCTCTTGCCTTGCATCATGAAAACTGAACTGAGCAGTCTGTAGGAAGTACTTTCCGCCTCACTTTCAGGATTTCGAAACGTTCAAAGACTAGCTCTGGAAAAACAGTCTCTTGCTCAACCAAACTCTTGGTTGAGTAGCGTTTCGCCCCTGAGCGTGAGGCTCTTCTGGTCCCTAAACGGAGGAACATCTCATGAGGATGTTTACACTCGTCGGTGCCCTGAGCGTGATGCTCGCCAATTCGTTCGCGGTGGCGGTGATTTACGGGCAGGAGAAGCCGCCAGCCGAAGTGCAGCCCAAGCCTGCCGACGCACAACCCAAACCCGCCGACGCGCAACCCAAGCTCGACGCGGAGCAGGCAGCCAAGCCTGCGCCGCTCGATCCGTCCATTCTCGAGTCCACCTACGACCAGCTCTGGCTGCACCTGAGCGAGCACTACGCCGGCAGCCTGCCCCCTGACTGGGCGAAGTGGCGCGATCGCTTCAAGGGCAAGCTGACCAGCATCGGAGAGCTCCGGGCTGCCTCCAGCCTGCTGGTCGCGGCGCTCGGCGATCGCGCGGCTCGGACGCTAAATGAGGAGCAGGTCGAGGAGCATCTCTGCCACCTCGAAAGCGGCTACGTCGGCATCGGCCTGCGCTTCAAGCCGCTGAACCTGATCAACCAGGGACTCCTGATCAAGCGCGTCGCGGATGGCGGTACCGCCAGTGGTGCGGGACTGACTGCCGGCATGGTGATCTCGGCCGTCGATGGCGTCAGCCTCAAGGGTCTGCGCTGGGAAACGGCCGAAGCCTTGTTCGCAGGCGAAGAGGGCAGCCGGATGAAGCTCTCCCTCAAGGACTGCAGCAAGAACGAGGTGATCATCGTTCGCGATCCGCACAAGCCGCTCGGTCTCGACGTCGAGTTGGCAAGCCCGACAAAGCTGTTCGAGATCGATCACGTCATGTACGACAGTCCGGCAGCCAGGGCGGGCGTAAAGGAAGGTGATATCGTCACCCACATCAACGGCAACGCCGTCGAAGGTGGCTCCTCCTGGTGGCTGATGAACCAAGCCACCGGAGGCAAGATGGGCGATATCATCACCCTGACCCTGAAGCGCGGCGACGAGATGCCACGGCTGGTGGAGCTCAAGCGCGCCATCGTCGAAACCTGGGACGACGCTTTCGGCGCCGGCAGCCAGAATTTCGGCGGTCCCGGCGACCATGGTCTGACTGAAATCGCCCTCAAGAACCTCGACTGGGTTCGCTGCCTGAAGTGGGTGGACCGCGAAGTCGAGAGCATGAACCGCTACGCGGGCGTGATTCTCGACCTGCGCG
The DNA here is from genome assembly GCA_021324135.1 of Pseudomonadota bacterium. GTDB lineage: Bacteria > Cyanobacteriota > Vampirovibrionia > Obscuribacterales > Obscuribacteraceae > JAJPJO01. The sequence goes on from JAJPJO010000470.1 coordinate 27,830, forward strand.
GCTGCGGCGGGAATGACCCTGAGCTGGCGGCTCGCGTCGCCGCTCGTTTCGTCTGCGACGGCGAGGTGCTCAGGTACAGGACCAGGATTGGAGCCAAGTGGGAGGAGGTCAGCTACCGCGTCGCTCCTGAGAAGGGCGGAACAACGCTCTACAGGCACCTCAGCCATGATGCCGGTCAGCCTGAGGAATCCAAGGCCGTGGAAACCGTAAGCAAGCCGGTGCTCAACGCCAGGATGGTGGTGATCGTCGATGAGCGCACCAGCGGCACGGCCGTTGCTCTGGCGACCACGCTGAAAAAGCACGGCAGAGCGACAATCGTCGGTCGCACCACATCCGGTGTCAACCGGCTGGTGAGCACGACCACCTTCCCGGTCGGCAATGAGCTGCTCTACGCCCAGGTTCCGACCATGACGCTGCTCAGTCTCACCAACCTGCCACTCTCGCCGCTGAAGCCGGACCGGACCCTCTGGTACGGCAAGGGCATGGATCTGGCCAAGGATGAATTGGCCGGCAAGTACTGGTACAACGATCCGAACACGATCGCCTGTGCCGTCATGCTCGGCATTGTGCTCGTGGTAAGCGGGCTGCTGTACAGGGCAGGCAAGAAAGCCAGCCGGCTCGCCGCGGAGGAACCTGCACCAGCATCGGTCCAAGAGGGTCCGACCAGCCTGTGGAGCCGTGTCTGGCCTCTCGGGTTCGTCTTTCTCTGCCTGGGAATCTTCCTGACGGCGGGTTTGATTACCAGGCACGCGCGCCAGACCCCTCCGCAAGGAGCGCATCCGGAGCTGGTTGCCGAGCTGCACCTCAATCCCGAGAAGCATAAGGAACAGGAGCGTTTGTTCCTGCAGCTTTCGAAGGAGATCGAGGGACCGATCACCTTCAAGGTTGTACCGGACAAGGACGCCGACAACTGGATCTATGCCGGCATCACCGTCCGCTACCAGTGGGTGGACAAGGACGGCAAGGTGCTCAGCTCCGGCTCGGGCAGCCAGGGAGCCGAGAACAAGGAGGCGATGGTGCAAGCCATCGAGATGGCCCAAACCAACCTGGGCTATCAATACGAAAATCCCGGCTTGCGCCTGCTCACCTGGCACAAGCAAACGCCGGTGCTCATCGGCGGAGAGAAGAACGACGACTGAGCCCCACATCACCAGTTTCAAACCCCAAGAATCAGCTCGTAGAGCCGCCGAATCGTGCGCCGCTCACGAGCTGATTCGTTTTCCGAAAGGATAAACCAGATGAACGTCGTCTGTTTCGCCGCCGAGTCCGGCTCCCTCACAGGAGCGCTCAAGGGATTGGTTGGCATCCCAACCATCTGGCTCGGCATCTCGCTGGTCTGTTTTCTCCTCAGTGCCGGCTTCCTGCTGTGCATCGCCCAGCGGTCGTACCGCGGCACACACGCGACCGCCAAGCCGCGCACGCGCAAGCTGGTCGGACTCGGACTGGGCATGGCCCTGCTCGGCGTGCTCGGATTGATCGGCTGGCAGCGCAGCGCACCTCCAGCATCAACCGACCAACAGAAAGCCGCCGACTACATCATCCACGTCCTGCAAACGGACGAGGTCGCGCGGCTGGACCACCTCCAGCATGCAGGCGTGCAGAGGGGTCCACGCGACAGCAAGCCCGTGTACAACGCCAAAGGTGAGGAGATCGTTCCCGACGCCGAGATCCAGGCGGCATGCCGCCTGGTAACTGCCCTCACCGAGGGCGATTTGCAAACGCTTCGGTCGCTGATAAGGAGCTACAAGTTCAGACCGCACGCTCGGGCGCAGATCGCGGAGAGCCTGAACTGGGCGTTCTACAAGTGCGGCCTACGCTACTTTATCAACTTCCACGAGCGCTGGTTCTACATCCAGCCTCCGGGTTGATCGATGGTAGCTACAGCATCGTGCTTTCGGCGCTGGACGAGGAGGAACCGCAAGTGCATCTCTGCCAGCGGGACAAGCAGTTCCCGCGCCAGTTCTCCTCCGATGTCGTGAACGACGTCAGCCCCGAGGAAGTCGTGAAGATGTTCCAGATGGACATCGTCCACAGCATCCTGGCACGCCAGACGAAGGAGCTGAACAAGCAGCGCCGCTGGGGTGAGTGAGCCCGGCGACGAGAACTTTTGATGTACGCTCAGGAGAGGCAGAGGTAATTCATTCTGTGATGAACAGGATGAGAAGGCGCTGGCATTCGGCCAGCTCTTCAAAACCTCTGCCGCTCCTGGCACCACTGGTGGTGCTCCTATATCCATTAGTATGCCGCGAGGCACAGCCACAAACCAGAAAAGCCACAAACTATCCTTGCGTTTTTTCTCCAGGTTTGCGTAAGCGCTGTGAGCTGTAAACGATAAGACAATATGGCTGCAAACAAGCTCCGACCTCGTTTCCCCAGAATTTTCTCATACAAGCTCTAATCGCTTTTCCTTTACTCAACCATGGAATCGTCCAGGGAGTGTGTTAGTTTCTCGACATCAGATGCCGATTTCCCAATACGAAATGCCTGATTGTCCCTGAATAAGCTCACTGCTCATTTTTAGTCAAAAACCGAAGCGACACCAGTCGTGCGGCTTTGCGCGGTCAAATCCACGCAGACGGCCCGACGCCGCTTCGCTCTGTGCAGCAAGTCAGGGACAAAATCCGGCGCGGCATTAGAGTTCGTCCGCACTTCAAAACTACCGAGCGGTTGTGCTTGCAAGCGCTCGGCGCTTGCTTGTCGTTCCGCCGAAGGAGGCTAAGATGCCCGATTCAAAACGCAAGCTACTCAACGGCGATCCCATCAAGCACATCGTTTTCTTGATGATGGAAAACCGCAGTTTCGATCAAATGTTGGGCGCGCTCAAAGCGATCTATCCAGGTCTGGAAGGCGTTGACCCGCACAACCCGCACTACAACGACGATCCTGAGGGTCGCCGCTATTTCCAAATTCCTACGACCGAACGGCAGATGTGGGTAGATCCCCAGCACTTCTGCCCCAACGTCGCACGGCAGATGGATGGCGGAAGCATGAAGGGCTTCGTTCGCGACTTCGCCATCGAGCATCCAGACAGCACCGCGCTCGAACGTCAGTTCGTGATGGGCTACTACCCGCTCGACTTCCTGCCCGCCACGCACACCCTGGCTCGCCAGTTCATGATCTGCGACCACTGGTTCTCATCCGTGCCCGGACCGACCTTTCCGAATCGCTACTTCGGCTTGTCCGGCTCCTCGCGCGGTTATGTGAACATGCAGCGGGAGAGCGGTCTGGCGAAGTGGTTCGAGGAGGATCAAACAACCATCTTCGATCGCCTCAGCCAGCGCGGCATTTCGTGGCGCGCTTACTTCCACGACCTGCCGCTCAGCTTCGCCTTCACGCATCAGCGGCGACCGGAGAATGCCGCTCGCTCCTTCGGTATCGAGCAGTTCTACGAAGATGCCAAAGGACGCGAGGCCGACTTCCCTGCCTTTGCCAGCATCGAGCCGCGCTTCCATGGTCTGAGTGAAAACGACGATCATCCGCCGCACGACATCATGAAGGGACAGAAGCTGATCGCCGATGTCTACAACGCCCTGCGCGCAAACGCGGAGTTGTGGAATTCCACTTTACTCGTCATCACGTATGACGAGCACGGCGGCTTCTTCGATCACGTCTACCCACCACAGGCGGTACCACCCGACGAGCACAAACAGGAATACAGCTTCGATCAACTCGGGCTGCGCGTTCCTGCATTGCTCGTTTCTCCCTGGGTGAATGCCGGCTACGACCAAACCGTGTACGACCACACGAGTCTGCTCAAGTACATGATCGACAAGTGGGGTCTCGCTTCGCTCGGCGAACGTGCCGCTCAGGCGAATAGCTTCGCGCATCTGCTCAGTCTGAACAACCCGCGCACCGACACAATCGCGGCGATTCATCTGAGCGAAACGCAGCTCCTGCCGCCCGACCCAATCGCTGATGGTAAGACGCAAACTCACGTCAGCGACCTCAACTCCATAAGTGCCGAGCTGCTCACCTACATCAAGGCTGCAGCCGGGCTTGCGCTACCGCGCGGGGTGAGCACCATCGCTCGGCTCTGCAGTGAGGCTCGGCGTCGGGTCCTCGGACTGTTGCACTGGCAGTCCCGCCTCGACAAGGATGTTCTTCTTGCCTACGAGGAGGCAGCCAGGCTGGTGCGACTCTACATCGAGGAGTGCCGCAAGAGCCGTTCGTGAACGCTTGCTCGTCATGTTCATGTTCGCGACGCAACTCACGTTCGCGACCTTGATGAAAATCAACCTCGCGAACTCGCGCAAAGAAGGAGAGGGCGGAACAGCATTGAACATCGAGAGCTGTTCCGCCCCATTCTACTTCGAGCGCAAATGTACTATGGCTACTAGTATGGCACCGCATGTGGTGAAAACTTTCAACAAGAGGTTCATCGAAACCAGCGAAGCGAGGCGGAATACGACGTAATGTATCCCGCCTCGTTCCGTGAGACCAGGAGGAAGCCCTAACGAGAAAGGGACATCAACTGGTCATTCGGTCAATAATTGCAGAACTCCCCGGGGTAACCGGGAGACGAATAGCGCTTCTTCTTCGCAAACGTCATCTCCTCGGCGGTGAACCCGGGGCGCAACTGGTATTCCCGCCGCGCCTGGGCAATAGCTGACGCGCTCACCGCAGCACGGAGATCTGCTTCGGTGAAGCCGGGATCCAGATCGTAATTGTCCCGCTCATCCCGAACCACTCGCTCAGCGGCCGCCTTAGCGAAGTCGGTCTCGGTAAAGCGAGCCGGGAGCTTGTATTCCGAAAAGAAGCCCGAACGCGTCACCTCTCGCTCGCCGGCAGCTTCGATCAGGTCCTCATCCGTGGCGCAGGCCGGAACAATAACCGAGCAGCCCGGGCCCACGTTCGCCCAGCTATTCACCCTGCTATTCAGTCCCAGCTCCTTGGTCAGCCGGTCCAGGTTGCCGGCAGTCAACGCATCGACGAGCTCATCTGCGGTGAAGCCTACCATCAGCCCGGAGGCGCTGTAACCGACGACGAAGTTCGATGCCTTCATTTCGCCCATCGCCTTGACGATTTCGGCGTGGGTGGCGTGCTTCGCGAAGCCGTACTGGCGGCGAAGGCTGACGGCGTCGTGCGGTCCAAATTCGCGGACCAGATCATCGTCGGAAAAGTCAGAGGCTATTTTGTAGTGCTTAGCGACATACAACGCTTCCTCGTTGCCGACGACACGAGCATAGTCGGCGTACGAAAACGGCGTACCCAGGCCGGGATGATATTTCGCGATGGAGGCGATCTCGCTTCGTGCCTGGACCTCGGCCAGTTGCCTGACCGTGAAGTGCGGCATCAGGTTTGGATACGTCTTGAAGAGCTCGTTGACGTAGCTGACACCGGCGCCTCGTCTGACGTCCTCGACGGTGAAATCCGGACCGAGAGAATAGTCCATGCGCAGCTTCTTCGTGTAATAGGCTGCGGCAGCGGCTCGAAGATCGGCTTCGCTGAAACCTTCCTTCAGACCGTATTTCTGCCTCAGGTTGTCGATGTGACTATCGGCCTCCCGTTGACCTAACTCGGACTCGGAGTAGCTTTGGTATTCCGCTTTGGCATTGGGGGTGCTCAGAACAGTCAGTGCCGCAGTCGCCAAAACGGCCAGTGCACATATTCTCATGGTAGCTCCATGCTGTATGAGAGGGGAAAGCTTCTCTAGGAAGCGGTTCAAGGCAAGATGACACAAATGCGTGCCACCACCCAACCACCAAGGCCAATGAACCGTCACCGCCTGCAATACCACAATGCAGAATTATCTTCTGAATTTTTGTGGAGTCGCAAGGATTAAAGAGGAAGTATAGGCGGTGCTGCTAGATGTCTCTGGTCTAAGTGGTTGTGTATTGGAACCTTAAAGGAACACCTAGCCGGCCACTAGAGCATGTATGTAAATATTGGTCACTTTACATCCACCCAAAGTGACGCCGCCGCTCAACTTGCAGGCCCTCAGTTTCTTCGGCTGTGTGACTATTCGCGCTAACTCGCTCTTGTTTGCGCCTTATCTTGTTACGCGATATAACTCGCTCCTTCCTCATATCCAGCAAAATGAAGATACATACTCCTGACAGCGCTCCCTTCTACTATCTATTCTCGCAGCTTATTCCAAAAATCAAACACCTGGCAGGAGCGGCAAGGATGGCTGGTCGAAGCGGAGCTGTGGTTGGGACAGCCACTTCGACAGAGCCCGATCCTCGCCGTTCATGCACGTGTTTGATGGTTGCGCCCATTTGCTGCAATGCCTGGAAGCAACGCTTTGAAGCAGTTGACTATAGGCACTTGCAGAGGCGGCCGTGCAGACGCTTGCCGAGCCAGTAACAGACTTGCTCGAGCAGCGCCAGAACGAACGCGGCTTTGAGCACGACGCCCACGGGATCTTGGGCGCTGAACA
>JAJPJO010000129.1 GCA_021324135.1 Pseudomonadota bacterium
CCCATTCCAGGGGAGGCGAGCCCTGCCCCTTTCCACGTGCCGAACGAAGGCAAATCAGCCGGAGCTCCACGCCGAGGCGAAAGCCTGTATCAACAATTGCCAATCTCTGCAGAAGAGGCTCGCATTCGCATCGAAGACTTGAGCAATCGCTTAGCCGTTTCGCGCCCAGATGACGTCAAAGACGGCATTTATACGCTATCGGAGTGGCTTCAGGATGTCGCCGATGCACACTGGCGTTTATTCAAAGCTTTCGAAAAGTCAGATGCAACCAAGGTTCAAGCCAACAAAGAAAAGGACATAGCGCTAAAATTCAGCAGCCTCAAGAATAGAGCCAAGCTCCTCAAGGCAGATCTGCTAATCAAACAGAATCGCTATCCCGAGGCGTTGGGTCCGCTAGTCGAGATTGTCAGCGCGGAGCCGACCTCCCAGACCGGGCAGGACGCGTACAAACGCCTTGTAGACATGGGCTTTTCCGAACAGGTCTCGAACCTGGAAGTGGCCGAGAAGGGTATAAACGGCGGCAAGCACTAGCCACCAATAATCAGTAGCAAAGAGGTAAGCCGCTGAAGCCGCTATAAAAGGTTTCTCGCGACTGCTCAAATCGGTCTCGGCGCTACTGATATCCGGTTTTGGTTGTAGAAAGATTGCCACAGTGCCCGCTAAACGTGATTTCCCAGAAATCATAGCCCGGAAACTGCTTGCCGCTTAACAGCCGCAAGCCGTGAAGCTGGGTTCCCTCCGGATTGAAAAATGCGTAGGCGGGTGTACTGCCGGTTTTGCAGTACTCGGGATAGCCTGGCACCTGGAAATGCGTCAACTGCCGGAGATCTGAACCATCACTATTCATCATCATGAACTCAGTCTTTAGATGGAACACTGTCCAGGAGTCCTTCTCCGCACGGTATGGATAGGAGCTCATAAAGACTATCTTCTTGCCGTCCGGCGAGAACAATCCATGCTCATCCCAGACCCGTGGGCTGTTCGTCAGGTTTGTAAGATGACCCGTGCTGATGTCGAGGACAAATTGGTCTTGCCACTGGGCATCGCTCATGCCCGTGTCTGCCGAAAGCAGGAGGTCCTTCCCGTTGGGATGAAAATTTCCCGGTTCAACCCAACTTGTATTGGCAGGCGTAATGTCTCGAACGTTCTCCAAATGAGGAACTCCCTCACGTTCGACAAAGTCGGCAATTTTGAGAGCCCATTTACCAAATCGGTTTCTCGACGAAACCGGGCCGACTGCCTGAGCCCATACGGCTTTGGCTCCATCAGGTGTAAAAGCCGGTCCGGTGAACCCGTCCATCTCTTGCAGCTTGTACCAACGACTGCCATCAGGTGTAGTGGCATACATATCCATCCATATTCCGCACTCGGCGAACCCCTGCCGAATCTGCCTGGGCAGCCACTGAAGCTGATGGCGTTCTTTCTCTCCGGCAACAATTATCCACTTCCCGGAAGGATGCCAGTTGGCCTGCATCTTATCGCGTTGAGGCAGTGGAGCATTATTCTGCCGGGAGCACGAAATACACTGCAACTGATCGCTGTCGCCGGCACTCACGTAGACTTGAAATACGTTTTTCTCATCCATCCGGTTAACCAGATACTGTTTCCTGTCAGGCGCATAAATCTTGAGTGGACCGGGGATTTTTTTCACTTCTACCACGCGACAAGGATCGTCATCGTAGGCGGTGCCTGGCTCTGCAGACAATGCCCTGGTTTCACCCAGCCCAAGAATCGTCAGAATCGTCAGCAAGGGAATTGCTACAACAAATGCTTTCATCGGGCTGCAAGCGAGTTCCACCGGGGCAGGGCCGAACAAATAGTATACGGCTATACAGCTTCCACGTGCGGGTTGACAGGCTGTTGCAAATCGCCCTCTATTTGCCCTCTTCGCAGCCATGACCGATAACGGTTGACCCTGCAAAACTCAACCGATAACGGTTGACCCTGCAAAACTCAACCGATAACGGTTGACCCTGCAAACTCAACCGATAACGGTTGAACCTGCAAACTCAACCGATAACGGTTGAACCTGCAGACTCAACCGATATCGGTTGAGTCTGCAAAGCTCGGGCGGTGAAGCTGGGCGGCAAAGTCCAGTATTTTTGGGCTTGTGCAATGGTGAAAAAACAGTTTTAATTATGAGAACAGTTTAAAATTGGCATTATTGAGGAATCTGCCTGATTGGCCCTTACTTGAGTCTTCGAATCTTTGAGGATATTGGAAATGACCATGAAATCGCGCGGTCTGACTGCTGCAGTCCTTTCGGCACTCACGCTGCTCTTAGTAGTTCAAAACCAATCACGAGCTGAGGGACCCTTCAAACTGGGTGTCGAGGAAAAAGAATGGCTGCCTGGTCAAGATCCGAATGGGTATCAGTATCCGGCTCCGCAGGCTATTCCGACCCAGAAACCATTGCAAGGCAATCTGGAGCGCACCGAGCACAAGAAGAAGAGCAAGCCTCTGCGCGGCAATCTCGAGGAGAGACAACCGACGCCCCGCCCGCCGCAACTGAATGCCAACCTTCAGCAACAGCGCAGTGTGGCGTTGCCTCCGGCGTTCATGGGCGACTGGCTCGTTTACGGGACACGCCAGCAAGTCGAGGCGCAACCGCAATTCCAAGAAGGCGCAGCCAATATATTCGCGCCTCAGACGCAGAATCGCTGGACGATCACAGGCGATCCCAACAGCGGCTATGCATTCACTAACGACATGGGCGTATCGAGCGCGATTTACGTCGATAAGGTTTCAGGAGATACGGCATTCATCCGCTATCAGCACCCCATCAAAAATACAATGGCTCAAGAAGCGATTGTCATGCAGCTTGTCGCCGGTGGGGCTCAGTTCAACGGGCTCGAGCGTATCTCGATTGTCAAGCAGGGTGAGCCCGTACGCGCTAAAGTCACCTATCAGTTGATGGGCAGGCGCGCTCGCTAAAGTCCATTTGATTAAAGTCTCGGCAGCACGCTTAAGGCTATGTCCAGGATATAGACAATGGATCCGGAACTGGCATAAAATGCGCCTTCGGTACTTTTCAAACGAGTAAAGTTGGCTAACTTGAGTCTGCGCAATCGATCCCTAATGGCAGCCGGAATGGCTCCTTCTTTGGTTTCTCTAATAATTGCGCCGATGCTCATAGTTGGGGGCTTTCTCCTCTCCGTGGGCGCCCTCGAGCTGTTCGCTTCAAAACCGGCGCTGGCTCTGCCGTTCAAGAAACATGGCGAGAACGATAAGGAAGAAAGGGATCCTGTCGTAGTGTTCGAAACCAATAAAGGTTCCTTCAAAATAATCGTCTATAGAAAGGATGCGCCGGTTACATCCGAGAATTTCTTGTCTTTGATCGAGAAAGGCTTCTATGACGGAACGACCTTTCATCGATACGAGCAGGATTTTTGCATTCAAGGAGGCGACCCGACCGGCACCGGCCGCGGTGGCTCCGAAAAAGCCATTCCGTTGGAGATTTGCAAAAAGCTGCGGCACAATGAGGCGGGCACAGTCGGTATGGCGCGACCCGAGAAGAATAGAGACGGAGCTACTTCTCAGTTTTACATTACTCTGAAACCGCAGAATGGCCTGGATGGAGATTATGCCGTGTTCGGCAAAGTGGTTGAGGGCATGGAGACAATTTATCAAATTCGCAAAGGTGACACACTGACCAAGGTTTACATTGAAGGCTCAAAGGAGGGCTCCAAGAAATGAATACACCTGCCGATCCGGTAGTTTTGATACAGACAAACAAGGGCAACATCAAAGTGAAAATCTTCCTCAAGGATGCGCCCACGACGAGTGCCAATTTCTTAGAGCTCGTTGGCCGCGGCTTCTATAATGGTTTGATCTTCCACCGCTACGAGCCTGGATTCTGCTTGCAGGGCGGCTGCCCTCAAGGCACCGGATTTGGTGGCTCCGGTAAGACTATTCCTCTGGAAATCAAGTCACATCTCAAACATGACGCTGCCGGGGTGCTGGCTATGGCTCGTTCCAATGATCCGAACTCAGCCAGCTCGCAGTTCTATTTCACTCTCGGCAAAGCTGATTTCCTTGACGGCAGCTATGCGGTTTTCGGCCGCATCGTCGAGGGCATGGACGTGCTGATGAATCTGCGCAAAGACGACAAGATGATCAACGTTTCGGTGCTCGAGCCGGCCAAAGCTCAATAGTGCTCACTTTCGGAGCACTCCAGCAGACATCTTAATGATCGTCTGCAACCACCGTTTCGCGCGCCCTGCTGCTCTGCAAAAGTACTTCGGGGCTGGCTGAGACCACATCTCTCCATCTCGATATGTCGGCAATCTTTTCCCGGCTAAGTGATACCGGAAATGGTATCACGCCGAAACCTGCATAGTTCACAGGAGTGGCGTGGGGCTTACCATTATGCTTCTCCTCCGCAGATGCCACAACAGATGGCTTAGCATCTGCCTGCCGCGCCACTTGCAGATCTTGCCCCGGCTCATGGTGCTGGATCATCGCCATGAGATTGCCCATTACCGGTTTGTGATTGTAGGTGCCTGTTCCTTTTTCATTGAGCCAGTTGAAATAACCGTTGCCCACGTACTGCGATGTTATTGACTTGAGCCCTTTATCGCCAAGACCGACATTGCCTAAGTTGTTTCCCATGCTCAGAGTCGCTCCATCCGGCATGGTCACTGCATCTCGGGTGTAGTAGTTTTTCTGGCTCGATAACCACACGGCCCAGTCGGAGGTGCCGCTTATGATATTCATGTGATTGGCGCCCTTGTACAGGTAGGGGAACGCCTTGTTGAAATCGCTGACCTCGATGTCGGGGTGAGTAAAAGTGGCGCTGCCCACGGGGCTCTCTCCGGTGGCTTGCAGGAGGGCCATTAAACGAAGTTCGTTGACGGCGCCCTTGCTGTGACTGACCAGATCGATTTTGTCTCCGCCGAACTTATGGATTAGCGAGACGACGCTTTCATTAATCATCGGCTGGCTCTGGAAAGAAGAGATCGTATCCGCATCTACTTGCGCCAATGTATCACGCGGTCCGCCCGACTCCGCCTTGGCGCTCGAGCTCCAATCCTCTACAACAAAGGTCTCGCCGCTGTGCAAACTGATTTGCGCGGCATTAAAAGCCGACTCTCCCGGGCCATTTCGCAAGCCCGGAATGAAAACGCCGACCCTGCCGTTGTGGCGGGCGACATCAGCGGCGACTTGAGCGTCGAATTCGCCCTTGCTGAGCATCGTCACCTTGCCGTCAGCTTTGTCGGCGAAAAACGATTTTTCACCGTCGTCTGTGGCCAGAGGCACATCTTGTCTGTAGTAGTGAACGTCTGAATCTTTGCCGGCTTTCAGCGATTGAAATGACTTGCCGTCGGGCGAGATTTTGCGATTGGTGACGCCAAAGACACTGACCGTCTGGGTTTCATTGAGCATGTGGTTGGCAGCCTGCGTGGCAGCTTTATGTTCCACCTTGCCCGGATCTTTAGAGCTATCAGCTAATAAAAACGGCTCGCCCATATTCTGGGTAGTCTTTCTCGATTGTGCGGGATAACGATTGAGCGACGAGTAGTCTCAAGGAGCTAATGTATAGATCACGTCCATGAATTGAAATGGGGAAATTACGATATTGAGGGGCACTCAAATCATTCGATGACTACTCGCTCCGTCCGGGTTCTGCCAAATGTTTCCGATGAGTACATCTCCTCGGCCTTGCATGGTGGAACGAAGTACATGCCTGGCGTCGTGCAGCGGACATTGTATGTGTAGGTGTAGTTGCCGGCCTCGATTCGCGGCGCGAAAGCTTCAGCCTGGTGATCGCGCAAATTCTGCTGCTCATACCAGGCCAGAGTCCACCACGGCGCAGCCGGGAAGTCGTCAATCTCACTTGTGTCGGAGGTGTCGTTCGGAACGGAAGGAGTGACGCCCCATGGCACTGCCTGCCCTGGCGCCGGTGCCAGCGTGCGCGTTCCGGCTAAATCGGGATTGACCGGCTCACACCCGGCTGCAAGCGGATCGGCCAGAGCGACATGATAACGTGAGCCCAAACACGAGAAAGCAATCTTGACGCGAACTGTCGAGCCTGCCTTGAAGTGCCAGATTCCATCGCTGTCCTTTCTGACATCTTGTTTGTCATCGACTGCCTCATACGTTCTATTGACGCTGAATCCATAATCGGCAGCCGGCAAGATCAAGTTTTTGCGAACATAATCCATTGCTACCCTGTAGTACAAACGACCGGCGCCGCTCTTGTTGATGAGCAAATCGTTTGTCGAAGGTTTAAGGGCCTCGACCGGGATGACCAGCCTGTGACTGTCGGTGGAGCGCCCGACAAACTGGCTCGATCCGGCAAATTTATCGTCGAGCCAGAGTTGCGCGTCGAACTCCGGCGCCGTTCCCTCGTAGCGGCTGAAGTAGTTTGAAAGAGCGATCAGCACATAAGCATTTTCCTGCGTGCCTTCCCACTTGCCCTGCTTACGGCCGGACATCAGCCCCTTTGCCAGCTTCGGTATCAAATCGCTCTTGCTATCAGTGAGCATCAGAGAATCCATCACCGCCGCGGCTTCGCGGTTTGAAGAATAAAAAAGAAGATAATCGAAGAATGAATAGCCTTGCGATGTCAGAGAAGCGGTTGAGGCCGTTTCATCGATTTGACTGGCGATATAGTCCTTTATTTTCTTACCCTCGGCTGTTTGCTTGCTCGACAGAATCGGAAGCAACCAGGCCGCCGTTTCCACCGACATTTGCTCCTTTAGATTTGCCTCTGCGCCCTGACCGGACTGCTTCGCATGAGAGCGGGCAACATCGGCAAGCGCTTCGTTGACGATCGCCCTGGCGGCGTCGACATCAACATCTTTTTCCAGATAGCGGAGATAGAGTGCATAAGCGCGCAGGCTGCGTTTGCACTTCTTATCCATACGTTTATCGAGCACTCGATCGATCGATTTAATATAATTGTGCGCCGAGCCCAACTTCTCTTCGGGTATCGCGAAACCCTTTTGCTGGGCAAGTTTAAGCGCTCGGTAAACTTGCAGCGAGACGTAAGGCCATCTCTGTTTCTCCTGCAAGGACCACAGGGCAAAGCTGCCGTCGCCGCGCTGCCTGCTCAGCAAAATTTGAATGTCGTGCTTGACTTTGGCTTGAAACGCCTCTTTCTCTTTGCCTGACAATTTGCCGAATGCTCCGAGCACGTCCTGCAAAGAAAGCATGGCCAGAACACGCGATGAGAGCTGCTCGGAGCATTCGAACTTATAATTCTCCAGATAAAAATATGCATCAGTCAGTGATTGAACGGCAGTGCTGCTCATGGTAACGCTGAGCTCGCCGGTGCCGGGTAATGCATCTGCAGGTGGCATGATTTTTTGAAGAGCGGCTCCTTTGTCAATTTGCCCGTATGCGGCGAATGCCTCGAAGCTTGCCGGCTTTAAAACAGGGAAAGACACCTCGGCGGCATCAGCTGCACCATCATCGGTGGCAGCGCCGAATTGGAACCTGGCATTGCCCGTGGTGCTGACTGCAGTCGGGAATCGTACCTCGACGCGATCATGGGCGGGAACTTCGAGGATTTTACCCAGACAATTGTTGGAAGCTTGCACAGCGGTCGGTTTTTCTCCCACGCTCCAGGCGTTCTTCTGTCCGAACGCGGCGTTTGCGGCTCGTCCAACCAAAGAGACCTGCATGGCTCGATCGGTTTGGTTTTGCAGGACTACAGGCAGCTCGCAGCTGTCACCGACATTCATGAAACGCGGTGGTGACGGCTTTACCATAAGAGGCAAGCGCGCGGTCACAGCCGATTCGGTCGAGCCGAAAGAGTCATCTCCGGCTGCGGCTGCAGCCATGATGCGGTAGCGTGTCAAGTTGTCAGGCAAGTGCAACTGCACCTCGGCCGTACCGTCACCGCCGGTGGTGACGGCCGGAGCGAACAGTGCCAGTTCGGCGAAGTTTTTTCGCAAATTGATCGGCGTATCATTTGCTGACTTGCCGAATTCGTCTTTATCGGCACCCTGTGGTCCAATGGTTCCGTTCGTCGCGCCTTGTAGTTGAGGAGCAGGCGAGCCCGGAAGCGGTGGAGGGGGAAGGGCGGAGGGAGGTGGAAGAGCGGCAAGATCGGCACTGCCACCGCCTGAGCCACCATGACTATACCCACGGCTGCCTAGAACAAGCGGTTTTACTCTCTGTGTTTTCTCGGATAAGACGACAAACTGACGCATGTGATGACTGGTGACCTGGTCGCCTTGAGCGGGGTAGAACAATTCGATCGGATCAGGCCATTTGTAGCCGGCTGTTGCCAGAAGAGCCTCATCGACGACAGCAATGGCGACTTGTCCGTTGGCAACGGGCTTGCCGTCAGCACCGCGGAGATTGATCGATAGTGTTGTGTCTGAGTTTGGTGCCAGCTCCTGTTGCTTCGCAACAACCTGTAGATCCAGCTTCTTAAGGGACGGGGGCACTTCAATAGCTAGAGAGCCGGAGGCAAATGAGGAACGCTCGCCCACCAGGTCGACCTCGATATTGACTCCAGGAGAAAGATCTTCAGTGATGGGAAGTTTCAGGCTGAAGGTCGAGCTCTTCGAACTTATCGGCGTCTTGGAGGCAATGCCGAACTTCCTGATCGTCATCACGCCGTGCGCGGGAGCGAATGGCGCACTGACAGTGATCTCCGCTGTGTCACCAGGCTTGTACTTCTGATGGTCGGGCATGAGCAGAACCTTTTGCTCGCTCACATTGCGCGCTTGTTTTTTGAGTTGCTGCTCTACAAAGAGCGTTGCGTGTGATTCGCTCAAGCGCTTCTGCTCGTCTGAGACAATCGCCACAACTTCATATGTTCCGCCGCCCGGCGCTGAAAATGAAACGCTCAGCGGACGCTCGGATGATTTCAAGCTGTGCTTCTCGAGACTCTTCCTGGCTGACGCCTTCTTGTCCACTTTCTGGATGCCGTTATCCTTATCTCCGCCTGCATCTGGAGCGCCGCCTTGATCGCTTCCATCGGCATCCCCGGTCGCGCCCACAGGCGATAGCCCGTCAAATACCGGCCGCAACTCGAGATCAACATCTCTGCCGGCGACTGCTTTGCCATCGAGGTCAGTGACCACGAAGTCCACGGAAATCGGTTCGCCTTTTCGATAAAAATACCTCGACGTTTTCAGACCGACATACACAGAGGCGGGATGAACGAGGAGGGTGAGTTTGTCGGACCAGGACTGGCGATTGACGTCAGTTACGGTTGCCTCGCACTGGCACGTTATTGGTGTGTGCCTTTTGTTCGAGATAAAGCGAAGGTCGATACTATCTTTGCCACTGGCATCGGTTGTGCCGCTCAACTGTTTAGCCATCGGGGACGACAAAAGCGAGGGTGGCCCGGGAAAGGACGAGCAGCAGGACAGGAACCAGGAAGGAGAGTCGCCGAAGGTAAAATCCGACCAGCCCGGCGGTGAGTAACAGGTCGAGGAGGGTTGCACCACCCATGATATCGCTGCATTTTGCAATGGATCGCCGGCAAAGTATTTCGCATCAGCGACGATATTTGTTTTCTCTCCCAGCATCAGGGTCGTGCCTGAGGATGACTTCAGGTGCATCTCGAATTCCGGACGCCTGTACTCCTGCACCGAGAAATTGATTTGTGAAGTGACCAAATTGTTGTAATACTTCTCCAGCGTTTGCATGGTGCTTGATTGCCCAAACTTCCTGGCGCCGGCAGACTGTGCGCAGAGCTGGATCGTAGCCGTTCCTAAGCTGACGTGATCGGGCAGATCGAAGCTGAAGGTGAAGCCCCCCGCATCGTCCAGCTGCGCATCGCCCTTTTTGAGTTCATTAGAATCCGATGCTTGCACTTTCCATGAGAGCTTATCGGCACCCGATTTGAATATCTGCAATTGCTCTGATGGTCCGAGTTGCATGCCGCGCAACCAGCCTTTGACCTTGACTGTTTGACCGGGTCGATAAAGTCCGCGATCGGTTACGGCAAACCATTCTAATTGCGGGCTTTTCGAAAGAGCCGACCATCCCGGTTGCCATTCGAGGTTCGCCGGCAAAATGGCACAGTCAGTGCCGTGCCTGACAACCAGCGCCTGGGCATTTTTCTCCTGCTCGTCCAGATCGACGCTGGCAATGCCACTGGCGTCTGTCAGAGCACTTTTGCCTTTGGGCAATACCGTTGCCCTGGCGTCCTTCAAAGGGCTTCCATTACCAAGAGAAGAAGCCATAAGCATCAGTTTTCTGCCGCGATAGGCATCAATTCCGATGTTGCTGACTTGAACCCATTCGCTGAATCCTCTCTGGTCCTGGCGAGTGGTGCCTATTGACTTTGCCGATACGACGAACTGTCCAGTGCCGTCTTTCAAATATGGCTTCAGATCAAGCTTTATGAGAGCCTGTCCGGGACCGACCGGTATGATTTTGGACTGACAGGTTTTGCCGATGTCGAGGGCTTTGCTTGAGAAGTTATAGTAATTGTAGCTTTGCGTGTGGGGTGCGAACTGCGGCCAGTCCTCCGGTTTGACCGACTGTATTTTCACTTGCACTTTGGGAATCCCGGCCGCATTGAAAGAGAACTCGGCCGGTCCACCGGCCGGAATTGCCATAAATGGCTTTTCCGGCACGTCCAGCCATGGATTCATCGCACCAGTCGTGAATTGATAGACCACATCTTTTCCCAACTGCTGACCGAAAACGTCGCAGATCGATTTGTCGAAAGTGACACTGTATCTGGTGTTGATTGCGGTGTTGCCCTGAATGTAGATTGCAGGAGCATAGTCATAGAGCACGACTTTCATATCTTCTATTCTCGGGCTCACATGGACGAGCGAGGGCTTGAACTTGTCCTTGTCGATTCTATTGCTGAAGCTGAACGTCTTGGACTCGGCATAATCAGCCGGCACATTTTTGGAGGGTCCGCTGATCAATTTGAATGGCCCGTATGTTTTGAACGTGAAATTTTGAGCCGAACTGCTCTTCAGTGGACCCTCGGCCGATGGGCAGTTGGCCAGCAGTTTAACTTTGACTGTACTCTGGATGGGAAACGCTTTCCGCGCTTTGACTGCGATCCACTGACTCGGTTTGACGGAGTCGATAAACGAGCGGATCTGATCATCCTTCTTCGCAATCTCCTCTGTCACGGGTGTTAACTCGTATAAGGTCGATGAATCGCCGGCGGAGCCTTCTTTGTCCTTGCCCAAGACCGCATTCGACCGCTGCGAAGCAGATCCCCTGGACCTGACGGCCTTGCCATTGCCACTACTGGTGGTGACATTGATGAACTTGAGGATCTCCTTTTGATCGATGTCTTGATTGAACACCAGGACCATGGTCTGATCCAGGCGATGCGGCTGGTAGCCGTCATTAGGATAAAAGTTGGATAAGCAGACAGGTGCAGTCGTGAATGAAAACTTCGCCGTTTTTTCGAGCACGCCGCCTACGGCCGATTTCGTGCCCTTTGGGATCTCGACACTATATGCGGTGGCTTTGGCAAAACGTTTGCGCGCATTGTCCGGCCTGAAAACGAGCGTCTGACAGCCTGCCCAGCGCCAGGTGCCGTTGGTCGGCGGACTGAACTTGACTGGCAGTTTCTCGGGCGCGTTCACCTGGTCGAGGTCTGAGACCGGCACCATCGGCTGAGAAAACGTAATGGCGAACTCTCTGGCCGTGTCGATTGCCCCCTGCTGGCTCACCCGCAGAACGGTCAGCGCACTGGATTGGGCGGAGGGCTTCCGTTTCGGCGGCGCTTCAAGAGGAGGAAATTTTTCTTCGATTGTTTTTCCGCTTACAGGTGGCTTCACCAATGTCTGCTCAGGGAAAGTGAAAGCAGGCGGTTTGTCATCTTGTTGAAACGGCGGCAGTCGTTTGAGCAAACGCTCGACCTGATCGGCGGGCAATTCTCGAGCCGCTGCCAGTTTTATAGGCTCAACCCGATCCGCCTCAGGAACGACGCGCTCCACAGCATAAGTGAAGTCCGATTCAGCTGCCGGCACGGGCGGCGGCGGCAGAGACGGAGGTGGTAAATCGACCGGCGAAGAATCCCCTGACTGAGCCGTGGCCGGATGCACGATTGTTTTGCTTGCCAATGTGGGAACGAGCAAAAGCAAGATCGACCAGATCACCAGTAAAGACGAAAGCAATCTCGGACGGCGAGTTCTATTATCAGGACGCATGGACAGCCCCCAGGAGGACAACGATGAGGATGCATTGTAACCCGCCGAGATAAATGCAATCTATCACGCACATCAGGCAAATAGATCAGGGCAAACCCTTGAAATCAGTTGCCGTCCTTTTAGATCTTGATATATCGGCCTGAGGTCCAGGCCCCACCGCCGGCACCGACGGCAACACCCAGAAGTGCCATGACCGCAAAAGTCTGCGCGATGTTATAGCCCCAGTTTTGCGGGAAGCAGGGCGCAAAGCTGACCAGCTGTTGTTGCAAGTATGGTTGCACTACAAAGACGTGGACGCTCAGCAAAACGCCCATGGCCACCAGTGCTGAGATCAGACCATAGAATGCGCCCTGAAGAACGAACGGGCATTTGATGTAGAAGTGTCCGACGCCCATCAAGCTCAGAATCTCAATTTCCTTCTGGCGCGCTTGAATGACAAGATGAATCGTGTTTCCGATCACAGTCAGTGTCGCCGCCGTCAGTGCGCTCGTAACCACGACGCCGGCGATTTCGAAGAAGTGACGAACCTCATTGATTCGGCGCGCCATGAGCGATGCGTAGCGCACTTCCTCGACCGAACTCAATAGCTTCAGTTTCGGTGCCAGCGCCTCGACATCCTCGGAACGATTGACGGTTATGTGCAGCGTGTTGGGAAGCGGATTTGAAATCGATGCCACGTTCAGCGACTTCTTCATGTCTTCCCAGGCGACGTCTTTTGTGATCACCTCGACAAGACGGACTTCTTTATACTGGCTGATTTCGCGCGCCACTTCGCGAGGCTCGAAATTATCTTTGAGAAACGCCGAGATCACAACCTGCGAACCCCAGGAATTGACGAGGCTTTTCAACGACATGGTCAATTGAAGGATGCTGCCGAAGATAGTGAGAGCGATGCAAAGAATGCTGATCACCAGCCAATTGGACCAGCCACTGCGTTTGATACCAATGAATGTTTCGACCACTACTCTAAAGAATATTCTCAGTTGTCTCATGATCGAGCCCCCTCGGCCACCAGTCCGTCGCTGAGCAATCCTTCCCCGCCCAGATCGATGTCGTACACTCCCGAATCGACATCGGATACGATTTCGCCCTGCCGCAGAGCGATGACGCGGCGGCGCATGACGTTGACTATGGTTTGATCGTGCGTCGAGATCAAAACAGTCGTGCCGCGCTCGGATATTCTCGAGAGCAG
>JAJPJO010000516.1 GCA_021324135.1 Pseudomonadota bacterium
CCCGCCAGTGATGGCAACGGCGAGACACCCTCATTGCGCTAATTGAAAAAAGCAGCAAAGTGTCAAGGTGGATTTTTTACGCCGATTGAACTTTTTGTTGTCAACAATCGTCTCCACAAATAGGAAGACAAAACCTCCGGCGAGGTTGTTCGTTCTGCTTCATCGGCCAAAGTGTCGTGGGGGGCAGCACTGATGTGCAGGACGAGCTGATAATTCCTCCGGACGGGTTTGATTCCCGTGCCCTCCACACATTCACTATAGCACCAGAAACCGCTCCGAAAAACCCCACAAAATTGAACGACCCACAAAATTGTGGATCGTCCATTCACTCACTGCTGCTTCAACAAAACTTTCTACATACGCTGCTTCATGCACTCAATCAGTAGCGTCAATGGCACATAACCACCCATCGTGTTCTTGATCATCAATACGCTTCCTTGAAAGCGATAAGCACCAGGTTGGGCGGGAGGGAAAACGACGTCGGGCTGCGGGACCAGACGGTTTTCACCGACGGTATCGATACGACCGGCATAAGGAAGGCTCATGCCTCGGTCGAGGTAACTATTCAGCTCAGCCACTTTCTCGGCTGGAGCTGCGAGTGGGTCGGGATGATCTTCGAGAAAGTACTCGATGGTTCGCAATGTCACTTGAGCAACGTTGATCAACTCCATGCGTTGATTCGAGTTCAAATTCTCGTCTCTGATAATCGGTCTGAGGGAAGGAACTAAGTACTCGGCACCAGTGATGATATCACTATGAGCAAAGCGCCCCTGGAACTCATTCGCCGACTCACGTCGACACTGAAGCTCACGCTCGACTGCCTCATCGGCGATGATATCCGGACTGGAAACCAGCGATAGATTCGGTCTGGCAGATGCAGTGTTCACCGCAGTGTCATTGCTTGCTTCGACTGAGTATCGCGATTCGAGTGGATAAATCGCTCCTGCCGCTGTCTTGGGCAACTTAGTGGCAGCGCTGGTCATGTGCTCCCTTTCTCCTCCAGCAGACCCATGCCTAAAGATTACGGGTCCATCGTGACCACAACGTGACCGCAAGATAAATTTGGCTAAAGTGTCGGCAGAGGCAGTCCTAACTTCGAATACAGCCACGACGTAATCACTCGGAAGTTCTGTTCGCGAGTCTTCGCGTCTTGAGTCTGTGCGTCCTCGATGATCAAGTGTTCCCCCGGCACGGCGAAGAATGACTTATCCTTAGATGCCACCGCGTTGAACAACTCCCAGGTCCCTTCGGGCTTCACTAACTGGTCGCCGTTTCCCTGAATGAAAAGAACCGGCATGTTCGTAACACTTGTAGCGGCGTCGTGGTTGTTGTTCATGAAATCTTGAAACTGAATCAATTCTTGCGGGCTCAAGTTGAGCCGATCGAGCGGATCTTTTTGCCACAGCGTTCTGAGTGCTTGATTCTGAGTGGCTTGATCGACAATGTCCTGCCCGACGTCTTCTATGTTCTTGCCGGCCAGCAAATTGACGAAAACTTTCAGACTGGTTTTCCCCTGGTTGAACCGGTCGCCGGCCGGCACCGATGAAATCAAGCCGTCGATAAGACTGGGATTTGTCGAGGCGGCTCGCAATGCAATTGCTCCGCCCATCGACTCGCCAAGCACGTATACAGGCAAACCGGGATTAGCGGCTCGAATAGACTGGAGCGCTTGTTTGACATCGTCAAGGCACTGGTTGAAGTCAACTTGCGTTTTGCCTCCGGCGTTCATCCATTCGCCAAAACCACGCACGTCAATGGCATAAACGGCCAGTCCGTGCTTCGATAGCTCTTGACCGAAGAACTCATAAGAGTTGCTCTCCAGACCGAGTCCATGGACGCAGAGAAGGCAAGCAAGTGGGCGCTGCGCCGGGTTAATCCACGAGCGGTACGGCACTACGCCGAACTTCAAAATCGGTGCCGATGATGTGGCAGGCACAGTCGCCGTGCCCGATGCCTGAGTTTGTCCGTTTTGCTGAGACTGCAGTCTTAGATCGATGTTGTGCAACATCTTTTTTTCTGCACTGTCCAGAATTTTATGCCCGGCCTTTTTGAGCAGTGATGGCGCATGTGGTGGCACTACGTTTTTCTTGACTGACTGAGGCGCGGTCCGAACCGGAGCGGCTTGAGCCGGTGCAGTCTGTACCGGAGCGGTTTGAACCGGAGCTGTCTGAGCCGGTGCAGTCTGTACCGGAGCGGTTTGAACCGGGGCTGTCTGAGCCGGTGCGGTCTGTACCGGATTGGTTTGAACCGGAGCTGTCTGAGCCGGTGCAGTCTGTACCGGAGGGGTCTGAGCCGCGGCCGGTGTAGCGGTCTGCCCGTCAATCTGGGCGTTTTGCGCATGAGCCGCCTCCAGCGGGGCAAACGGCATGCTCAAAAAACCGAGCAGAATTGCAGCACTGCTGAATGCTCTTGCCCAGCTGAGGACATTGAATTTAACCGACATAATCGTAAGTCTCGCGAAACGAACTACTGGATCTCGTTATCGCCCGATTATAATGCACCCTATTGTAGAAAAACTCTATTGCTACAACGCATAAGCTTGTCCCTTTGACAGTTGGGGTGCCAACGGGCTAACATGCGCTGATTCCAAAGGATTGACCGTTTATGAAGTACGAAGCCGTAATCGGGCTCGAAGTCCACACCCAGTTAAAAACCAGGACGAAAATATTCTGCGCCTGCCCAACCGACTTCGGCGCTGGTGAAAACGACCAGGTGTGCCAGGTTTGCCTGGGAATGCCCGGTGTTTTGCCTGTATTGAACAAGCGCGCTGTCGAATACGCCATCAAAGCCGGACTGGCTCTCAATTGCGAGATCGCCGAAACAACAAAGTTCGACCGAAAGAACTATTTTTATCCCGATCTGCCTAAGGGTTACCAGATCTCGCAGTACGACATGCCAATTTGCAAAGCCGGACATATAGTGATAAACGGCAAAAAACTACGCATCCATCGCGCTCATCTGGAGGAGGATGCAGGCAAGCTCGTGCACACCGGTGCTGCCGGGTTGCACGGCTCCGATTACAGCAAAGTCGATTTCAACCGCTCCGGCGTTCCTCTTTTGGAAATCGTCGGCGAGCCCGATATAAGAAGTCCGGAAGAAGCACGCGATTATCTGAGCGAGTTGCGCAACATTTTGCGTTATATAGAGGTAAGCGACGGCGACCTGGAAAAGGGCAGCTTTCGGTGCGATGCAAACGTCTCCATAAGACCATCCGGCACTGAGACGCTCGGCACGAAAGTCGAAATCAAAAATATGAACAGCTTCAAAGCCGTTCAACGAGCCATTCAATATGAGATTGAACGCCAGACGGCGGTCGTCGAAGGCGGCGGCAGGGTCGTTCAGGAAACACGCTTGTGGAACGACGCCGATGGCACCACCCACTCAATGCGATCCAAAGAAGAAGCGCATGATTATCGATATTTTCCGGAGCCCGATCTGGTTCCCCTGGAGATAAAACGCGAGTGGATCGACGAGATACGGCGAGATCTACCCGAGCTGCCTGAGCAAAAAAGGCAACGCTATACAGCCGAACTCGGACTGTCCCCAGACGATGCGCAAGTTCTCACTGAATTCAGGGAGCTGAGCGGCTTTTTCGACACGGTTGTGCAATCGGGCGCGCCACCCAAGGCGGCGGCAAACTGGCTCATCGGTCCGATCACCGCCTATCTGAATGACAATAAAATCGAGCTGGCTGAGACGAAGTTGACACCGGCGAACCTGCGCGATCTCATAGCCGCGGTTGACTCCGGAAGGCTGGGTTCGACAAACGCAAAGAAGCTGCTCGCTGAACTGCTTGCCACCGCCGGTGATGTCGAGGCGACAATCGACAAACTGGGACTTGCTCAATTGAGCGACGAATCCGAGCTGAAGCGCGTTGTCGATGAGGTCTTGAAACGTTCGCCACAGCAAGTCGAGCAATACCGCAGCGGCAAAACGAAGGTGCGCCAGTTTTTCTTCGGAGAAGTGATGAAGGACACGAAGGGCAAGGCAAATCCTGAAATAACAAACAAGCTTCTCGATCAGCTATTGCCTGCACCGGAGCAAGGTTAAACAGCCAATGACCAAGCCCGCCACCGGCTCGAAGCTTGAAAGCGCGTCCGCCGTTCACACCCGCCTGCAGGAAGAACTGACAGCCAGAGCCCAAGATGAAACGTTGCGCACCATCCGTAATATCATCCCCATTAGCGCCAGGGAAGTACGCATTGACGGAAAGCAGCTCATCAACTTCGCTTCCAACGACTATCTAGGACTCTCCAGACATCCAGAGTTGATCGAACGCTGCAGGCAAGCAATTGATTCCTACGGTGCAGGTACAACTTCGTCGCGCCTGGTGAGCGGCAACATCGACTTGTATGAGCGTATTGAAGCACGACTGGTTGCATTGAAAGGCAGCGAAGCGGCGCTGGTTTTTCCCAGCGGCTTTCAGTTGAACGCGACGGTGCTGCAAGCGCTGGCCGGCTCTGAAACTTGCTTTGCCCTGGATCGACTTTGCCATGCCAGCATAATTGCGGGCACAACCAGATCGTCTCTGCATTGGTTCCGCTTTGCCCACAACGATGTTCAGGATCTCGAGCGAAAGCTCACAACGGCCGCTCGGCGCATGGGGAAACGGTCTCCGAAGGATATCGAGCAATGGATCGTTACTGAGTCCGTCTTCAGCATGGACGGCGATCAAGCTCCCATCGATGATCTTGAGGCTCTGTCCGCACGCACCGGCTCATGCCTGTATATAGATGAAGCGCATGCAACCGGCGTTTTCGGTGATCACGGCATGGGGCTTTGCCACCACAAACAAACATCCGGTCCTGCTTTTTTCATCTCAATGGGAACGTTCGGCAAGGGTCTGGGCAGCTTTGGCGCTTACATCGCCTGCCCCAAGATCGTGAAAGATTATCTGATCAACAAGTGCCCCGGACTGATCTATTCAACCGCGCTACCACCGGCGGTGCTGGCAGCAATAGATGCAGCCCTGGACCTGGTGCCGGCGATGAAGGCGGAACGGCGAAGACTGCTCAATACCGCCAGTTATCTGCGTTCCCAACTCCAGTCAATGGGCTATCAAACAGGGGCGAGCACGACTCAGATCATCCCCATCCTGGTGTCGAGCCCCGGGCAGGCCCTTGCTCTGTCAAAACATCTGGAAGAACGCGGCATACTGGTGCCCGCGATTCGCCCCCCGACAGTACCTGCAAGGTCGTGCCGACTGAGGATTTCTCTGTCAGCCGCACACACGGATAGCGATGTGGAGAGGCTTTGCGAGGCGATTAAAACATGGCGGATGTGAATCGAGCGCATCAAGGATCAACAGATGAGGCGGCCATCGAGTTCATCTTTCAACACGGCTGGGCTTTCGCCTCCGCTCACTGGAAACAATGGCAAGATATTTTGCTGCAAACCCTGCCGTACCCGATCCGTTTCATCAATCTCGATCGAGGCTATTTCAAAAGCCCGACGATAAGCCAGTCTCACGAGCCGATTGCTGCTACCGCCACTGGTGCTGTTCGCATCGTCATCGTTCACTCGCTAGGTCTTCATCTATTGCCCGAACGTTTTCTGCAAGCCGATGCACTGATTTGCATCGGATCGTTCATCCACTTTCATCCGGAGCAGCCTCTGCAAAAGAGGCTTTCAGTCAAAACCATCGATCGCATGATCAGAAAACTGGATAGCTGCCCCGAGGAGGTGTTGAACGATTTCCATCAGGCATGCGGACTCAGTCTCGACAGCATCCCCGAGTTCAATATCGCAACCTTGAATGTAGAGCTGTTGAGGCAAGATCTCCAGTTTCTCAGCAGTTCTCGGCTCGATTTGAACCTGAGCGGGCTCGGTCCTCAAACCGAGGATGGCTCGATTCCCCATGCATCCGCCAGGCAGCGACTGATCGTTCACGGCGAAAACGACACGATAGTAAGCAAAGAAAAGGCAAGGGAACTGGCTTGCGCTTTAAGAAATGCTCAGCTCGTCCTTCTGCCTGAACCTGGGCACGGCTTGCCGTTTACCCATGCAGATCTGTGCATCAAAACGATTCTGGAGCGTGTCAGCATTCCCGACCTCTGCTCAACATTTAGCGAATCAGGTCAGCCTGCGCTATCGACCATATTTAGCAATCCGGCATGATAGGCGTCTCATGATTGTTTGCTGCCTTTCATTTGATACTGACCGACGATGAACAGCCCGCCGGTCATCAGTAATTTCGAAAGTTCATGTGCGACGTACGATGCCAACGCGCACATCCAGACGATCGCGGCCAACTGGCTGCTCGATCTGCTCGCCGAGTTGCAAGAGCGCATTCCGCCTGGTGACGCCCTGGAACTTGGATGCGGTACCGGCGTTTTTTCGAGCAGTCTTCTATCTGTTTGCCGTGGGCGCCGCATAACCTTTTCCGATGCATCGGAGCGCTTGCTTGAAACGTGCCGCACCCGAATTGGCATGGCACAAAGAAGCACCGACACTTCATTTGAGCGTCTCGATATCAATGCCTTACCAGAGCAGCACGGCCGGCTCGCTCTGATCGCCTCTTCCTTCGTTCTTCAGTGGGCGGATAATTTTGAGGTCTGCCTCGAAACTCTCAGCAACTGGCTGGTGCCGGGCGGATATCTGTTTTTCTCCGTTCCCACCAATGAATCATTCTCTGAATGGCAGCGAATCTGCACCCTCTACAATTTGAAATACACCGCCAATCATCTGCCGAATGAAGAGCAGATCATCAGGGCCGCTCGCCGATCGGGGCTGAGCAGCCGCATTTTGACAAACAGTCACACCATTCGTTATAAAGATGCGCGCAGCTTCTTCAGGAGCTTGAAACTGACGGGGTCGCATACGCGGGTCGACTCCTCAGAGAAGCCTGAGGCAGCAAACCCCTCATTGTGGCCGGTTATTCGCGCCTGGAATGAAAGCACCCTCAAGCCGATCGATGTAAGTTATCACATCGCTTATGGTTATCTGCGTAAGCCAAAACAGTAATCGGATCAGCGCCCAAAGGAGGTATCAATGCCCGCTCAAAACTCACCTTCCGCACACACTGGTGGCATCTTCATCACCGGCACCGACACCAATATAGGCAAAACGTTCGTATCGGCACTGCTTCTGCGAGGCTCGCGCGGAACTTATTGGAAGCCCATACAATCAGGCATTGACGACGACTCCTCTTTCAAAACGGATCGGCAATGGGTTCAGCATCATAGCCAGCTCAGCAACGATCACTTTGTTGATGAGACTTACTTACTAAAGCTTCCGGCGGCGCCAAATCTTTCTGCGCGTGTTGAGGGAATTGAGATTAACCTGGATACGATCGCTTTACCAAAGGTGGCCTACGAGCCGTTGATTGTCGAAGGCGCGGGCGGCGTCATGGTTCCACTGAACGACCGGGCGTTGATCATTGATTTGATTCGAAAATTGCGATTGCCGGTGGTGATAGTTTCCTCAAGCAAGCTGGGCACGATCAACCACACTTGCTTGACCGTGAATGCGCTCAATCAAGCCGGTATCCCAATCCTGGGAGTAGTGATGAACGGCCCCATGCATGAGGAAAACATGCAAGCGATCCAGCAGTTTGCTCGCGTGCCGGTTCTTGCCGCCCTTCCCTTTGTCGAGCATGTCACGCCTGCCGTTCTCGATGATCTCTATAATCGCCATTTTCGCAGGCCGTTTTGGAACAGATTCTTCGAACAGCCGGCGCTTACGGGAGAACGTGCATGATTCAGTCACCGCACACAATCTGGCGTCCCTTTACCCAGATGAGCTCAGCCGAACCGCCACCACGCGTGGTGCGGGGCGAGGGCGTCTATTTCTACCTCGAAGACGGCACGCGCATTGCCGACATGATTTCGAGCTGGTGGACGAATATTCACGGGCACAGCCATCCGGCAATAGCGCGCGCCATTTATGAGCAAGCCTGCGCACTCGACCATACAATCTTTGCCGAGTTCAGCCACCCGCCTGCAGAGCGTTTGAGCCAGCTCTTGCTTCAGGTGTTGCCGCCATCGCTAAGGCACGTGTTCTTTTCTGACAACGGCTCGACGGCTGTCGAGGTTGCATTGAAGATGGCATTTCAGTATTGGTGGAACCTGGGCAAGCCGCGGCGATCATTTATTGCATTCGACGGCGCCTACCACGGCGATACCACAGGCGCCATGTCCCTCGGCAGCACATCCGGATTTTTCATGCCATTTGAGGAGCTCATGTTCTCGATCACGGCAGCACCATTTCCGGAAATCCACGAGTCGGGCGAAAGCTCTGAAGATATCGAGAGGCGCGAGGCTGATTCAATCTCATTCATAGGCGAAGCGCTTGCCGGCAATCCGGAAAGCTTCGCGGCAATCGTTGTCGAACCTCTAGTGCAAGGAGCAGGCGGCATGCGAATCTGCCGTCCGGAATTCCTGCTCAAGCTCAGCGAGCTGGCGCGCCGATTCGACATACCTTTGATTTACGACGAGGTGATGACTGGATTCGGGCGCACCGGAGACTGGTTCGCCTGTTCAAAGAGTCGCACCACTCCCGATATAATTTGCTTGTCAAAGGGCATCACAGGCGGTTTCCTGCCGCTTTCGGTGACCGTCTGCAACGACAAGATCTATGACGCTTTCTTGAGCACTGATAAGCGGAGAACCTTTTACCATGGTCATTCATACACCGCCAATCCGCTTGCCTGCGCTGCGGCAGTGGCATCAACGGAACTGCTCATGAAAAGCGAAGCGAGCTTCATGACCATGGAGGCGCGCCACTGGCGCCATGCAGCAAGGCTGCGCAAGAATCAATCGATCGCCAACCTCCGTGTATGCGGCACGATTGCCGCGATGGAAATCAAGACGGGCACCGACAACTCATATTTTAATGAGATTGGCGGGCGGCTGAAAAAGGAGTTTCTCAAACGCGGTTTCCTCATAAGACCGCTCGGCAATACAGTCTATTTGATGCCCCCATACTGCATCGATGAGGACACCCTCGAGGGCGCCTATGCTTGTATTGATGAGGTCGTTGCCGCTCTCAGCTAGCATTGCGCTTTGCCGAAGGCAAGGAATTGAACCTGGCTGCTTTGCAATACATGAAAAATAATCAAAAAAGAACGACGATTAAATCGAGGGGAATTGAAATCGTCGCGCGACATCCGGTAAATTGACTGGTTCCAACTGCACTATATTGCGAGCGACGTGAGATGAAATTGATTGAGAAAACTGTTTGTGACCCGGCAATGCACATCAATGATCTGGCGGCGCCGGAGAGTCAGCCACCATATGCGGTGCGTAACGATTGGACCCGCGCAGAGGTGGAGCGAATTTACAACACGACGCTTTTGGAACTGGTTTATCGCGCCGCATCGGTTCATCGCCAATTCCACAACCCTAACGCCGTTCAACAGTGCACGCTGCTATC
>JAJPJO010000327.1 GCA_021324135.1 Pseudomonadota bacterium
GGTCGACAGGCTCATTGACGCCATCCAGGCTCCGAGGTTCAGCGCAATCAGACCCTTGCCACTTTTCCTTCATTGCCATACCCTCATTGGACGTATTCGCTGTCAAGCGGGAATCGAAGGGACTCTGCAAGCGGGAATCAGGACTCTGGAAGACGGAATCAAAGGGGCACTGGAAGACGAACCCGAACTCCAATCTCATCATCTTTGATGAGCCGGTAGTGAGCGAAAGGGACGATCATTGTAAAGAGCCCAATTGCCTTCTACATGAGATGCGAGTCATGGCCGCAGCTGACTTGAGCTCGATTTATGGACTGAGAGATACCAACTGGCAATGGGTTAGTAAATGCCTCGAGCAGAAACGTCCACCCGCAGATACCAGTTGATCGCGAAATAGCATGTTTGCATCCGGGAGATGCAAAGGTTTAATCGAGACCCAGCCTGTCAAAATCGTGCAAGCTGACGAATCCAGGAAAGCAGATCGGTCCACCAAGATGTCCTGGTGGACCGATCATTCCGACCGCCTGTGCTGCTGGAGAAAAACCTTTTCCTGTTACCTTCCTCTATGTTTCAACGCCGCTGAGAAATGCAATCTATATAGATGCGTCGCGCCTCATATATGGTGCCCGTGCAAACCATCTATAAAGGATGTGCCACCATCTTCGCGCCCTGATCTCGGCAAGCTCCGAGCGCGTGTCTTCGAGGATCCGGGCTAATCTGTAGTTCTCATCTTCAGCTGCCGTCAGCGTATCCTCGAGATAATCTCTTTCAACTTTCAGCTTGGAAAGCGCATCCATGAGATAACGGCGTTCCATAACCGCTGCTTCGCGTTCGAATTCGATCGCTTTGAGCTGCTTGATTTCAAATTCAAGCTGAGGGATGCGTTGCAAGGCAAAGTATTGGCTGACCATTATTTGCTTAACGGCTGCGTTTTCCTCGGTCATTTCTTGCAACTTTTGCAGAAGCGCGATGACTCGACGTTGCAGGTAGCAAACTTCATCCTTTGTTTTGGCAGCGACGCGCTCTTGCTGATATTTTTGAACGACGTCGAGAACCTGTCTTCTAATCCGGCGTTCTCTCGCTTGTTTGATGCGGATATCTTCGCCCTCTGACACCACCTCTGATGCCCACTTGAAGATATGATCCAATCCGTCTAGCGTTACAGCCTCATCGTGCCCGTTATTCTCAGAAGTAGTAAAGATGGAATTGCTATGACTAGCGATTGCTTCGTACGTGCTCACGGAGACCCCCCTTTCTTGAACCCTATAATAAAGGCAAAGGTCGAGTTTGTA
Organism: Pseudomonadota bacterium; assembly: GCA_021324135.1. GTDB lineage: Bacteria > Cyanobacteriota > Vampirovibrionia > Obscuribacterales > Obscuribacteraceae > JAJPJO01. The sequence goes on from JAJPJO010000327.1 coordinate 1,290, forward strand.
AAAAGCTTTTGCCACCATCGGGAGTGCCCTGAAAAAGCGCTGAATTGATCACCTGAGCGGAGATACACCAAATACGACACCATTTTGAGAAGATAATTTTAATGACACCTCTGGCGGTGCTATAGACTTTGGCCGCCGTTCTTATATCAAATTATCTGACCCAGCCGCCACGTATCGCCCCGCTAGCCGGCTGTTTTACGGCAATTGAGTTCACTCACACTGGGTATATTATGGGCCAGCCCTGAGCGATTGGTTTCCGCCGCTCGGGCTTATGCCTGGATGCTTGCAGGATAGATAGAGCGAGATGCAAAGGAATCCGAAAGATGCGAACCTGGCTCAGCAGATCAGAACACTGATCGCGATTCCGGTCGCTTTTCAGATTGTATTTGTCGCCTTCCTGGTTTCGCGTGCGGCCGACCTGGAGAAAACATACAATGGCGAAGAGCGCGTTCGAGAAATAGTCATCGCACAAAATCGCGCCGTCGTGAGCATTTTGCACATCGCCAGCAACTTCGTCCTGTACCACTCCACAGGCAATGCTCAATTCAAACCGGATCGTCAAAAGGATCAGGAAGCGCTTCAGGATGAAAAGAACGCTCTGGACATGGTCACACAGAGCGACCGGGATCGTTTCAAGTCTTTAGATAATCTCGTTTCTCAAACGATGGATTTACTCAAGGGAACCCATTCTGATTTTCAATCGGACGAACCTGAGGCTCGACAGGCAAATTTGATCGAGGTCGGGGGGCTGATCCGGAAGATCGGAACGACGATGGACGAAGACAAGATCACTATCGATCAATTGAATTCAGAAGCGCATCAAAATGAGCACCGCTCTGCTCAATGGTTTAATGCCTCAATTATTTTAGGTCTGGGCGGCAACGCTTTGATTGCCATTCTATGCTTCATTTATTTCCAGCGACAGATCGTCAAGGCGCTTCTCAAGCCTGGCTCGATCAGCGAGTTGACTCAACCGGGGCAGATCGAGCCGACGCCGCTTATCGGCAATGCGGCCGATGGAGTGGAACTGAAAGGTTCACCCCACAAACAAGTCGCCGGTCCTCTGAAGGAGAAAGCCAGGAAAGAGAGCGAGCGGATAAGGCAACCAATCATCGCGCTTGTGAGCCGAGAGTTTCGCTCTCCACTTACGGCAATCGAGATGACTTTAAAAACGCTGAAATCCGGATCGGTAGGCGATCTCAGCGATAAGGCGCTCGAGAGGCTGGAAAGAGCCCAACAATCAATCGAGCAGCTCATATCCATGATCAACGATCTTAGCGTTATTGATAAAGCCGAGCGCAAGGTCCTGCAGCTCAAGCTCAGTGAAGCCGTAGATGAGGACATCATCAGTGCTGCTAAGTTGAGCCTGGAGGAACGAGCATCAAAGGCTAAAGTCAATATCGATGTCGTAACCGAGGGAATTATTTTCCGCTGCGACGAAAAGCTTCTGGTACGCGCCGTTTCATCTCTCCTGCTCAATGCCATCAAGAACTCGCCGCCCGGTTCATCCGTTGAGATTCGCACGGTGAACGAACTGGAGGGCATACGCTTCATTGTCAATGACAGCGGTAAAGGTATTGCCGAAGATCTCCTGCCGCGCATCTTCGATTTGCAAGAACAGGACGCAAGCGAGCTCGAGAAACAACCAGGTGCTCTGGAGCTGTCATTCTGCAAAGCCATCATCGAGGCTCACAAAGGCACGATTGGAGCGACCAGCACGGTTGGCAGCGGCAGCACGTACTGGTTCGTCATTCCCAGCCCCAGGTAGAGGAAGCTGAGGCTTTGTAAACAGCGCCAGGGACCGCCAGGTCAGCCGATGACTGCCTGGGCGACTCCGGTTTGTACGCTGGCTCGCCTACCTTTATATAGGTATGCGCTTCATGGCGCCGCAAAGAGTGGGAGAAACCGTAGGTGTATGCGTAGATTCACCGGCAGACATGGATTGCGCCAGGTTGTACCTTTTAAGTCGATGGAGTATCGGCTCGCGACTTCGCGGTTGCTCGATTCGAAACCCATCAATAAAGCTGAGGAACAAACCAGTGATTTTGGAAGGCGGAAGAAAAAATGCAATCATGCTGGCGGCGACGCTGGCACTGGTCGTCCTTTCTTTTGCAAATGCAGCCCAAGCTCAACCTAGCTTCTATCCGGAAGTTATCGGGCCTACCGAGCCAGCGCTGACTCCACCTCCTCCGGGACAACCACCGCCGATAGGCGATGGACCTGTTCCTGCACCTGTGACACCCGGCATGCTCGGTAATCCTGATCCGCCGGCCTCGCAAGTGTACATAGGAGAGATTCCTCCAGGTCCTCAAGGCAAGCAGGAAGCTACATCTAGATTGGGCGGAATGCTCCAGCCTCCGACCAATTTTGTGGCCGCCGATCCCGGTACTCTGCCTGGACCGATGGATTTCAAGCCGCCACCGGCGGCGGTGGTAAACATCAATCCCGATGGTGGCATGCCTGGCGATCAGGCGCCGCAAAACCGTTGGGGGGCACAAACTACTCGCGATTTCGGTCGCAGCCCGAATACGGTCTATGGACCAGGCTCGCAGTTGTGCGATTTCGGCGAGCTTTTGCCGAACAAACCGAATCTCAAGATGATGCCTCAATTCTCTCAAGATGGTCCTCGCAATTGCCAATACATTCAGCAACGAGGTTCCAACAATCGCTCCGGCAATTTTCCGAACGCGCAGGAAACCCAGGATTTGAACGGAAACAGAACCCTCTTCAAGGGACCTAACCTTCGGGCTCAATTCACGATCGCTCCCTACTAAATTGTCATCACAAATGCCTTCAGGAGGCCAGCAATGACCAAGTCCAAGATTCTATCGAAAGTATTTCTAGCGGCGACGCTAAGCCTGATGGCAGTGCCGGCGGCCTTGGCTCAGCCTTTCCCGGGTAATCCGGTGCAACAAGGACCGCCTCCGGGAGGTCCGGTATCAACAATTCACACGCCGCTTCTTGACGGCGCACCAAGTGAGCCACCATTCGTTCCGCCACCGCCGGGACAACCACCGCCGATTGGTGATGGACCGACACCGGCGCCTGTAACGCCTGGTATGACTGGACCATCGACGCTCCTTCCCTGGATCCCGGCAATTCCAGCCGACCAGATCGATCAGGGTAACTCAGGCATCAACCTGGGCGTAACACCAGCCGTGATATCACCTCCAGGTGTACTCGGTCCGGCTTTGACGCCCGTCATACCGCCTCCGCCTTCGACTCCCGGTCCCGATCCGGGTGAATACCTGGCGCCTCCTGGATTCGCCTATCCAGCCTCGCCGACCAACATGATCCCGACCGGCGGACTGCCGGGAACAGGCGGGTTCAACACAAGCATCAATACGATCAGACGCGGTGGACAAGAAACTCACCAGTGGGAGCTCCGCGGCCGCAACAGCGTCATTGGTGGCGTTGGTGGTGACGGCAGCCAGGACAACATCACAAGATTAGGTCCATGGGCAGGTTGGGGCACCGTCACTGGTGTACCGACAGGCGACGGTTGGCGAAACAGCTCCATCGATCTGGGCGGCGGTCAGCGCTTCAAAGTAGGCGGCACGGTCATTCCGACCGGCTCGACCGTTCAGGATTATGGTCTCTCCTCGATGAGAGGAAACGGCATCATGGGCTTGACGGCGCAGCAAACCACTGAATTTGGTCAAGGTCTGCGGCGAGTCGATCCTGCATCAAGCAAATCTACCGACTTCGGATTCCCTCGCAGGCAGTCTGTACCTGCCAACGAGAATCCACAGAAGACGGGTCAGCTTCTCGATCCTACAGCAATCGAGACCAACTTCTAAACCAGCATCCAACCACAAGAGAAATCACATGACTAAGTTTTCACCGGAATCAAACAACAAACTGCAATTAAGAACCATAGGAGGTATTGAAATGGCAGATCTGAAGAAACTAGCGAAGAAGATTAGCTCTTCTCACTCGTTCAAGGTTGCCACCCGCGTGGGTTTCCTCCTGGCTCCTCAACTCGTCCTCATGGCGATTGGTATTTATGACCAAGCTGCCCATGCGCAGGGATTGGTGGGGGCGCCTGTGGACCCCCGCTACGGGCAATCGAATGAAGTCGGTCAATTGGCAGACTTCGGTTATGACACCGCCCGCGACATCTCGCGTGTCGTTACGGCTCTCTCGACTGTTCCCTCATCGCTTGCCGGAATGAAGATTGCATTCGGTCAGCGGGACGGCGGCGAATCGGCAATGAACGTTGCCAAAGGTCTGGGTGTGGGATTCGGCGGACCGACAGCGGTCCACTTGATCGGCACATTCGCGATCAATAACTACGGCGGTCTGGGCGGCGGTCTATAAGAACTGCAAAGCCCGAGCGCCTGCTGTAAGAAGTTTCGAACGGCTCAGTGAGGACCGGCAGTGATACTACTGTCGGTTCTTCTGTCACCGGACATGGCATGAATCGGCAGCGTAACTAAAAAGCGAGTGCCACCACTTTCGGCGCTGCTTATGCAGTCGATCTTACCGCCGTGCGCTTCGATGACTTTGCGGCAGTAATAAAGCCCGATGCCTGTGCCCGGCGTATAGCGGCGGGCATGCGAGCTCCGCCAGAATCGCTGAAAGAGAGAGCATATCTCCTCTGTCGGAATTAATGCACCGGTGTTGAACAAGTTCAGGATCACCTTCTCGCGGTCAAGGGAGAGGTCGATCTCGATTGTCCCTCCATCGCCGGCGAACTTGACGGCATTATCAAGAAGGTTTTGAGCGACGCGTTGAATGGCGAACTCGTCGCATTCGATTTCGCATTTTTCCGGAAAGCGCAGATTGACCTTGATGCCTGGCACGGAAGCTGTGGCTTCTATGTCATTGACGCACGCCTTGAGCAGCTTTACCAGGTCGGTTCGCCGGCAGTAAAGGTTGCCTTCCAATTCTTCATAGCGCTGGACGCCAATCAGATTTTCAATCATGTTGATGATGCGCAGGTTGCTGTTCCTGATTTCAGACAGCAATTCCATGGCGTTCGGCAGCATCTCATCTTGCTTCAGAATAATCTCGAGAATTCGATTCGCTCCTATCAAGGGTGTCTTCAAATCATGCGCCAGCGAGGCAACGAATTCTTCCCGCTGCTCTGCTATCTGCTCGAGTTGTTGAACGCGCACGGCCTCCTTGCGATCGGTCAAGTCTACAATCGTTGAGAGTAAGAGTGACTCGCCCATCAATGAAACAGGCGTGACACCCACCTCTACAACAGTTGTGGAGCCGTCCTTCCGGACCAATTCAAGCTGGCGAAGCTCATAGCGATTGTTTGAATCGCGGTTTTGCCTTCTGGAAAGGGCGGCGGACAGGGCCAGCCAGTCTCTAATCAAAGCGCCGAGATTGAGATTCTGTAATTCATCAGCTGCATAACCCGAAAGAATCTGGACAAAGTAATTGGCGCTGAATATCTTTCCATTCCTGTGGCTGACTACGATGCCGTTTGGTGAGTGATGAAAAATTTTCTCGAAACGCTTTTCTGCCTCCTCTCGGAGCTCGCAGTTTTGAGCCTCGACAATGCTGCGCACGATCACCGGCACCAAGCGCTTCATATCACTCTTCAGAACATAGTCACTGGCGCCGGCTTGAATAGTCTCAATGGCTTCATTTTCACCAAGCACTCCCGACAGCATCACGAACGGAATGTAGGGTTTGTACTCCCGCACCACCTTCAGTGCCCTCAGTCCGTCAAAGGTAGGCAGAATGAAGTCGGAAACAACCACATCAGGTTCGAACGATGTAAGCACCTGGCGCAGCCCAACTTCATCGATCACGTTTTGGAGCACGAAGTGGATATTCTGCCGGCGAAGCTCCGTGCCCAGAAGATCGACATCCTCGGTGCTGTCCTCGATGGCAAGCACACGCAGATCGCGATCTCCCCATGGATTTGCCACTGGGAGCGGCGGTCTGGTTTCGCCCAGCAACTCTCTGGCCCGCAGTCTCATCTTCTGCTCGCTCACTTTGCGCTCGGCTTCCTTGAGGGCGCTGGCTATGGACGAGGGCAGCTTATGCAACTTCGATTTGAGAACGAAGTCGGCGGCGCCTGCCTTGATTATCTCAGCCGCTTTCTCGTCGCCGATAGTTGCCGACACAACGATAAACGGCACCATCAAGCCGGACTCCAAGACGATGGACAGTGCACGAGAACCATCAAGCGTGGGCAAGGAATAGTCGCAGAGGATGCAGTCGGGGTGCCATTCATCCAGCGCTTTTCGCAAGCTGGCCTCGTCATCGGCCAGACGAAATTCGAGCTGCATGCCGCTCTTCTCGAGCGCGCGTCGCATGAGCTTAACATCATCAGCATTGTCTTCAACGATCAAGATATTCTTGAGCTGGCTATCTTGAATCACCTTTGCCATTCCCTCATTCTAATGCCGTTCCCTTGTCCTGATGCCGTTCCCTCATTCTAATGACCCCAGGGCCGCTTCGATCTCTTGCAAGAAAACGCCGTCGTCTTCAGATTCACTGCTGAGTTTGGAAATGGAGAAATGCGCGCACGTTCCCTCACCAAGCGCGCTCTCAATCCAAATCTTACCGTTGTGCCGCCTGATGATTCGTTGCGCCAGGGCGAGACCAATGCCGTTTCCATCATCATCTTTTCTCTTATGCAGTCGTTGAAACGGTTTGAACAAGCGCGAAGAGTACCGCATATCAAGACCCTGCCCGTTGTCTCTGACAAAGAATGTAGCGGTAGACGGATCTTCGCTGCCACCAATTTCGATTCTGCCAATCGCTCGTGAACTGGCGAACTTGATGGCGTTATCGACCAGGCTTCGCCAGACCTGCCTCATCAACTCCGCATCTGCCCAACATGAGGGCAGATCGTTTAGATCAAACACCAGAGCTTGATCGTGATACTTTTCTTTCAGCTCTTCAATAACAGAGCGAGCCAGTTTTGTCATATCGACATTGCTGAAGCTCAGATTACATCGCGTCACTTGCGAAAGCTTGAGCAAGTCTTGAAGCATCCGATCCGTCTGAGCTGCGCTTCGAGCAATTACCTCGAGATGGCTGCGCCCCTCCTCGGAAATCTCATGGGCGTGCTCCTCGTTCATTATTTCAACAAAGGCAGACAGCGCTCTAACGGGAGCTCTGAGATCGTGCGCGATGGAATAAGTGAGCGCATCAAGCTCAGCCTGCGCTTCCGTCAGCTTGGCGTGTTGTCTTTTCAGCAAAGCGTAGAGGCGCTCGTTTATTTGCTCTTGTTGTTCTTTTTCGATCTGCCTTTTCAAACGCGGGCTCATGTGTCAAGCCTTATGAATAGAGAAGCTCCACGATCACTGCCGCCGTGCTTTTAGGTGGGTCGCCGTTAAGACAATTAACACTGATCTCGACGGTTTTATGATCACCCAAATGGAGTATTTTCATGGTTTAAATATTATCGAAAGAATGCCGAAAGAAACCATCCATGCGGGTTCGCAGAATTGTTGTCGTTCAACAACATCGCCCGGACAAAAGTTGACCCCGATTATCAAAGCGCCCATCTGATAAGGGAGAGCGGGTTTCCGGGAGAAAAGGGGGGATCTTCCCATGGGGTTGGGAAATTCACCGCTTCTCAGTGTCCTGCGGATTTTCTACTATGCTGTTTGCGTTCCGACCGCAATTCATCGTTTTGGAAGGTTATGAAAGCAAGTCTCAGAAAATGGTCAATATCAAAAGAGCGCTCATCAGGCATTCTAATGCTTCTGATGGTCTGTTTGAGCTTCTGTGCCTCTCCTGTAGGCGCGCAGAGCTTCGATCAAGCCGGACTCACTTCACAGCCATTCCAAACGACAAACAGTTCCGCTCCTTTCCTGCCACCGGAAGTGGTGCCAAGCCCGATACCGGCTGGTAAGGAAGTACGGATGGGCGCTACCCAAGGTCAGCTATCCGGTCTGAGCGGTTCAGATGGAAACATGAACATGAACCCAACGCCGCCCATGTCAGCTCAGGAGTTGAGACGTGCGGCAATTGGTCAAATTCTGGGAGGCACTTCGCCGTCCAGCCTCAATCAATCGAGCCGGATGGCACCCTTCGATCCCAGTGCTGTTCAGAATGGACAGCCATTCAGCCAGGGCGGTTCGGCACCATTTAGCCAGGGCGGTTTGGCACCTTTCAGCCAACCGGGTCAGCCGGTCATCGATCCCAATCACCCAGCTTTTGCTCAACCTGATTGGCTTTCGAATTCATCCAGCACACCTCAATATGGGACCGTCGGCCAGACCCAAACTCTTACAGCCGGATCGACTCTGCCTATCGTCAGGCATGATACCAGGCGTGGTGGCGCCGCCAATAACGTGTCAGGCGCCAGCTCAATGGCATTCGGACTGCTTAGACCTGGTCAAGTCCGACGCCCGGGCTCCCTTCTGGGTCTGGGAATCTTCGGAATTGCCGCAACAGGATTCGGCACACGCAACGGATTTCGTTTTTAGTCATTTCGTCTCAGGATGATAGCCATGAAAAGAAGTATCTACACCCTCACAGCAATCACACTCGCAATCAGCGGATTGGCGTTTGCCGACATAATCACAGCAAAGCCGGCTATGGCTCAAGGTGCTCGTTTTGTATTCGAGCCGAACAAGTGGAAGGTCGACAACCACGAGAAACCATCTGGACGTTATCTGAACCAGATCCGGAATCCTCAACCGGCGACTGCGGTCACCACCGGCAGCATGCCGCACGGCAATGCTCTGCTTGGCGTAGATCCGACATTCCTGGCACCGGCACCTCCGCCGCCCATTGTGCGCACTGCGGTGAAGCCAACGATCATGGCACCACGCGCGGTGCCGGCCCTGAAGCCGACGCCTTTCAATCCTAGTTTCGGCAGCCCGGTGCAACCACAGCAACCAGCCATGTTGGCTCAGCAACCGCCTGGTCAATTCGGCTCGCCGAACAGCAACAATGCCCGTCCATCAGGCTCAACCAGCCAGGGACTGCACGGCAAGTTGCATGCACCGCGCCAACCAATCGGGCACGTCGCTCATCTGTCAGGTCGTTTGCATCCGCCTGCACAGCCGAAATCTGCAGTAGCCGAACCCAAAGTGATCAGCTACAACAACAACGCCTACAAGCAGGGATCTACCGCGCCTAAATCTTACAGCACAGGATTTGGCAGCAGCAGCAACGTAAGCGGTGTCATCTTGCATAAATAAAACGGCAATCCATTGATCAAATCAAAACAACGGCTCGAAGTAGCGCAAGCTAATCAGCGAAAGGAATCAAAAAGACTGGGAAAGTTCAACCACTCGGACAGCAGAAATGAAATTCAGCGCAATAACTCTCACTTCAATAACTCTGGCAACGACCGTTGGTCTCGCTGCTGACTTCGTTTCTGCCAAGCCGGCAGCGGCGCAAGAGTCGCCGCAATGGAGCAAACGCTTCCAAATGGGTTGGAATTTCTGGGCGCTCGATCCGAATACCGGAAAGAAACCGGCTCCGCCACAATCAAAGCCGGTCCAATTTAACCTTCTCGGTTTGGATTTAGGCTATCTCATGCCACAAGCACCTCAGCCTATAGTCAACCCGAACTACAGACCGCTGGTCAGCGCACCGTCCATGGTGCCGTCTGCACCAATGCGCATCGGGCAGTCCACGCCCGCAGGTATGCCTCTGGCAGCCTCTACGCCAATCTCTATGGGAAGGCCGCCCATCAACGTGCGCATTCCAAGCCCGTCATTCGGCCAGCCGAATGTACCTATCATTATTGGAAATCAAAAACAACCATCATCTCTCGGATCGTATGTTGGTCCTGAAGGGATGACGACTAAGGCTCTGCATGGCAATTTGAAAACCAAGATGCCAGCCGTTTTAGCCTCGAATCCAAGAATGGCATCAACGCTGAAGCTCAGTTCGTCGAATGTCTTTCATCCGGCAAGTAAAAACGTCTCTGATAAACCATCGCCGCAAACGAAGGTTTATCCATCATCAATGTGCGTGGCGGGCTCGACCGATCCCAGATCGTTCGCGACCAATATGAGAAGCGCATCCACAGTGCGAGGACAGCTGCTCAAAAAAGAACCGGCACAAAACAAATCTTGATCCAAATACTACACACGCTCCTCTCCGAATTTTACGACCCACACCCTTAATTCAAATCCAATGGAGGATTACAACCATGGCAACGATGAAGAAAATCAACCACCTCGCGAAGAAGATCGCGAATTCTCATTCGTTTAAGGTTGCCACACGCGTCGGGTTTCTCCTCGCGCCTCAACTGGTTCTCATGGCAATTGGCGTTTATGACCAAGCGGCACATGCACAAGGACTCGTCGGCGCCCCGGTAGACCCACGCTATGGTCAATCGAACGAAGTAGGACAACTGGCAGACTTCGGTTATGACACGGCTCGCGACATCTCGCGCGTCGTCACCGCTCTCTCGACCGTTCCCTCATCGCTGGCAGGCATGAAGATTGCCTTCGGTCAAAGAGACGGCGGCGAATCGGCGATGAACGTAGCCAAAGGTCTGGGCGTCGGATTCGGCGGACCGACTGCGGTCCACTTGATCGGTACCTTCGCCATCAATAACTACGGCGGTCTGGGCGGCGGTCTATAAGACCAGCGCCTCTCAGCGCGACGCCATATATAAGGAATGAGTCCTCAACGAGGACGCGACTCCAGCACAAAAAGTTTGTGTCGAACGGCTCGGATGGGATCGGCGTCGAATGACGTCGGTCCTTCCGTGTTTCAAGCTCTGCTTGCTCGCATTAGGGTGTGACAGACAACCGTGCCTTCGTGTGCCTTATGGTGCGACCGACAACACCTTCTTCGGGTGTTACAGGCAACCCCTTAGGGTGTGACATATCTCTTGGGTAAAATTTTTCGGCGCCGGATAAACATGAGAGCCAGAGATCCTTGCCAGCATAAGTTTTTCAGACTCTAGCGCAAGCGCGCCATACATATAGATGACATACATATCTATGTCACACCCTAAGGACCTCCAAGGCATGGTGCGGTCGGATCGCTCGCGGGCGTAGCAGAGACGGCGGAATGGCAAGCAATTCGCCACGATCGTTCGTCGTTGCGCCGCTCGAGGAGGGCATCTCCACGGAATTTCTGATCAATCGGAATATGCTCGCCGCCATGCTTCAAATGTGCTCGTCGCCCACGCTTCAAATGTGCTCGTCGCCCACGCTTCAAATGTGCCACGCCGTCAACGCTTCAAATGTGCTCGGCGCCCGGGCTTCATATCGGTGCATCAGCATGGCATTTTTCCCACTCCCACCACAATCTCGATGGGAATTTCCCCAATGACAGATCTTGACCACGTTCGTAAACTTCAGTTATCAACCACTCCACAACGTTTCTTTGGCGAATCACCCCGTGGCAAAGGCATTGACAAAATCCGATAGCAAAAACTCTCAAGCCCCGGCTCAGAAAGCCCGCCGGCTAATCCTTGCGCTCTCAGCAATCTTGATGCTGGTGGCGCCTTTTTGTTTCTCCGACGCGTTTGCTCAAACAGAGCCGCCGCCGCCCGGTTCGCCGTGGCCGAACAACACTACTGCGCCGTTGTCGTCGGGCGCTCAAAAGACCAACCCGACCTCGATGGATTATCCAAACCAGCCGCCGACCAACTATGTCAATCAGGCTGCCGAACAGAACAAAGACATCGTCATCCAGAACGTCGAGCAGATGCTCACTGATAACTTCAGAAGCTATAACGACACCTGGATGGGCTTGCACACATTCTGGGGCGATGACATCATCTCCAACTTGTTTGCCAACATCGGTCAGCTAATCGGTAAGTGGATCACCGAATTCATCAACGGCTGGATTTCCGACACGGTTCAATTCCTGACCGGCTTCTTGAGACTGTTCGTGCTCAACCCGAACATCGCGGTCAACGGCATGAGCAACGTTCCAGGGGCTGGTCCTGCCGATGATATCTCGCCGTTTATTCGCCAGGGTGCTGATGTCATATACGGTATCGCTGTAGATCTTCTCCTCTTGCTCTTCATCCTCTGCATCTGGAAATTCTGGGCAGAAGCGGCATGGAGAGGCGGCGGCCATCAACTCTTGGGAGCGGTGGGTCGCTTGATTTGCACCGCCGGCTTGATGCTTGCCTGGCCGACGATTTATGCATTTGAAATTCAGATCACCAACGAGATGATCAAAACAATCTATTTCAACTCGGCAGACCAGGTCTCGGCCCTCGATGCTGCAATGGCTGCAGCGGTGAAAGGCGGACTGCTCGCCGGCGCAGCTTTGATCGCCAACGCCACGGCTCCGGTTGCCGGTCAGGCTTTCGGCGGAATCCTCGGATCCGGTCCCGGCGCTCTGGCTCTAGGAACAGTCGGCGGACTGGTGGCATTTGTAGGATTGATCATCTATTTATTCCTTGGTGGCATTCTGATCGCCGAGCTCGTTTATCTCCTCGTTTTGAAGGCGATTCAAACGGCGCTGCTCACCGCACAATATATGTTCGCTCCCATATTCCTCGTCTTCTTCGCCACACCCGATACCGAAAACGTCACCGCAGGCTTCGTCAGATCATTTGTTGAAGTCAGCCTCTGGACATTCGTTTGGGTCGGCATGCTCAAGATTTTCGTGATTATGGTCCTCTCCGATTTCAACCCGTGGGGCAAAATCGTTCTGGCAGTAGGCATTCTGCAGATGATGATCCAGGTGCCTTCCTTCATCGCTCGCGCTCAAATCAGCCCGATGTCGGACTTCGTCACTGCCGGTCTTTTCACCACAACATTTATGAACGCCGGCAAAGGTCTGGCTGGATTTCTCGGCGACCGATCGCAGTTGTTGGCAAGTGCCATCGGCGGTACCTTCACCACCGGCGCTGCTCGCGGGCCGCAAATGTCGAAGAAAGCGGACCTGTCGGGCTTGCCTCACGGAGTTCGCGATCCACATTTATTGAGAGAGATCAGACGCGCCTCATTTGGCGATAAAGATCCTAAAGGCAAAAAAGGCGATGGACCCGATGGCGGGAAGAAGGACGGACCAAAACCACCCGGACCCGACGGCAAAGGACCGGACGGGAAGGGAGGCGACGGGCCGGACGGCACGAAGAAAGACGGACCGAAGGCACCAGAGGGAGCCGATAAAGATAAACCTAAACCGCCCAAAAGAGGTGGTCCTGGCGGTGGCGAAACGGCTACGCCTGTGGTTCCCACAACAAGCGGTACTCCAACATCGCCGACCGATCCGGTTGTCGATGCAGCGAAGAAGCTGGCTACCGCCGTCGCCATACCAACCGCGATTGGCACCGCTATGGCCATGAAAGATGGTCATGATGCCATGCATCCCGCCCCGCCGGAAGGCGACGCCGCCAGAAAAACAAAAGAAGAAGCAGAGCGCACCGCCGATGCCGTCAAGGCGATTCAGAATCAGAACAATGGTGCCGGCGACAAAGGCAGCGACAAAGACAACAAAGATAAAGATAAAGATCAAGCATCGGTCGTTCCGGGCAAACAAGTCAATGCCGGCGGCGACAAAGATAAAGATCCTAAAGACAAAACGGCTGAGCAAGCCAATGTCGCCAAAGCAGGCGATCTGGCTGCGGCGCTTGGCTTGAAGGGCGGCACACCTCCGGGCAAACGCCCTGACGGCACAGGCGAAAAAGGCGGCGGCAAGGGCGGCGAAGTGGTCACGCCCGTCGACACGAACCGCAGACCGGCAGGACCTCAAGCAGATCCCAAAGCCGGCGGTATCACCCCACCCAATCCAGCTGATGCAGCCAAGCTCGCCGAAGATGATAAGACGACGAAGAGCACAGCCGGCGGTGGCGATCCAAGCCAGAAAACCGATGCGCTTAATGTCGATATCGATCCCGAGCAAGCAGCAGCCGTAGGAACACCTACTCACAAGTTGACCCCCGGTCAGAGCAAAGGCACCGCCGGTGGTGGTGAGACGGTCAATACTCAAGTCACTCTTCCACCGATTGCAAGCCGGACGCCGGCAAGTCCTGCAGGCAAAACGGACAGCGAAATCAAAGTCGACGGCAAAGGCGGCGATGGAAAATCGAAGCCACCCGGCGCTGAAAACAAGACAACAGTTTCTGCCGATCCACTGGGACAAACGGTTGCTAACCCGACCCTGGCTCGCAACCCTGATCCGACGACCAGCGCGATGCTGGGGACAGATGATGCCACCACCGATGAAAGCGGTCGCGTTCCGGTCGCCGTCCATCTTCCCAAACCGCCTAAAGCAGGCGAGCGGGCGACAGCGGATAAAGGCGGCGGCGAGAAAGTCGAGACCGTTCAAACTCCGACATCCGGCTCAGGTTCGGGCAGCGGCTCAGGTCCGGTCAGCGGCTCAACCACTGTTGGCGTCAGCTTGCCAACCCGCAAGGATGGCGGCCCGGCCAGTTCGAAGCCTGAGGTTAAGGGTGATGGCACAGTGCCGACCGGCAGTGAGGTTCGCACACCCGACGGCGCACCAGTGACGGTGCCAATCCAGTCAAGCGAAGGCGGCGCCGATCAGCCGCCAGTCAGAGCCGATCAGCCAGGCGTCGTCAAGCAAGAAGGCGGCAAGACTGTAGTAAACGCCGGCATTAATGCCGGCGGCGGCCAGCCCGTAACAGTAATATTGCCGACCGCAGGACCGCCGACCGGAACCACTAAAGATCAGGGCCAATCAGTGCACGCTCCGCTTTCACCAGGCGGCACGCAAAGACAGCCCGGCGGCCCGGCTGGTAAAGTGGATACCCCGGTGGTCGGAACAGATGGACGACTCGAAGGACAACCGAGCGACGGCACGATTGCCCCACCGGTATCGGTGCAAACAACCGGCGGCGAAGGCACCACATCGGTGACCAGAAGTCCGGATGGCCAAACAACCATCGGCGTGAAATTGCCCGATCGCGGACCGGCAACCGGACTGCCAGGCGGACAAAACGTCGAAGTCATCCCGGTCCCATCATCAGCCTCCGGAGCGACGACTACCTCGGGCGTTCCCCAAAGAATTGATGCCGGCAGCGGCGGACAACAGCAAAAGCCTGTCGGACCGGCAGGAAAAGTCGATGCACCAGTGGTCACTGGTGAGGGTCAAACTGCCAATGAGGGCACCTTGAACCCACCAGTAGCTGTACACACAACCGGTGATGGCAGCGCCACCGTAACCAGATCGGGCGATGGTCAAACTACAGTAGGCGTGAAGCTGCCCGATCGAGGCACAGCCGCCGGACCAGGACTGCCCGGCAGTCAAAATGTTGAGATAGTGCCAGTCGCCCCGGGCAGCACCGCTGGTGGTGCAAGCACCGGCGCGCCGCAAAGAATTGAAGCGACGACGACGCAGACGCAAAGACAATCAGGCTCGCCGGCAGGCAAGACGGATGGCGTCACGATCGCCGGCGAAGGACAGACGGGACCTGACGGAACCCCAATCGTTCCTCCGGTTATCGGCACAACCACCGAGGGCGGCAAACAAGATCAGCAAGCGCCCAGCCTCAGCGTCAAAACGCCCGATCAAAAAACCTCCGCGCCACTGCCGGGCAGCCAGCAGGTCGAGGTCGTTCTGCCCACACAAGGAGCGGGATCGGGTGCAACCAGCACTACCCATAGAGTAGATGCGACTCCGATCAATCAAGGTCAAAGGCAACCGGGCAGCCCGGTGGGCAAGGTTGATGCTCCTGTGACAGCAGGCGACGTCACCACCAGCGCCAATGACGGAGCGACTGTCGTTCCACCTGTTACAGGCGAGCAGCGCAACGAAGCCGGTCCGGTCAAGACCGATCCTACAGTCAGCGTGCGCCCGGGCGAAAGGCCGACAGCCACCACACCAGGCAGCCAGCAAGTCGAAGTCGTTCTGCCGGTAAATAACACGGGCACCACCGGCGCCGAGACTCGCCATACGGTTCAAGCCCAAACCCAGGGAACAACCAGACCGGGAACCGGACCGCAGCCACGCATCGACGGACAACCTGTCGTGACCGGCGGCGAAACCGCTCCGGGTGAAACCGGTCCTGTCCTCGTGCAACCACAAGTGATACCGACAGGCGAAGGCACAACCGCACGCGCTCCCGAGCCACAAGTGACAGCCACGGTTAGACCCGAGCAGAGACCGGCGGATACATCTGGGCAAACCCACGTTCAGGTCGAAACCACCGGAGCGGGCACTCCTCAACAGCGCACCGAGCAAACCACGGCGCAAGTCAGAACCGGGGCTCCTGCAAGCCCGGCTGCCCGCACGCTCAGAGATAACATCTATTCATTCGTTGAAGGCGCCAATGCTGATGACGGCAGCGGCAGAGAACAAGCTACGGTAGTGACGGGCGGCGGCACCGGCGGCGGTGGCGGTGGTGGTGGTGGCGGCGGTGGTGGCGGCGGCCATGGCGATCCACCTCAACCTCCATATCATCCACCCGATGACCGAGCGCCATACGGTCAAGCTCCAGCCAGCCCGCACGAGCAGCGCCTGGACGCCACCCAGTCGAAGTCACCTATAGATAGCTTCCAGCAAGCATTCTATCGCTGGATTCCGCCCAGAGGCATATCGGGCGCCATCCGTCTGGCTCAAGATACGACATTGGGTCCATCAACCAGCGGCGAGCCGGAATTGTACGGCAACTCGAAAGGCGCCACCTTCCATGTTCGCACCGGCGAAGGCGACAATGCCGACCGCATCGCATTGCAGATGATGACCGCCGGTTATGCCTCGGTTGTCGGCAGCGATCCGGTTGCCTACGATGCAGCGCGACAATCGGCAATCGATGCCGGCGCCGACAAACCTCAGACATGGTACGAGCGCATGGCTGCCGGTATCATGATGTACAACGGCAACTCCTGGGCGCAAACCGCCAACGCCAAACAGAGATTCCAGCAGTCCATGTACACATCGGCCGTCGCAGGCTCGCAAGCCTACATCAGCGGTCAGGAAGGCAATGCCTATACGCAATACCTCAACGAGCGCTACGGTCCGATGACCGACGAGCAGCAAGCCTGGGGCGTTCACATCATGACCGATCCCGGCTCGCCTGAATCGAGCTGGCACTGGGGTCATATCCCGGCCACCGAAATGCTCGTGAGAAACGCCATTCCAATCAACTCGATCTCCCGTGCCGTCGGTACCAACGCCAACGTTCTGCGCGCCAGACCAAACGAACAACGCGCCGCCGTGGCAGGCACCACCCAGTACATGGAAGTGAGAAGAAACAACGAAATTCCTGATGCTCACCCGATGGTCGCCGATGCCTGGGTAGGCCGCGAAGCGCAGTTGATCCCCCCTGAGGTGGTCAGCACCATGACGGCTCTTACAATGCAAATGGGTGCCGATGTTGTTCAAGACATGAATGATGTCGCCCTGGTCAATTCGGTTGCCACAATGGTCGGACCAGGCGCCAGCAACCAGGACTATGTCGATTGTTTCAACGCCCAGAAGGCCATGCAAACAGCCGGCAGCGCTCCCCGCCCCAGCAGCGGTGGCGGCGGTTACGGTTTCAGTGGTGGCGGCAGCGGCGGTTACGGCGGCTACAGTGGTGGCGGCGGTGGTGGCGGCGGCTTCACTCCACCTCCGACAGCAACATCATCAAGCTCGAGCGGACCCGGACCCGGCATGGGCGGCGGACCGGTCATGGTGGATGTCGATGTCGACGGCGGCATGAGCACACCATCTGGACCAGTGGACATCAGCCGGGTTGCGCCTCCTCAGCCCATGGCACCTCTGCACGGCGGCACGGCCCATGTCAACTTCAGGCACACAGGCGGCTCGCCGACACCGGTATCAGCGGCACAGACAGTGCGCATGCAGGGTCCGCCTCCACAGCAGAATCAGGGTCCACCGATCATTCAAGTCAGCGGTCACGGCAACACGCCTCCGCCGGTCATCCACGACCAGAACGTCGAGGTGGAAATCATCTCCACCGATCACGTCGAGCCGCCCAGACCAATCGACCCATCGCAAATCAAACTACCGAACGATGCCGGACAGCGCGTCGATACACGCACCAACGTCACCTTCATCCCGGGCGCCTCCAGTGGTGGCAGTCGCGGCGACAGCACGGTCGAGCGCGTCGAAGTCGACGCCCCGATGCACGATGCCAACGCGCAACACGGCTCGGTTGAAATGGGCAGCTACCACGCTCCATCCAACGCCGATCAAACCGTCGAGCGTCGAGTCGAGGCACGGGTAGTCAGCTTACGCACGGGCGACTATGGCAGCGACAATCCCAACGACATCGAAGTCGACGTCGAGCGCTACATGAGTCAATTCTCCAGCACAGCCGAGATGGCATACAACACAGTTTATGACTTGAAAGCCGATGGTTTCACCTTCCAGCAACTGGGCGACGTCAACGTCTGCCGCACCGCCATGGCAGTGAAAGCTCAAAATCCATCCCTCGGTCACACGGCAGCGGTGACGCTCAATACCATGGGTGCAGGCGGATTCAGCGTTCAGCGCGTGCATACCGTTCAAGCCATGCTCGATTGCGACTCGAGATGGAACGAGCACAACATCGACGCCAAGAGCGTTGTCGGCGCCGAAGCGATCGGACAGGTTCTCACTGATGTTAAGACCGAAGTGCTGTCACAGAATCCGGATCACCCGATCAAGGATCTGCAGGCTTATCCAACTCGCGACTTCGTCACTCAAGTCGTCGACCACCCTGACTTCGTCCCCAGCGCCTACCAGGGCGGCAACCATGTCGTGGCCACGACGGTGCGAGAGATGATGATCAACCGCTTCGTCACCCGTATTGCCGGCAAGGATCCGACATACGGCGGCTACAACAAGTTCGATCCCACCAAACCGGTACCGGATCCGCCAAACATAGACAACTTCGCCAAGAAGGCAGGCGGCGGCAAACGCGAAGACAACTCCTGGGATCAGTACGACTATTAAGCCAGGTCACCAGTAAGCCAGGCTTGCGGTCAAAACTGAGCAAATTTGACAGCAAAATCGCAGATTTAATCTCAAGCATGGGCATTCCCCCACGCTGCATGGGATTTCCCCCGATTTACCGAGGCGCCGCCAGGATCTAATCTGTAGAAGCAAGCAAACAACGCTGTTTGCACCGACTGCGAGCCACTCAGACAAATCGCGATGAAAGTATTCATACTGAAAGAAACGACCGTCATCTGCCCGAAGTGCGAGCTCAACTTCGCCACCACGCAAGTGGCTAAGATGCCCAAGATCTCGCACGAATCGCGGGTGGAAGCCGATCTGCATCGCGTGCTTCCCGACGGCGCCGTGCGCGCCAGCCTGATTGCCATGTGCCCTGAGTGCCTGTACACCTGGTGGCTCAGCGCCTTCGCGCACAGCATCATGCTGCCGCAGATGGTGCCTGATGCACCGCCGGTGGACAACGCTAAGAAGTTCGGTCATGCCGTTTTGTCCGCACGCAAACACGGCTTGCATAGCCTCGATCGAGCCATCATAGCGCTGAACGGCTACTGGTGCGCCCGAGAAGATTTCCAGCCGGCAGGCAAATGGTTGGAGCTGGCGGCACGCGAGCTTGACGAAGCACTGAAGGACGAATCCTGGTACGGTAACCGCGGGCGGTATCACCATATCATGGGTGAAGTCCTGCGCCTCATGGGCGATTTTCACGGTGCCGTTCGTCATTATTCGCTGGTGGACAATCGCTCGATGCTCCCCAGAGAGCTGATCGAGCATCAAATCGCCGAAGCGAAGGCAGGCAACTCCGCCCCTACGCTTCTGCCTCAAGAGATCGTCGAGCAAATCTTCCTCGACAAAAAACCGATTCGCAAACCTGAAAGCGGCATGAGCATCGCTCAATCCGATGTGCTGGCTCACGGTGCTTAAGGAGAACGACCATGGACGACATCACCCCTCTCAATTTAGAAGACCATCCGAAGTTATTCGGACTGCGCTACGACCAACTGCTCGCCTGCATGATCAGTTTGATCGTTTCGACCCAGTTCTACTCCTGGATCCAACCGGTTCCCTTCTGCGGTCAAGACCTGAGACTGGATGTAGCGATATTCTTCGGACTTCTCGGTCCGGCATATTGCCTGGTGACAATGAACCACACCACCGGTCACTGGGAATCGATCATCAACTTCTACACCTGCCCGCAGATTTTCATTCCAGGACCGGATCCGACTCCGACTCGTTTTTTGACGGACGAGCCTCTCCCAGAGTTTCTCGACCTCCCCTCAGAAGACGATCCTCCCGCTGAGGAAGAAGCATAGAAAAAAGTTTAGAAGAACAATCGGCGTATACGTTGCTCAGTCAGGAAAATAAAAATGGTCAGCTCGATATCCAGATCCTATCAAAAAGAACTCGGACTCTTCTCATTCCTAAAGAAGAAAACGGAAGGCGACAAAGTCGACCCGAAGCTGGTCGAGGCTATGTCCAAGCTGCCATCACTGGCAGTGCCAAGACCGCATCCTTCGGCAGCCGGGCTTCTTCCTCTATGGGACCTCTTCCACGATGATGCCAGCGGACTCGGCATCATCATTTTGCGCGACGGCACCTACAGATGCACATACCAGGTCGACGGCGTTCACGTCAGCGGCTTCGATGAAGTGCGGCTCTACTCCTTGATGAATCATTTCACCGGATTTCTCAACGGCATCGATACCTCGGTGCAGTTCACGATCATGTGCCATAACATGAGCAAGCGCGAATATTTCGAGCGCCACAAAGTCGACGTCGTCGAGGATGAATTCCTCAAGTACGTCGCTCGTTGCGTTGAAAACGATCAAGCCAGTCTCCTGTCGCGCAACTTCATTCCCGAATTGCGCTTCTTCGTCACATTCTGCTACCGCCCGCCCCGAGAGAAAAAGCCTTCCAAAAAAGGATTGATCGGCGGTCTGGCTCAGCAGATTCAAGACGCATGCGGCAATCGAGCCGCCAGACAGAGCGTCGGCTCGCACTTCAAGAACGTCAACACACTTCTGCAGCGCGCCCAGGGTTATATGGGGCAGCTGGGGGCTTGCGGCATGAGCGGAAGACCCGTCTCGGCCCTGGAATACTTCCAAATGCTGTACAAAGAATTGAATCCGGTTCTGGGCAGCAAACCGGCCGAGGAGCTTCCCGAGCCCAAGAGACCGGAATGCCAACCGCTGCCGGCGAAGGTGAGACGCGTTTTTCCCGATATGGAACCGGCCACCATCAGAGAGCAGCTCGTCGAGTCGCATTATGATTTTCATCATCCCGACTATGTCCATATCACCGATGTCAGCGAAAGCACCGCCAGTGATGCGGCCGAGCGCCAGGGCTTGTTTCTTCGCACTCTGCACATGAGCCGCCTGCCGGAGCGCACCAGCCCCTTGTGGCTGCAGCCGCTCCTGCGCCTGAGCTGCGAATGGCGGATCAACATTTACGCTCATAAGCTCGATAAGGAAATTTTCCGCAAGCAACTGCAACGCAAGCAAGCGCAGGCGACCGCCAACACCTATCAGAGCCTGCTCGGTCCCCGCCATACGCCCAACCAGGAAGAAGCGGAAAAAGCGCAAGAAGCAGCTCACATCGGCTCCGAGTTGTACACCACCAACATGGAAGTCTTCAATTCATCGATCTACATCACCTTGATTGGCGACTCGCTCGAAGAGCTCAACCGCTCGACCGAACTCGTGCGCAGCGCCGGAGTCCAGTGCCGCGGTGCTCGTTTCGTCGTCGGCTATCGCGAGCAAAAACCGCTCTACGTCAGCAGTCTTCCCGGCATGGGTCTCGATCTGACCAGACGCGGAAAGATTGTGCGCACACCGACCCTGCGCAACTCGTTCCCATTCGTGCACGCTAAGCTCGGCACCGGTAAAGGCTCCTGGCTTGGCGTCTCCAAAGAGACATTCGAGCCTGTTTTCCTCGATCCATATGATGAAAAGCTGCCGAACGCGCTTTGTGTAGTCTTCGGTCAGCCCGGTGAAGGTAAATCCATGGTGGCGCAGCAGATCATCCAGATGAAGCTGCTCGCCGGTGCCAAAGTAGTAATCATCGACCGCTCGGGGAGCTACAAGATGCTCGCCGATGTCTACGATGATACATCTTACATTCGCCTCGGACCCGACGGGCAAGTCTGTTTGAACCTCTACGATCTGCCTCTGGCCGGACCGGACGGCAAAGAAATCGATCCGGCCAATCCGCCCGAATCGCACATCATCAAGATTTTGAATTTCCACTCCGTCATGCTCGGCGAGCGCGGCGAGCAAGCCATGACAAAAGACGAGAAGCCTCTGATCATGCAAGGCATTCAAACCATTTATCGCGAGTGCGCCGAAAAGGGCAGGGTGCCGATCGAATCCGATCTCGTCGAGTGGCTGACTAAAGAAGGACAGAGATGCAAGGGCACCAAGCGCGGTGAGATTTGCGAAGACCTCGTCAACCGTCTCTCGCTCTACTGCCGCGGCGCCATTTACGGGCGGCTCTTCGACGGTCCGACATCGATTCCGAGCAATGCTCGTTTGATCGTCTTCGACACCTCCGATCTTGCTCATGATAAAACGCTTGAGGCGGTCGTCACGCTCTTTGTCTCCGACTATGTTTTGAGAAACGCCGCCGAGCACAAGATGGAGCAAATGAAATCCGGCAAGCCGGCACGTTTCGTGTTCTGCATAGACGAGTTGTGGCGCCTGCTCCGCTATGAAGGCGGGAAGACGCTGGTGGAAGACGCATCGCGCACAAGCCGCCACTTAGGTCTTCTCTTCATCGGCATATCCCAGGAGCTGGGCGACCTGTTGCGCGACGAGCGCGCCAGGAACCTGGCGACCAACAGCTCGATCAAGATCATCCTGGGCAACGACCCGAGCAACTTCGATCTGATTCGCGACGCTTGCGGCTTGACGCCGGCCGAAATGAACTCGATTGCTCATTTGACAAGAAAGAACCGCGAATATTCCGATGCGTTTCTTGTCTATCACAAGATCTCACGCGGGGTAGTCAGCCTGGTGGTGCCGCGCTTCATGTACTGGGTGGCCACCACTGAGCCGAACACGGATCAACCGATGCGCTCGCGCATGATCGACTTGTGTCACGGCGACGCCCGCTGGGCTTGCCACCTTCTCGGTCAAGGCTATACGCCCGAAACGTTCACCCCCGAATTGCTCCTGGCCGGTTAAGAGGTAAAAATCATGTTTGACTATCAAGCCGGAGAAAAGTACAGATTGACGCTAATCATGGTTGGCATGGTCGGCGCCATGGTCGGCATGTTCTTCTCGACGCTGCTGTTGCAGCCGCCCGATCCGCGCCATACGGCGAGAGCCGCCGGTGCCGATCGGCAGCGCAAGCGCCACGCCATGTACAACGAACATGGCGATATGGTCGAAGATCCACGCGAAGCAGCCGCGGAGCAAGCCGGTCCCGGGGCCGTGCAAGCTGCCGGTGGCGCCACCGCCAATGGTGCAGGGCGCGGAGTCGATCCGGCTGCCGCTCAAGCATCAGCGCCAGCCGCCGGCGTCATTCCCACAGATCAGGCCGCTGCCCAGAAACTGGTCGAGCAGTGGTTGCCGACCGCCTGGGATTTGAGCGCCGGGTCGGCATCGCAAAGCCAGGAGACAGCCATCTCGTACATGACCGCTGAATGCGCTGCAGCATACAGACAAAACGTTTGGACTCCTGACATGAAACAATCGATTGAACAGTCTGGTTTGCAGAGCACGTTTCAATATAATGTGATCCGGGTCGTCGGGACAAAACCGGACGGCGCGGTAGTAGTTGCTGTTCAAGGCGAGCAGATCCTGCAAGTACCGGGCAAAGCTCCCAAGTCAAGACCAGTGAATCTCGAGTATCTCGTCAAACAGACGAGCCAGGGCATGAAAATTGCCGGCATCAGTGAGGCAAGCAATGAGAAACCTTATGGCTCCTGATGGCACGATGACACTATGAAAGGATTGGTTGAGGCGTTGAGTTGTTATTTAGAAAAAAGTTGAGGCTCGGCTAGAAAAATGGCTTACAAACAGCAGATCGATGATCGAGGACACCTCACCTGTTACCGGGACACCGATACAGGTGAAATAATCACTATTAAAGAGTTCGAACGGCGCAATCAATTGCAAGCCATGATGCCGGGCACGTCCATGATGCCGAGCGGCGGAACGCTGATCGCGCCGGGCGGCATGCCGGCAGGCGGCATGATGCCAGCGCCTCAGGCGATGCCGTTGCAGTCCTATCCCGTCGCCGGGTCGAATCCCTATGGACCGGGAGCCGGTATTTCAGCAGATCAATCTCTCCAGCAGATGCAGATGCAACAGATGCAGCAAGCTCAATCAAGCTATGCTTCACCCGGTTCGATGATGCCTCAACAAATGGGCGGGGCAATGCCTGGTACCATGCCCGGTGCAGCGCCAATGCAACCCGGAATGCCGCCGAGCGCCATGCCTCAAGGTGGCAGCCCGTTGATTCAACCGGGCGCTCAAGTTCTATCGCCGCAGCAAAACGCCAATCTTCCCGGCCTGCCTCAAGCGCCCACCGGACAGCCGATGGACGAATCACTGGCACCAGGCGCGGTGCCACCGGGGGCGCAGCCCGGCATGGCGCCGGGCATTCCAGCCGGTGCAAAAGGAGCCATGGGCAAGAGCCTCCGCCTTGAGGGTGTCCAGAAGCCTCACCCGCAACAGCACGCTGAGAAAGCCGGTGCTCACCGCGGTCATGGTTTCCTCGATGCCACATCAATCGCCATCTTGTTGCCTACACTCGTTCTGCTGGCATTGATCATTGCCGCAGCGCATAAGAAGCGGCTTTTTCCCTGGCAGACGATAAGAACCTTCAACCCGCCATCCGGTATGATGACGCCTCGTGATTACGAGCGCTCTTATTTGTGCCCGCCAAACTTGCGCCGCCACGGCCGCGTCGGAAAGCGTAACCCGGAAGCGACGTGGAGTGTCGAGGACGGCGTCGTCGTTCCCTTCGGCTTCCTGGCCAGAACGCACTTGCCGATTACGATTCCGATGGGACGGCTGCCAAACAAGAACATGTTCATCGTAGCTCCGTCAGGTTCAGGTAAAACGACCTTGATGCGCGCCATAATCAAGTCATTGCTGGCCAAGCCCTGCGTCATCATCGCTCTTGAGGCAAAAGCAAACGATCCGAACCTGGACGAGAAGAAAGAAGGCTTCAAGCACACGGTGTTGCCCGAGGCTCAGCATGCAGGTTTTTCCTGCCTTTACTTCAACCCGTTGGACGAAGATTCGGTGCACTGGAATCCACTCGATCTGGCACCAATCACGTTCGCATCATCCATCGTCCAAGACGTCAACTCCCTGGATGCTGAAGAGCAGCACTGGGCGGAGCGTGACATGGGCTACATCGAAGGTCTCGTTCAGCTTCTCAAATGGGGAGCGGTGCAGGTGATCGGTGAAGACGAGAACGGACAGGCCTCCGATCTC
This sequence comes from Pseudomonadota bacterium, assembly GCA_021324135.1. Classification (GTDB taxonomy): domain Bacteria; phylum Cyanobacteriota; class Vampirovibrionia; order Obscuribacterales; family Obscuribacteraceae; genus JAJPJO01. The sequence continues at coordinate 26,495 of JAJPJO010000327.1, forward strand.
GAACACCTGCCTTGCAACCCGCGCGGTCTCATGAAGCTCGTGAACAACCGGCGCAACATCGTCGAGTCTCTGCGCCAATTGAAAAACAATCCTGAGGTGAACGCGGCTGAGTTGAGCGAATTGACTCAACGACTCTCGTCAATTATACGTACCGACGCTGACTGGGATAAGAACATTCAAGGTGTCCGCGGTCGCTTGAGGATGTTTAAGAACCCGTACATTCTGCGCGTTACAGAGCAATCGAACATCGACATGCAGAGAGCCATGCACGAGCCGACAGTGCTCATCTTCGGTGCACCAGCATCGTTGGGTCCTGACGCTGAGTCACTGGCTGGTGTATTCGTCTATCAATTGCAACAAGCATTGCACACCAGATACGGTACTGCATCAGTTCTGCCGTTGTTTGCATTCTTCGATGAATATCAAACATTGAACATCGACCTGGCAGGCAGATTGTCAGCTATCGTCCGTGGTGCCAACGGCGGTCTTACAGTCATATTGCAGAACGTTTCACAAATCGCCAGCGGCAGCCCAACGAAAGCCGAAGCTGAATTGAGAACGATCTTCTCCAACAGCGCCATTCGTGTTTGCTTGCACAACGCTGATGAATTCACAGCGAAATTCTTCATGGAAGAAATTGGCAAGCACGCCGTCATCGTGCCCGGTATCGCCGACCACTACCAATCGACAGGCTTCGGTATATTCCCATCGAGTTGGAACAGAATCCACTCGCAACAAGTCGTGGCTCGTGTCGACTCAGACACGATCAAGCGCATGGAAAAACATCATGCCCTCGTCTATCTGGCACCAGCAGGCGATCCCGAGTTTGGTGAAACGAAACCATTCATGGTCGACCTGAGAGGTATTGAAGAAATCGCCAGACTACACCTTTTGCACAACGTCACTGTGCGCCGTACGCCACCAGGTGCTGCTTCGGGCTCAATGCCGGATGCACCGCCTCCACATGGCGGACCGGGCGGCGGCGGCTCCCCGGCACTGGGTGGCGGCTCTCCGGCGAACAGCTTTATGCATGTTCCGAACACAGTCGATGCCATCAATGCTCACTTCGGCGAAGGAGCACCGGCAGGCGCAGATCCGTACATGGCAGCCGGACAAATGCCGGGCGTCGCTCCCGGCGTTGGACAAATGGCTGGCGCGGGTCAAATGGGCGCTCCAGGTCAGATGGCTGGTCCAGGTCAGATGGGTGCCGATCGCCAGATGGCTGGCGTCGCGCCGATGGGCTCTGCACAGATGACTGGCAGCAGAAGTCATGCCGGACAGCCCGAGGAATCCGGCTCAGAGAAGCAATCATTGAATCAGATTGCTCAGGTTGTCACACAAGGCGTGCAAAATGTCATCGGTCAATTCTTCGGAAAACCAAGACCGGAAACTAACAAACTGTTCAGTCGGGGCGAGGAAGAAGCGCGAGGTCCCATGGCTTTCGCCGCCGCTCCAGATGGCGCAGTGGATCTGGCAATGGCCGGCGAGATGATGAGGCAAACCGGCGGTGCATTCGGGGCTCGCTCCGATCAAGTCGCACCGGCACAAGGACAGCTTCCTGGCTTCGCTCAAACGCCGACCAGCCCTGAGTTCGTTGATTTAAATGTCGATTCTCCATATGCGATACAGCAATCTCAGTTTGCCGCACAACAAGCTGCTCAACAATCTCAATTGCCGCAGCAATCCCAATTTGCCCAGCAATCCCAACTTGCGCAGCAATCCCAATTTGCCCAGCAGCAGTCTCAATTCGGGCAAGCTTCTGCACTTGCCGCTCAGCAATCTCCCTTTGCAGCCCAGGCAGCATCCTACGCTCAGCCGTCAGCTTCGGCGGCTCAGCAAGCCAGCTTCGTGGCTCAACAAGCTCAGCTCGCCTCGCAATCAGCTTATGCTCAGCAATCTTCACCAGCGCAAACCTCTGCGCAAGCCGCAGCGATGACAGCAGCGGCAATGGCAACCGCAGCCGCAGCAGCCGGAGCCGCAATTGGTGCAGCCGCTCAAACTGCCGATCCGGCCAACAGGCTCTGCCCGCATTGCCAGAAGAAAGCAGGAAAGGGCAAGTTCTGCATCGAATGCGGTCAATTCATCGGCGCAGTCACTGCATCTGGTGCTGCCGGTACAGCTGGTCCAGCTGCCTCCGTCGGCACAATCGGTGCTACCGGCACATCTGCCGTGGATGGTGGAATGCACTCCCCGACAGCTTCTCTAGCGGGTGCCCTGCCAGGCGCGGCAATCACTCCGGTTACTGGAATGGCTCCAGGCGCAGCGATGGTCCCAGGCGCAGCGATGGTCCCAGGCGCGGCAATGATCCCAGGCGCAGCACTCGGCTCAACGGAATCTCCTTCGGCTGGTTCAATGCACAATCCGATGCATGAGTCCCATCAAGAGACTCCTCAGATTGTCGGACCGATGGGCTCGCGAGGCAATACAAACAAACCGCAACCACGCTACGGCGGCTTGGCCGTGACACCTCGCGACAGCATGCCCTCGAAAAAATCGACCATGATCGAATCGGCTCAACAAGCCAGTCCTTACAGCAATCAATCGGCTGTAGATCCCAGGCTGGCTGAAGGTACCGGCGGCGTGCAGGGCGCCGGACCGCTCTCTCAGCGGATAGCCATCGATCGCGAGCAGCAGCAACTACAGTCAGCAAGTCCCTACCAGCGCACTCCGGTGAAGAGCCTCAATCCTGACGTCAGCAAGTTCGGCTTCAATCAACAGTCGAGCAACGGCGGGGTCGAATTCTAAATAAACAGCGCGATCAGGGTATTGCCCAGAAACGCTTATGTTGTTGTGACGATTACGTCAAACACGCAAAAACGGCAGATGCAAAGCGAGCCTGGAACCCCTTGCCTGTCGGCTGTTTCCAGGTCTCTATTTTGGCAGGTTGTCAATCCACTTTGATCTAATCGTCATAAGAACCTAAGGAGAAAATCGGCCCTCCCAATTTGCCCGTAGATCCTACATGTTCGGCTTTTTGACCGAAGCGGCACCTTCTTGCATTTATGGGTCGTTCGTTTCTGATCGTGGTTGTTTTTGACAATTCTGGTCTACAATTTATTTACGGGGTATAAATTCGGCACCCAAAACTCCTACGAAAGCTTGTCGGAGCCAAACTCCCCCCTTACCCGTCCGTCGATCTGATCACGCCTATAGATCTGATAAGTTTGGAGTCCAGGTAGTTGAGAACCATAATTGAAAAAAGCGGTCGCGCAAAAATGCGCAAGAAATCACTCGTATTGATGGAGCGTGATCTGCAAGCGCTGTTGCAACTTTATTTGCACAGAACCATTACATCTACTCAGTTGGCGCGTTTGTGTTTTAGCGATATCAGTTATGAAACCGCAAGGAAACGTTTGAGACGTTTGCAACAAGCCGGATTTACAGGATGCTCCTCGAGCGGTCGCATGGAAGGGCGAGGGCGACCGGAGCTGATTTATTTCCTTACCACTGCCGGTGCTAAAGCACTCGAACAACATAAAGGCGTTTCCTGGGAAGAGATCCCGACCGGTCCGCCTCATACCTACCACAAGGAGCATTTTCTCCGCCTTGTCGATGTTCGGCTGGCCTTAGCCGCCGCCCAATGCGAGACTGTCATCGAGGAACTCGACTTCACGACCGGACGGGAATTCTGGAAAGAGCTTTCCGGCGACATCGTATATGGTGCCGAACAAGCCGATGCAACCATTTCATTTCGTTATCCGGGAAGCGATAACATCCGGGTTTTGCTCGAGATAGACACGGGAAACTTCAGGCAAACGAGACATTGGGATCCAAAGATTCGCGCCTTCCTCAAAACCGGCTACCCGATTTGGGTTGTGACTGGCAGTGCGCCGAGAATTATCACTCTGCAAAAATGGACCCAGCCGCTCCTCGAGGAGGCCGGTGTCGGACCAGGCAAATGCGTGTTTGCGGTCTACGATGATCTGATTGACAAGGGGATCTTTGGGGCGGTTTGGCAACGCACCGATGGTAGTATCACCGATCTGAGACCGAAGTTGTCTTAGAGGGTAAGAGCTTTTCAGCGAAGTGGCAGGCGGAGAAATGTCCGGGTGTAATTTCGCGCAAGGCGGGCTCCTCGGACTTGCACCTTTCTTCTGCCAGCGGACAACGAGTGTGGAAGCGACAACCAGAAGGCGGATTGGCCGGGCTCGGCAAGTCTCCGGCCAGAATAATTCTCTGGCTGCGGTTGTAATCCGGATCGGGAACCGGCGCCGCCGAGATTAGAGCCTGGGAATAGGGGTGAAGCGGCGTTTCATACACCTGGTCGCACTCACCGATCTCGACAATCTTGCCCAGGTACATGACGGCAATACGATCGCTGATGTAACGCACGACGTCGAGGTTGTGCGCGATGAACAGGTAAGTCAATTTGAAGTCTGATTTGAGATCGATCAGCAGGTTCAAAATCTGCGCCTGAACACTTACATCTAAGGCTGAAACAGGCTCATCAGCAACAATCATTTTGGGGCGCAGGGCGAGCGCTCGGGCGATTCCGACACGTTGCCTTTGCCCGCCTGAAAATTCGTGCGGGTATCGATCTGCCATTGCCTTTGAGAGTCCAACCAGATCGAGCAGCCCCAGCACGCGATCGCGCAATTCGGATCCCTGAGCCATCTTGTGAACCTCAAGCGGTTCCTCGATGATCTGGCGGATGGTCATGCGCGGATCGAGACTGGCATAAGGATTTTGAAAAACCATCTGCATCTGGCGGCGGAGCTCCTTCATCTCTTTGTCAGATGAAGCAAGCACATCTTTGTTTTGGAACATGACGCTGCCGGAAGAGGCGGGCAGCAATCTGAGCATGACCCGTCCAAGCGTCGATTTACCGCAGCCGGATTCACCGACCAAGCCAAGCGTTTCGCCCTCGCGAACCGATAGATCGACGCCGTCGATGGCTCGAACAGCGCCCACTTGCCGATTGAGGAAACCCTTCTTGATTGGAAAGTGCTTTTTGAGCGCCGTGACTCTTGCCAGTTCAGGCTGCGCTTTCAGTCCCTCTTTCGTTCTCTCTTGCAATCCGTTGCTCAGTTGACCAATCTCCATTGCCTCAGCCCATCAAGCGCGCACCAGCAATAGAGCGGGCTCTGACGCAGGACTTCCTGCCATGGTACGGCAAGACCAGAGATTGATTCTAGCAATTATGAAAGTTTGACGCTCAACTGGCTCAGTTGCTTGGCAAGGAACTCAACCAGAATGCCAAGAGTGCTCGATGGTTTTTGCTGCTCGATCGAAGCCCATCCATTTTTCAACTCGGAGCTGTTTTCAAGTTTCGTGATCTTGCGCCGAACCCCGTATCGCGAACTTCTCAGGATGGTCTCGCTTGGGTGCGCGCGCTTCGCTCTTTTCAAAGTTGTCTGCTGGAAGGCACCATGCTCGGTACCATCATTGAGTGGATAGTAACCCCAGATATCTTCCTTTATCTCGAAGGGCCTCGGCTCTCTGAGGAAGATGTAGTAGTACACGGAGGAGAGGAGAATCACTTCGAATGCAATTAACAGATAGGCGAACATAACCGCCTCCTAAGGCATAGAGCCTTTGCGGGTTTCCAAAATTAACGGATGACGGACGGGTCGAAGGGTTTTGCTAGAGCGATGTCATTAGATCGGCGTGGGGGTCAGGATCGATGTAGGACTTTTTGGAAATATCTTAACCTTCGAAAACATTCTAACGAAACATTACAGAAAATCTACGGCTTTTAATAATTTTCCTCGATGTCAAGCGATTAATTCTAAAAGCCGCTATGCAAGTCAGAGCAAGAGAAACGGCGGAAAGCAGCCCTGCTGATGCATATAGGGTTTTCCCACCTTCCAAAAATCTTTAGATTTGTAATGGTGTCATATATGATGTCAAGCAAGATTCCCGCCTCGTTTTTCTTCCTGTACATTTGGCTCTGCATTTGTCGGCTTGGCTGGCCTTGGTCTACACTTTATGTCGCGCTCTGCGCTCAATGCAATTACTAAGATCAAAAACGCGTTTAGCAAAAAACCGCATGCCACCGCAAAAGAGATCGGATCGAAATCAATATAAGAACGCCCTTGATAGCGACCTTGTTCAACTGAGGTCCCTATGCAGGTAAGTAATGTTGCCGTTGTCGGCGCCGGAACAATGGGTGCATCCATCGCCGTTGCTCTGGCGATGCGCGGTTATCCCGTAATCGTCAAAGAAGCCACCGACGAGCTGCTTGAAAAGGGGCTCGCGAACATTGAAAAGCTGAACAAGAAGCGCATCGAGAAAGGCGGCAATCCGGAGCATATACAAGAGGAACGCAATCGCATAGAAGGTACGACCAGCTATGCGAAGTTCGCCGATATAGATCTGGTGATCGAAGCGGTGCCGGAGAATATAGATATAAAAAGATCGGTGTTCGAGGATCTCGATGAATATACAAACGTCAACGCGATTCTTGCAAGCAACACATCCAGCCTGCCGATTACTCAGATTGGCGCCTTCACGCGCCGCCCCGATAAGGTTGTCGGACTGCATTTTTTCAACCCGGCTCACCTGATGAGATTGGTGGAAGTGATACCAGGTTTGGAGACTTCGACTGACACAGTCGAGACTTGCCTGCAATTTGCACAATCGCTGGACAAACTGGCGGTGCGGGTGGACGAATGCGCTTCATTCCTCGTCAATCGACTGCTGGGGCGCTATATGAACGAGGCACTCTTCTGCTTGCAAGAGGGCCTGGCGGGCATCGAGGAAATCGACAACGCCGCTCGCGAGTTTGTCGTTCCTGTAGGACCGCTTGCCCTGCGCGATATGAACGGCGCAGATATCGGACTGGCTGTGGCAAAGTTCAATTACCAGGAGTATGGCGAACGATTTACGCCGCCGGCGATTCTTTCAGAAATGGTCGATGCCAACATGCTCGGGCGAAAAACCGGCGCCGGATTCTACCTTTACGACGAGAAAAGCGGGCAGAAGCAAGGACCCAACCCGCGGGTCGCCGAATTACTCAAGTCGCTCAAAACTGAGAAGAAGAGCGATTCCTTCAAAGTCGAGCGCCTTTTCCTGCCGATGATCAACGAGGCTTTCATCGCTTTGCAGGAACGCGTCTGTGCAGCCGAAGACCTCGATCCTGCATTGATGGCTGGGCTCGGAATGCGCCGCGGACCTCTTACAATCGCAGCCGACATCGGACTGAAGGAATGCCTGGAGATGCTGGAGGATCTGCACAAGACTTACGGCGAGCGCTTCAGACCGGCGCCTTTGCTGAAACGCCACGTCTGGGCGCGGCGCCTGTCCGTTTTATAGCAGAGTCCATAGATGGATTTAATGCGCCGGCAGGATTGGACATGTTATCAAGATAGATCATTGTTCTAAACGGGGCGATCGAACCAACTTGTCAAGCGACCCGTTTTAAAGAAGACCGCGCGAACTTGAGCCATGAGATTATTGCTAGCCGAAGATGACGAGATTCTCTCCGATGGAATCTCAAAAGCATTGAAGCAAAGTGGCTACGTCGTGGACCACGTTGCCTCCGGCGCCGACGCTGATCATGCGCTCGAAACGGGACGCTTCGACTTGCTCATTCTCGATCTTGGTTTGCCGCAGCTCGACGGTTTGGAAGTGCTGAAACGGTTGAGAGCGCGCAAGCAGCTCATGCCCGTTTTGATTCTCACCGCCAGAGACCGACTCGAGGATCGAGTTACCGGGCTGGACTACGGCGCCGACGACTATCTGACGAAACCCTTCGATCTGCCCGAACTCGAGGCTCGCGTGCGGGCCATGCTGAGGCGCGGTCAGACGCAGTCCGTGGAAGTCGAATACGGACCGCTGCGCTTCGATACAGTGTCGCGCAAAGTCACCGCCGATGGTGAACTGATCGAGTTGTCCGCAAAAGAGCTGGCCCTCATGGAAGTATTCATTCTCAAAGGCGGAAACGTCATCAGCAAAGAACAGCTAATCGAGCACACCTACAGATGGGACGAAGAGGTCTCGCATAACGCGATTGAGGTAACCATTCACCGCTTGCGCAAGAAAATCGAACCGCACAAAGTCAACATTCGCTCCATCCGCGGACTTGGCTATTTTTTGGAAGAAGAGCAATGAGACGGCTTCCCACATTTTCACTGCGGCGTCTGCTGCTGATCTGGTTGCTGATACCAATCCTGGTGCTGTGGCTTATCGGCGCCGGTATAACTTACGGATTGGCGATGTCCTTTGCCACTGATGCATACGATGAATCTTTGCTCGACTCAGCTCACTTCATCGCTACGCGGGCAGTTAATAAAAAAGGTCACTTGCAAGTGGACCTGCCCGCTGACGCTCTCGATTTGCTGAAGGACAACCTGGAAGAGCATATGTATTTTCAGGTCTTGTCAGGCAAGGGCGCCGTAATCGCGGGCGATACCAAGGTGCCTGCCACCATGTTCGGTGCCCGCCAGGAGACTGATCCGGAGGAGCCCGATTTTCACTATGCCACAGTCAATGGTGAGAAGGTTCGGGTCGTGCACCTGTTCTATACGGTTCCAGGCGCAAAAGATGCAATTCAGATTCAGATAGCCCAAACCCTGCACAGCAGGCACCGCCTCGCCTCGGACATCCTCACTCAGGTGGTGATACCACAGTTGGTGATGGTAATGCTCTCCGCCCTGGTGGTCCTGCTAGGCGTAAGGCGAGGATTGAAGCCGCTCAATGATTTACGAGATGAGGTCTCGAGGCGCACGCCTTCGGATCTTCGTCCCATCCGCGCCGATCGCATTCCAAAGGAAGTGCGGCCGCTGGTTCAGGCAATCAATGGCTTGATGGAACGATTGCAGCGCGATATGGAAGGGCAACAGCGCTTTGTTGCGAACGCAGCGCATCAATTGCGCACCCCGATCGCAGGACTCAAGACCCAAACCGAACTGGCTCAGCGCTTGAGCGATCCGGCGGAGATCAAGCACGCTCTCTCGCTCATCAAGTTAGGTGCCGAGCGGGCTACAAAACTCACACACCAGTTACTGACGCTGGCTAAGTCGGAACCGTCGGTTGTGAATGTCGAAAAATTTCAGATCGTCGATCTGAACGGTATTGTTCGCAATGCCGTGAAAGAACTGGCTTCTCTGGCTCAGCATCAGTCCATAGATCTTGGCTTCGAGGGCACGCAATCAGCCGTTTTCGTCAAAGGTGATCCGATAAGCTTGCACGAGCTGGCATCCAATTTGATTGAAAACGCAATCCGCTACACACAAGCAGAAGGACATGTGAACGTCAGCATCACCCATCAATTGATTGCGGTTTGGGATACATCCGGCAAGGCGAGGCCGCCGCTGGAAAGGGCATGCCTGAAGGTGGAAGACGATGGCCCGGGCATCCCGGAGAATGAAAGAGAACACGTCTTTGAGCGCTTCTATCGTTTGATGGGACCTGAGGGTAGCACCAATCCTGGTGGCAGCGGACTGGGGCTATCAATCGTTCAAGAAATTGCTCGGGCGCACAGAGCTACCGTTTCGCTTGGTGACGGCGCCAATGGCAGAGGCACGTCATGCACCGTCATGTTTGAAGTGATTGCCGTGCCGGGCGATGCCAACAAGCCTCGAACGGACATGGCCCACTCGCCCGTCACCACCAGGACGGCATCATAGGCTACCGAATACTGATTCTGATTTCACAGCCTCAGGGCATTTTTTCGAGATCCGACGCCTTCATGTGCATCATTTTCATGAACATGTCCCGGCCGCGGCGATAAGAAACTTTTCGCGCCGCATTTGGGAAGTACCACTCGAAGTTCGAGCAATACCAATAGGATGAAGGATCTATCGTGATACCGTTTCCAAAAGAGACCGGGTCGAACTGACTCATATCCCTGTTGTAGCTACTAATAATGGCGGGCGCTACGAACATCACTCTTCGCTCTCGGATTTGTTCTATGTCGTCTTCAGAAAGATTGCATCCGCGGACGTTTAAAATCCATGTCAGGGCGCACCCATACTTCAGTTTCTTGATACCGTTGATGGTGACATCTTTATTGCCGGAGATGTCTAGATTCAGAAATTCGACATCATGCAGAGCTGCGAGATCCTCATCGTTTAAATTAAGATTCGCGATTGCCAGAGAGTCGAGAGGCTTGAAGTTCCCGAGCATATGAACGTGCTTTTTATCGATATGATCGCCGTTTATGAGCAGGGAATAGAGATTATGATCGTTGCTGAGGTACTCAATTGATTTGCCTGTAATCGCGCCGTTGTCGGAAATGTCCAGAGCGTTCAGGTTGGTTTTCGACAGCATTTCAACCCCAGCATCTGTTATGTCCGTGTGTCTTATTGAAAGATGGCGAAGCCCATGCATGCGCATGATAGTCTTCATACCTCTGTCGGTGATCTTGTCGGAATCCAGCGTCAAGCCTCTGAGTTCGTGAAAGCCGGCTATCGTCTCCAGCCCGGCATCAGTAACTTTAGTAAAGGACACATCCAACGCCTGAAGATACGGAAAGACTGATAGATATGGCAAGTCGGAATCGGAGAACTCAGGATCGACGATCTTCAACAACTTCTTCGAGCGATATTCTTCAGCGATATTTTTGACGAGATTGTCGTGCATCGGCCCGCTGGCAATCAGCCAGGTCCGCTCTCCGATGCCATGCTCGAAGCAATGCAGCACCTCCTTCTCGTGCTTGGCATTGTTTAGAGATAGAATCGCCATGACACTAAATACGGTGAAAAGCAGCAGGATGGCTATCGCCCAGATGGGGCGCACCTTAGGAAGGACAAACCCGACGCCTTCCGGGGGCTCGTTCGAGCTATGGTGCTCGCTGAACTCTTGCAACGCCTGTCTCAGTTCTTCCATTGATTGAAAGCGCTTCGTCGGTTCCTTTTGAAGCGTTTTATCAACAATCTCCTCAAGCGCTGTCGGAAATCTCTGTGAAGACAAACCATCGTTTAGCTTGGGCGCAGGCTGCTCAATTTGCATGGCGATTGTTTCCATGTAACTATCGCCCAGAAATGGAGGTTTGCCTTTGAGCGTCATGTACATGAGACAACCGAGGGAATAAATATCGGAGCGCAAATCGACTTCCTCGCCTCGGGCTTGCTCGGGACTCATGTACATCGGGCTGCCGATGCGCGCACCAGTGGCGGTGAGCTTTTGTTCTTCCGAATCAAGCTTTGCCAGACCGAAATCAACAATCTTGCAGATATAACCTCCGCCGGGAGACTTGACGAGCATCACGTTTGACGGCTTGACGTCTCTGTGCAGAACGCTGTTGCGATGCGCATGCTCCAGACCCGAGCTGAGCTGAAGGAAAATGTCCACCGCCAGGTTAACGTCGAGCGGCCCCTGCCTTTTGATTAAGTCGGAGAGGCTCTCGCCTTCGATGAAATCCATTATCAGGTAAAGCTCGCCGGTTTCGGTTTGCCCGAAGTCGAGGACCTTCAAGATGTTCAAATGATCGAGCTTGGCCGCCGCTCGCGCTTCCTTTTGAAAGCGAATTGCCGCCTCTTTCTTGAGGCTTGGCAGCAAAAGTTTGACGGCAACTTGTTTTGAAAGAACCTTATCGTAGCCCTTATACACAACGCCCATTCCACCAGCCCCAAGTTTATGGTTCAGTTCATATCGAGAACTGAATTGCTTGGTTGAAGCGGTTGGATCGCTGATGGAGGGATTATCTGGCATGTCCGGCAGAAAATGTGTTCGCGCCTACTATATTCCCAAGGCAAGCGCGGCTCGCTCAACTCCAAGCTGGTTAAAACGGATGCTCCCTCATAGCGGCAACTGCCCGAGCGCCACCTTGAGCCGTTTGTACAAACCAGGCACCCAATCGGGCAGGTAGGTCGTATCGACCTCGGCGTTTTTCGCAGTCAAATTTTTCGGAGCCAGAATTACATCCACATTCTCGAGCCCCACATCGTGCACGAGCACGAAAACTTCCTCGATAGCCTCGTCGCCGAGCGCGATGCAGCCGATCGATACATTGCTGCCATGAATCATGATGTCGCCGCCGAGATTGGAGCGCCCCTCTGCTCGGGCGTGCTTCCTGTCCTCGCTATTGGGATAATTGACGCGCATGGACAGGTGATAGGTTGAATTCGGATTAAGCAGCTCGATCTTGTAAAAACCCTCCGGAACCTGACAATCGCCCTGCTTCAGCTTCGGCCCGGCGTCGCCGCTAGCGGCTAACACCTGATAGGTCTGAACTTTCTTCATCCGACCATCCTCATCCGGCGCAAAGACGAGGAAAAGCTTCTCCTCCTTCAGTCCGAGGAGCGTCAATTTGGAGGGCGGATAGGCAACCGCCTGGGCGGTGAACCACGGCTTCATACGCTGGCGCGCGTCCGGACCGTACGTGCGTATGACCTGCTCCACTGTTCTTCTCGGTTTCAATTTCTGCGCCGCCTTCTTAGCCTCAACCGAAAGCAAGAGCAATCTATCACAAACCGGCCCCGACAGAATCGCAAACAATGCGACCGTGGCAAGGACAAGACTCAAGAGAATCAGATAACCCTTTGGCATATGCTCAGATGGAATCGATAGCTTTTACAAACGGTCTTCAGCCATCCGAGCATTATATCGAATAATTTTTTGCTGCGCTCAGGGAGTCTGCTTAATTCACTGAGCCTGCTTTCACTGAGCCTGCTTTCACTGAGCCTGCTCAATCTCAGACAGCCTGCTCGCTACATCTGTAATCGTTTTCAATCGCTTCTGTAAATCGAGCTGGGTGAGGTCCTGGACAAGCTGATCGAGCGGCTCGCTCACTTGAGGATTGCCGGCTCTGGGGGTTGCCACCGCCAGTGGTTCAGGATCGCGGCCGGTAATCATGAAGTAGACCACGGCTCCCAATGAATACAGATCGCTCTGCGGCTTGGCATGACCGGAAAACTGTTCCGGCGATATATATGAAGGTTTGCCGACGAGCGTTCCGGTAACCGTGCCGACAAACTCATTGGCCGATCCGAAATCGATTAACACCAGCGAGCCCTTCATATCCAGAATCAAATTCTCCGGGGTGAGATCGCGGTGCACTATCGGCGGTTCCAGTGCATGCAGATATGAGATGATATCCACAAGCCCGCGCGTCCACTTCAGGACTTGCTTTTCCGAGGCCGCACCTTTGTCTCGAATATAGCTCCTCAAATTGGCGCCGCTAATTCTCTGCAAAACCATATATTGCCGATTGCTCTCGATAAAATAATCGAGCACTTTAGCGATTTGGGGATGGTCGACGCCGGAGAGTAACACCGCTTCGCGAGCGAAGTGCTCGTATGCTTTTTGCTTCAAGTCCTCTTTTGCTGCCGGAGGCACCACCGCCTCCTTCAATATAGCGGGGGTGCGCTCCTGCCACTGACAGAGGTAAATCGCCGACCAACCGCCCGCCGTTAGCGGTTGAACGACCTTGACCCGACCATCTTGCAACTCTTTGCCGGGTTCCAGCGGACTGAAAGGCGTCGTCGAAAGTCGCCGTTGCGCCTCCTCCATCCACAGGGCCGTGAAGCTGGAATCATCTGCATCTCTGCGTTTGTGCGTCACCTTATCGACAAGCCTTCTGAAGGATGGATCTTTTGCTGTTCCCTCAGCCCACAATTCGCAGGCCGAGACAAGTTTGTCCAGATCCTCGGTTGAAAGCGATGACAGCTTGAGCCGCAGGCTGCCGCGCTCGCTCAAGGAGAGGACTATGCTTTCATCAGACTGACGTTCCGCACCATATTCGGTGACCTCAATGCGATCGACCTTTCGCCACGGAACCGCGATCTTGCCCGGCGCACCAGTCTGATGCGGCATGATGATTGCATTGTCGGTCAAGATCAATCTGGTGTTGCGATTGAATCGGTATGAGTTGAAAGCAATCAGGAAGAAAATAAACGAGCCTAATGACGCCAACATGAGAATGGCGTCCGGAACGCCCCACGCGGCTGCATTGCCGAGAAAGATGTGATACAAAAGCGGCAGCGGAAAGAAGACGATGAAGCAAGCCGTTCCGATTACAGCCAACCTTCTGCTGTACACGGCTGTCGGACTTTCATAGCTGACTACGGCTGTTTTTGCGCTGGCTTTCTCGGACATCTACTCCACCTCGAGGACAGCCGACTTGGTTTTAATTTTGATTTTCGCTGATTTGTCCGGCATGTCGTCCAATGCAGCTTCCAGTACAGCTCGAACCTCACGAGCCGAAGCGGGCCGCTCCTCTGCCTCGAACCCTGCACATTTTCTGATCAGCTCCTCGATTTTTGCAGTGGCGCTGTCGGAAGAACGCTCTTCGTCGATAATTTCATCGGTGACTCCCGCGCAAAGCGGCGGCGGATCTTCCGCTCTGAGCAAAAAGTGCAAAATAGCGCCCAGAGCGAAGATATCGCTTTGAGTCGTAGGTCTTCCGCGAAATTGCTCAGGAGGCGTGTATGAAGGTCTGCCTGCTATGAAAGTATGCGAACGACTATCGACCACTCGAGCGACATCGAAATCGATCAGTTTGACTTTGCCGTCCGGCGCAAGAATCAAATTGTCCGGGGCAAGATCGCAGTGAATGACAGGCGACTCGCGCTCGTGAAGGAAGCTGAGGATATCGCAAATTTGCAGCCCTAGCTGGCGGACTTTCTCCAGTGAAAACGGGCCTTTCTCCTCCACTACTCGGCGCAAGGTCTTGCCCTCGACATATTCCATTACAAGGTACGCTTTGCCGTTTTCAACAAAATGGTCCAACAACTTCACGATTTGCGGATGAACTAGCTCGGCAAGCAGGCTAGCGCCACGATTGAAGCGGCTGGTCGCATCCTGCATGATTCTGACATCGGCGTAATTTGGCAAAACTAATTCCTTGATCACGACATCGGCGCCACCATTCGCAGTTTCAGCGACGTCTGCGCTTTCAGGAACGCGCACACCTTCAGCAGCCTTCGCACTTTCAGCCCGCTCCGCATCCTCGGCACTGGGCGCAGTACCACCACTATTTGCGGTGGCAGGCGTGGCTAGATATGTAACGCCCTGGCCTCCATAACCAAGCAGGCGCTTCACCAGGTAGGCGCCGTTCCGCAGGCTTTCGGGATAATCCAATTCGCGTTCGCTTTGCGCGGTCTCCGTTCCCTTCTCCTCCAACCAGAGGTCTGTAAATTGAATATCGAAAAGCGTATTTGAGGTGCGCATAAATTCATCGTTGAACCGAGCCTTTACAGCATAGCGGTCGACAAGCCGAAGAATGCGCTGCCGAGTCTGGGCATCGGAAACCTTAGTGAGATCTATATCTAGCCGATTGAGCGCCCCATCGACGAGGGTCAGCTTGCCGTCCAATGGATCAGCCATTTCGCCGAACTTCACCAGATCCACGTCGGTGATTCCAATCCAGTTCAAAAAACTCATCCGCATGCCGATGGTCTTCGGATCTATAAAAATGAATGCCGGCGACCAGGCGCGCAAAAGCGGCATGAAGACGACCATCACGGAGCTGGTAACCAACCAGATCACGGTTAGCACAGGCAGCCCGGCAGTCGAGAAATAATCGAGAAGAATTTGGAAAAAGAGCAAAACCAGCAAACCGATTGCATGAATATAGTTGGGGGCATCTCCTGAGGTAGCCGCCCTGAACATGCGCACTAGCTCCTCCGTTCGACCCGATGATGTCCATTGCGGCATGATGCCTGGATGCTGCGACCATTCGGCGTTCAGCGCGTAACAATAGTAGGACAGAGCCCCAAGCAGCACTATCCAGAAGAAGAAATAAACACACCAGAATGTCTTCTCATGCGTTTTTATCAAATGGAAAATTGCGTCCTCAGTGGGCGTTTTGCTCAACTTTACAGTGAGGCTCTCCGACTCATTTGCATTGAGCAGAAATTTGATAAGCCCGCGTGACTCGAACGGTATTACATCGGTATATGAATACTTGCAGTGCGGATTGGCTTCCTTGATTGCACTGATGAAGGTGCGCAGCTCCTGCTCATCATAATCCTTCACCGGCAAAACCAGACCATCATTTTCCCTTTCAGTATCGAATGTGATGATCAAGCTCTCGTTGAAGTCGTTGGTAACATCACCCTCATCGCCCGCCACCTCGTTGATTTTGGAAAGTGGAATTCGCCTGTAGCCACCCAGGTTGGCAAAGGAAATCATGCCGTCCTTGATTTTGACGCTGCCTGAAAAGGCGTAACCGACAAGAATCAAAAGAATCCACCAACCAACGAAGAACCAGAAGTCCAAACTCATTGGCGTCGGTGCGTTCAACTGGGCGGGCAAGAAAGTGAACTTGATGAAGTTGATAATCTCATGAAAGAGAAAAAACGGCGACAAGAACAGGAGCACCCGACCGATGCGCTTTTGGTTTTGTCCGCGGAGTGTGAAGTTCGTCATTATGCGGTGACGGCGCTGTGTGCCAGGTCGGTGCGCCTGGTTGATACCAGCTATATATACCCAGGTTAGGTCGCTCAACGCAAATGGATGCCTGCCGTCGCACAGATGTTTGCAATCGGCTAACCGAACTTTACGATTGTCAAGATATCTTTCGTACCGCAACCGGCCCCGGCGGTGAGATGTTATAAAGAAGCTCAGGCGACTTGAAAAATTGGATTGCCAGGGCCCGCGGCTGGCGCTCTCAGCCGTGGAACAAACTAAATACAGGGGCGTCATCGGATTAGTGGAGCAGGTCGGCCAAAACCGGACTCAGTCTCGATAAACTCAAGCTGCTTGCTTTGTTACCCTCCTTAATACGGAAAGCCGCCGATGGATCAAACAACCTTGTTTACTGCAGGACAAGGGATTTAAATGGGGATTCTGGAATGATTGGCACAGCAAAATTGTCCCGGTTGGTTTTAGTAGCTGCACAAGCCGGATTACTTCTTATCGGAAACGCTTATCCGACCTACGCAGCATCCACCACCTTTACCAGCGCTGAGCTATCTAAAATCGATAGCTACGAGCGCACCATATTCGGTGACACCCGAAAAAACATGACCCCCGAGTCTCGCCTCCGCGCGATTGAAACCAATCTGTTTGGAACGGTGAAAAAAGGCAGCATTGACAGCAGACTGGCAGCCGTTCAAAAGTCGCTCGGATTCGATAAAGCCGGCGGGCTTGCTCCGCCAATGGCGGCGCAGCTGGATCATCTACCGGTTCAGTCGCCACCAGATTCGGTACCAGCCTCGCAACCCGATCCGGTTTCCCCCGCAGCTGACCTGTTGCAGGATGCGATGAATCAATACAGTGCCGGAGATGTGGATACTGCTGAGAAAACATTCAAACGCGTTTTAACAATAGACAAGAACAATGCCGACGCGTACTTCAACCTCGGCGTCATATATGAAGGTAAGGGCGACCTGTCAAATGCGCTGGATAATTATCAGAAAGCGTACGCTCTCAATCCATCGGATTCCGAGCTGAAAAATACCGTCGCTTCCGTGCGCAGCAAGCTCGACCAGTCTCGGCAGACGAAGATTGCGCAGGCGCAGAAGGAACAGCAAACTTTGCGCCAACAGCAAGCAGATGCGCAGAAGCGCGAGACCTTGCGAAGGACGGTTCAAGACGCATCTAAAGACTACAAGGCGGGCAACTTCTCCGAGGCAGCCAGGAAGCTGGAAGTTGTCGCGCGCCAGGCACCGACTGATCCGGATGTTCAGTATGCACTCGGGCAAGCTTACAAGGCTAAAGGCGACAAACAGAACGCCCGCACGGCATTCAACGCCGCCCTGGCTCTGGATCCGAACAATCAAATGTATCGCACTGCGATCAACGAGCTGGACGGCGGCAGCTTAGCCAGCGCCGGCGGCTCGTCGGGATCAGGATCGGGCAGCTCGGGCTATGGCAGCTCGAGTTATGGCGGACCATCAGGGAAAAACGCCGATGACGGCTCGCCCGCCGGTCAAATCACACCATTCTCAGGCGGTGGACCGGGCGGTGGATTCGGCTCCATGGCGGACCGAGGCTATTATAATGGCGGCGTGTCCGGATACAGGAGTTCGCGATTGAAAAGAACCTTGACCGGAAGCGCAGTCGGTGCAGTAACCGGTGGTTTGTTTAGCGCCGTGTCACACTCGAGCGTCAAGAGTGGTATCATTCGTGGTGCGCTGATGGGCGGCATGGTTGGCTATTTTACAAGCCGATTTTAGGAAACAGGTAGGGAGAGAAAGTTGCTATGAGCTCGTCTGAAAGCACAACTTGGACGAAAAGAATTCGGAGAGAAGGAATTCGGAGAACAGGAATCGGAATCCGGAGCGAAGAAATCCGGCGAACAGGAATCGCAATCCGGAGAAATCTGCTGCCGTTCGGCTTTGCCTTGATGTCGCTGTTGCTGTATGCGCTTCCTTCATCTGCCAAGCTTCTTCAGGGTAATGTAAGCGAGACCGGAACGGCGCGATTGCAACGCCCAGTCGATTCGCAACCGGGCAACCAGCCCGACGGTCCGCCTGTGGCGCCGTCTCGACTCTCTCGCGCCCCCGCCTCAACCTCCGCGCCGCTGCAAGGTTTAGTTGATACCGCTTCATTTGGAACACCGCTTCAAGGTCAGGCGCACGCCAACGACATGCGCATGGGCATCGTAAAGCCCGATGAATTCAAGCTTCCCAAAGGTTTCGATCTCGGCACCGAGAGCAATAACAGGGAGATGGTACTCGCCTGGGAGCAGTGGCACAAGCAATTCTCGCGCGCGATCTACGAGCGCTGGAGCGAAGTCGCCGACGAGCCGGGCCGCGCTACGGTAAAAGTCACGGTGACCAAGGACCGCCAGATTACAGTCTCCGTGCTGGACTCGACAGGCAGCAGGCGCTTCACAGGACAGCTTCGCTCCGTAATCGAGAGCCTGAACGGCAATCCCGGTCTAACATTCCCGAGCAAGTCGCAGCGCCAGGTTGTCAGTTTTGAAGCAGACTACATCGCTGCTCATGACATAACCCCTGGATATAGCTGGGTCAAAAACGACTACGAAAAAGTACGCGAGTCCTATTAGATTGACTTCGACTTCGACTTCGACTTTGACTTCACGTTAGATTTCGACTTCGGCTTCGACTTGGACTTCTAGCTAGAGTTAGATTTCGATTTCGATTTCGATTTCGA
>JAJPJO010000107.1 GCA_021324135.1 Pseudomonadota bacterium
GGCGTCGCTGAACTTCGCGCAATCACTGATGGCGGAAGCGCAGCAAATAAAGGCTGCCGCGGCAAAGTAACATCACAGAGTAACATCAGTGGTCTGCCAACGTGATTTTTGCAAATAGACCTGTTGTATCGCAGGAGTTCGTTTTGTTCTTACCATAGCCAATTGCCAAAGTGATCGTGTCGCCTTTTCTCAGGGCTACTTTCCCGGAATATTCGGCTCTGGGATTTGCGCCTTCTACTTTATGAAAGTCGGGGTCGCCGCCGTAACCATCGATGTCTGCATCAAAAAGCGATTTGCTGTTATGAAGAACGTGGACGTCTGTCGTTGACAATCCATAATGGATTCCTTCATATTTGGCGCTTATTTCGTAGCTGCCATTTTCCGGAGCGACAAATCGGATCAGTCCGTATTGTCCGCTGCGGCTGGACTCCATCGCTACTTCGCCTGGACGGAACGCCAATCCTCCGAAGACCAATTGCGTCTTATTACTTTTGTTGCAGGCGATGTACGGGTAATAATCAGGACCGGGTCCGTTATTTTTATCTGGATGCCAGAATCCAACGCCAGTCGTATCGAAGGTAACATTTTTTTGAAAACGAAATTGATCTACCGATAAAGTATTCGTTGGTGTGTATCCGTATTGCCAGACCTTGTTTGGGTTTGCTTCAAATGAAAAATCATTGGACAGGTCAAAGACCGTTTGCTTTGGTTCTGCAATTACCGGTCTTGCCGGACTCAAAGAAATGACCAGCAGCAAAACAAGCGGCACAAGCGCTGCACTGCCATAGAGTGTCCTATACAAACAGGAGAAGATTCGCATTTGGTTCAATCCTAACTGGAAATCGCTTCTCAGGGAATTGGTGAGCGCAATTGAGATTGCGCTGAGCCACCCGTGAGCGTCTCTTTGATATCGCGAGCATTTTGATACTCCTGAGCCGCCTTTGCTTGATTCCCTGCATCGCGATAAACATCGGCGAGTTTAGCATGCACGTCAGCATCATTCTTGATCGCTAGAGCAGCCCTGTACTCGACGATTGCACCAACCCAATCGTGCTCATTTTTTGCCGCGTCAGCCAGCGCAACTCGATCCTCAAACTTCTTTGGATCGCTTCCGAGGATACTGATTATCGCGTCCAGGTTCGATCGAGATGTCTGATTGTTGGACTGGAGATAGACTGCTTTGTGAAACATCTTGATCGATTCATTCGGCTTATCTTTCAAATGCAGCCCCAAATTGTTGTATGCAATCGAGAGATTCGAGCGAGCCACGGCGTAGGTCGGATCCATTTTCAAGGATTCTTCGAAGTTCTCAATGGCGGTTTTGAATTCTCCGCGATTGAGGGCCCTGACGCCTTCGTTGTTCAAATTGACTTTGCGGGTGTCGCTCCTGATCGGCGCCGGCGCTGGTGGCGGCTCCAGATCGGGTATTTGCAGCAGGTCGTTGTTGGGCTCATTGAGCCTGTGATAAGCAATCCCTGCCAAAAGCGATACCGTGATTGAGACAAGTGCACATGCTGTCCAGACCGCTCTGCCTTTCTTTTGCATGCTTCATTCCTTCGGCATGTTCATCTCTCAACTAATCCCAGTTTGGCACAACCATGATTAGTTCGCTGCTCGTGCTGAACGATTCTGAAGAATAGATTAATTCGCCGCAATGTCAAAAATCGTTTCTTCTGTCAAAAGCCGTTCAAACAAAGCCTTTTTGCGTTGACATAAAGCCTATATCTTGAATAGAATCAACGTTCTCTTGCCTTGTTGGGGCGTCGCCAAGTGGTAAGGCACCTGGTTTTGGTCCAGGCATTCCGAGGTTCGAATCCTTGCGCCCCAGTGTTTCGCTGGCTAATAGCCGCCGGCGCGGCGCTCAAATGAGCGCCATCCAAAATCAATCGATAGGATCAAACGGTCATGGAAAAGTACAAGCTAAAGGTCAGCAAGCGAGATCAGAAGACGCCCAACCAGATTCGCCGCGAAGGCAATGTGCCCGCGACCATGTATGGCGCCAATCAGGAGCCGGAAAACTTGCAATTCTCGGCGCGTGAGTTCTCCAGACTCCCCTCGAGCGCCTTCTCGCACTTGCTTGAGTTGGAAGTCAGCAATGGCAAACCGATCAATGTGATTATTAGACACGTTCAACGCAAGTCGACTACCGGCGATCTGCTCAACGTCGAGTTCTACAGAGTGAGAATGGACAAGAAGATTACCGTGACGGTGCCAATCAAGTTCTCCGGAACTTCCAAAGCCGTCGTCGAAGGTGCGCAACTCTTTGAAATGGAGCAAGAAGTCGAAATCGAATGCCTGCCCTCGGACATTCCGGACATTGTTGAGGCCGATCTCAGCATGCTGACCGAGGTTGATGCAGTAATTCTCATCTCCGATCTCAAGGTTTCCGACAAGGTAAAAATCCTCAATCCGCATGATGCTGTCGTGGCCAAAGCCGCCGCACCTCGTGCCGAAGAAGAAGAAAAGGCGGAAGAAGCGGGCGAAGGGGAAGCTGCTGCAGCTGCCGAGACTCAGGAATCGGCTGCCTCATAGGACTTTCAGGTCGTTCATCACCGAACAAACCGGCAGAGGTTGCATAGATTCTGTGCAACCTTTGTTGGCTTTAAGCCAGGCTGCAAGGTGGAGCTTATCTAAGGATAGGTTTTCATTAGATCTGATACTATCGGCATCTTCTGTAGTGTCCAAACGAAACAACCATGGGCTTTAAGAGCATAATTGCCCGAATGAGAAACATTCAGCTAGTGGGCGCGGTGCTTGTTTTCGCGGCCATGAATTTTGCCCTCGTGCTCATCGACCCGATTAAGCACATCGATGCCGACAGCTTGCCTGCAATCAGGACTTGGGTCTGGTGGGCGACCAACGATTATAAGAATCAGAGCAAGGCACCAGATGTGGTGCTGCTCGGCTCGTCTGTGATGATGCACCCTACCTGGTGGCAAGAGGCGGCGTTCAGGCAGCAGGATGTCGATCTGGTCGTCGACCACGAGAGTCGCTATTTCGAAGCGCTGCTCAAGAAGTATGCCAGATTGAACAACATGCGTGCCTTCAATTTCGGTCTGCCGGGCGCGATGGCTTCAGATGATTGCATCATTGCAAAAACGCTCTTTTGTGGTGAGCATAAGCCTAAGATTGTCGTGATTGGAACGACCCCGCGCGACTTCATCGACAACCGTTTCAGCCACGCCGCTTCCTCCAGGCACTATCGCTATCTTTCGCGTTTCACCGATGACGGTAAACTTGTCGATCTGGCGATGCCGCAGTGGTGGCAGCGCATCGATTATTACGTTAACAGCCTGCTTTACTTCAAGGGCAAGGCCCAGCCTGTGCAGCAACTGCTCACGCATGAAGCGACCTCTCTGTTGTCTCCGATTCTCAAATCGCTTCCGCCCAGCCCGTTGGAGCAAGTCAGCGAAGAAGACCGCAAGTTCGCCATGCATAGAGCTGAGATACAGAAGGGCGTTTTCGTTGCTCATCCGACATCGCCCTACAACTACGTTGATGCGGTCGAGGATTGCTTCAGTCGCTATAAGACGGCAAACGATCCTTTGTATAACAATCAACGACAATGGTTCGACATGTGCCTTGAGACCCTCAAGGAGCGCGGAATTGATGTGGTGGTTGTGAACATGCCCGTCACCAGCACCGCACAGCGATGCATGAGAGACGGTGTGTATGCTCGACATGTGGACATGCTCAAAGCGATGGCACAGAAATACAACTTCGCCTTTCTCGATGCCAACGAGGAGTATCAAAAGCACGCCGACCAGTACGACTTCACCGACTGGGCTCATATGAATGCCAGTGGAGGCGCCAAACTGCACGACATCATCGCTCGTTTCATCGCCTCGCAGAACGCACTTGTCGCCTGTCTCTCGAATGACGAGGAGAATGGAATGAGCGTCACAAAAAACACAAGAAATACAAAAGATACAAAAGGTACAGCTCGTTCATCAGTCGCCGCCGCCAGCGATAAGCAGCTCTAGGGAGAACAATCGCGATGCTCTTCAACAGCCTGGCATATATGATTTTTCTTCCGGTGGTGGTAATCCTCTATTGGCTCATGCCGTTCAAATGGCGTGCGCCACTACTTTTGGTGGCAAGCTATTTCTTTTACATGTTCTGGAAGCCGATATACGGAGTCTTGATCTTCGGATTGACGTTAGCAAACTACATCTTCGGCTTTTTGATTCACCGCAGCCAGAAGAATAAAGGTAAATGGCTCGCCTTCGCTCTTGTCGTCAATCTGGTCACGCTCGGCTATTTCAAGTATGCATACTTCACTCATGATTTTCTGAACAGCTTGTTCACAACCGTCGGCTTGCACAAGATTCCCAATATCTCCTGGGAAATCATCCTTCCGCTCGGCATCTCGTTTTTCGTCTTCGAATTCATTCACTATCTTGTCGATATTTATCGTGGTGACAAACCAGTCAAGTCCTTTATTGAATTCGCACTCTTCCCCAGCTTCTTCCCGACCCAGATTGCCGGGCCGATCAAACGGTACCAGGACTTCGTTCCCCAGCTACGCGAGGAGCACAAGCTGAGCGCTGATGACTTTAATCGCGGCGTCGAGCTGATCATTTTTGGGCTCTTCAAAAAAGTGGTTCTCGCAGACATGTTAGCCGTACTGGTCGACCGCTGTTATGCTCACCCGGACATGCTTACCTGTGCCGATCTCTGGCTGGCGACGTGGGCTTTCGCCTTCCAGGTGCTCTTCGATTTCGGCGGATACTCTGATATCGCCCGCGGTTCGGCTCTGTTATTTGGATTGAAGGTTCCGATTAACTTCAGCGTTCCCTATCTATCGCCTTCTTACAATGAATTCTGGCGGCGTTGGCACATAACACTGTCGACGTGGTTGCGCGACTACGTCTTTATCGCTCTGGGGGGCAGCCGGGGAGGCTCGGTGCAAACCTACCGCAATCTGGTCATCACCATGGTTCTGGGCGGTTTGTGGCACGGTGCGGCATTTCATTTCGTCGTCTGGGGATTTTACGTCGGTATCGTTCTGGCTCTGCACCGTATGTGGAGGCAGACGGTGGAGCGCAGTGCAAGCCTGACCCAGCTCACTAAAACCCAGGCTTTTCTGTACTTCGCAATTGCTCTGACTTTCATTACTCATAGCATCGGTCTGGTCATGTTCCGCGCCACATCCATGGAAACAGCCAGTAAGATGTTGGCCAAGATGCTCTTTCTGCAACCGGCGGCGGAAGGTCTGGCGAGCTGGCAGCCGACGATTATGAATACAAATGGTGCGCTGATTTATCCAATCATTCCATTTGCGCTCGCCGCTTTCTGGATTATTCAGGTCATTGTTTCAAAATCAAAGGAAACTCCAGGGATCACATCAGTGCCGAAATTTTTGCCGCGCAGTCTCGCTCCAATGTTCAAGCCGGTCTATCTCGCCGCGCTAGTCGCCTTGCTGCTCGTCTTCGCGCCTGATACATCACCGGCATACATCTACTTCCAGTTTTAAGATTTAAATCGGGGGACACAACCATGCTGCTTCGACGTCTTGCTTGCGAATTCATAGGAACAGCCTTTCTCCTGGCGACCGTAGTCGGATCCGGTGCTCTGATTCACAAAATCGATGGTGGCACAATTGGTATCACTGTCATTGCAGTGGCGGTGGCTACCGGTTTCGTTCTATATGCACTGATAAACATGTTCGGCGAGATTTCAGCACACTTCAATCCTGTCGTGTCGCTCGTCAATGCTTTGACAAAAACGATGAGCTGGAGCCACGTCCCCCTGTACATGCTTGCCCAGGTTCTGGGCGCCATTGCCGGAGTGATGGCGGCTAATGTGATGTTCGAGTTGCCGGCTGTGGTATTCAGCACGACAGCTCGTACGGGCTATGGGCAATGCACAGGAGAGCTCATCGCTACATTCGGGCTGATCTGCACAATTTCCTGCTGCGCTCGCTTCCGTCCGGCAGCGTTGCCCGCCGCTGTCAGTGCCTATGTCGCCGGTGCAATTCTGTTCACATCCTCGACTTGCTTCGCCAACCCGGCTGTAACCGTGGCTCGTATCTTCACCGATACAATAACCGGCATCCGCGCAATCGACGTCGCGCCCTACATCACCTGCCAGATTGCTGCCGCGCTCACGGCACTCTCCTTCTGCCACTGGCTGCTCAAGCCCGTCTCCAGCGCCAACATCGCAGAGACGGAACAAGACGGCGTCTGGCAAAGTCGCGATGAGGTCGTAGCGGACTTAGTGCGCCTCAAGTAAGTCGCTTGCTCTATCGCCTGCGATCAGGCGCTCTCGCTGACGGCCTCTTCAGCAGCCAATTCTCGCGCCTTTTGCTCATCGCTCTCGGGCAGCTTCAGAGGCTCGTCTTCATCATCTTGCGGCGGAGGCAAACTAATCCTCGATTCGTCCTTCTTGGCCAGAGGCAAGCGCACAGTGAATGTCGAGCCTTTGTTCAGCTCCGATTCGAGATCAATCGTTCCACCATGCGCTCTGATGATCGTAAGGGCGATGGCAAGCCCGAGACCGGAGCCGCCCCCGTACAAGCGGCTGCGCGTGCGCGATCGCTCCACTCTGTAGAAGCGATCGAATATGCGTTGTTGATCGGCCGGGGCTATGCCGATGCCGGTATCGATCACCCGCACGATTGCTTGATTGCCGCTCGATCTGACGGTGACGGTGACCTTGCCGCCTGCTTGTGTCGCCTTGATGGCATTGTTCGACAGATTCAAAAATACTTGCTTGAGTCGGTCGCCATCAGCGTTTACCCAGATGGCTGTCTGCGGCATGATGAATTGCACTTCCACTTGCTCGGGCGCCACCATGATTACGGTGTCTTCGACTGAGGCAACGACGTCGCGAAGATCGACGATCTCGAATTGGCTGACGATTGCTTGTCCGGCGTCTGCCCGAGCCAATTGCAACAGGTCGGAGACCAAACGAATCAGCCGCCCCGATTCATCCGAGATCGTCTGCAACGCCTCGCCGAGCAGATTGGAGTCGATGTTGGCGCCGCGGCGCAAGAGCAGTTTCGTATAGCCTTGAATCGATGTGAGAGGCGTTCGCAGCTCGTGGCTGGCATCCGAGACGAACTGACATTGGATGCTCAGCGATTCATCCAGGCGGTTGAGCAGTTTGTTGATGATTTTTCGAAGCTCAAGTGTTTCAGCCGGCTCGTTGGGGTCAACCTCGAGGCGTTCGCGGATGTCCAGATTGGCAAGCTGATTGGTGGACTGCAAGAGGCGGCTGATCGGCTTCAAAATCAAATCGGCCAGGAACCAGTTGAGCACCAACAGGATAGCGACGAGAGGCACGTACCAGGGGGCCAGGCGCGCCAGGTTATTGAAGAAATCGCTGTTGAAGCCGAAGACGATAGCATGGCAGACAATAATCGGAATGAGCCCGGAAAGGCTCATTGCCAGCGCCATTCGAAAGCGCATCGTCTTTGACCAGCTGGTCTTTTCCATACTCATAAAGGATATGTCATTTTCATCCCTTTTTGTACCCGGCCGGCCTGCCTTAGTTGACGATGTATATTGTAAA
>JAJPJO010000415.1 GCA_021324135.1 Pseudomonadota bacterium
ACTGATCAGGGCGAGCTCGTGATCGGCTTTTTTGATGGATTGGGAACCGGCATCGTCCGCCTCACTCGCGCCTCCCGCTTCAGGTCCCTTGCGGGCGCCGGCGCAGCCGAGACCAAGACCGACAAAAGCGCCCATGAGGATCAAGTTTTTGAAGTAACCGAATACGACGACTTCGCTGGACACCCAGCGAATCATCAGAATTTCAAAAAACAGAGCGGCGAAACTGATCAAAAATAGTCTCGTTTTGCTCGATGTAGCCAATGCCTCGCTCCTCACATCGATATGGCGCGACGCTTAGCCGAAGCGAGAATCGCATTGACGGGTACGAGCAGACGCAAACTGGACATGTCGGTGTTACCGCTGGAAAACGGCATCAGCCCTTCGTTTTCTTTGACGACAATCAAACCGACTTGTTGCGCCTTGTTCAATTGATCGCTGGGAATGGAGATTGATTCAAGCCAGAGATCGCCTGGTTGAACGGTAGCCGGCCGCGGCGCGAAGTTCGCCGACTGCTCGAAAAACTTGTTGCCTTTCTCATCGAGCAGATGCACAAAAAGGTAATAATGCAGGCGCTCTGCTTGCCTGGACTTCCAGACGAAATCAAGATGGGTCGAATTCGAACCTGATCGAGTGACGACTGTCTCGAGCTGCAGTCCGTTCCCGACAGAAATATCCTTAGCCAAGCTGTTTCTGTGCGACATGAATACATGAGCCTGACTGGAGGAAAGGCGCGTTATGGCTGGATGCAGAGTGACGATTACAAGCACCAGGCATGATACCTCAAGGGCTCGCCAAACCAGAGATGTTTTAAACTGCGGTGCCACTACATTTCTGAAGAGCATTTTGCATGCTTTTTCAAAACCAAGCGAAATGAATGCGTAGCGGATCATCGACCAGCGCAAACGGCACCAGGAGGCAGCCTTGTCCAGCCCTTGTCTGGGATTGAGCAAGGTTGCTTGCAGTAGCATGGCAATATATCGACGCGCCGGCTTCTCAAGAACGATGTAGAAGAGGTGGCTAACGATCAAGAGGATTGCCACGAAAGCGATGAAGGCTGATGTCGAATTCGCCTGAGGTATAAAGCACCTTCTGTACATGAGTAATGGATAATGGCATAGATATACGGCGTAGCTGATGTCTCCGAGCAGCACCGCCGGCGGTGTGGAGAGCAGTTTGGCAATCAGCCCTCTGCCGAAGGCGAAAACGAGAACCGTCAAGCTGAATCCTATAAACGGCACGCCTGAGTACTTCAGCCAGCAAGCACCTGCTTTACCGATGAAAGGCAGCGTTTCTGCGGCGTGCGAGACGTCCATCGTGCAATACATAAGAATGCCCGTGAAAGCGAGAGCGATGACTTCCAAGATCGTAAAGCTGATCGTTCGCCGCTTGTCCGCCTTGTGCCCGGTTGGGCTCGCCAGTTTTTCAAAGACAAGCGCCGTCACCATGCCGACGGCAAACTCGAAGATTCGAGCTAAGGGATTTATATACACCAGTGCCTCAATGCTGACGCGACTCTCGTGTGAGACCGGCAGTTGAAGCCAATTGGCAACACTGATAAAGAAGACAACCAGCGCGCCCGTGATTAATAGTGGAAGCCAAAAGGCTCGCCTCATCGCCAGTAAGAGCAGAGGAAAACAGAGATAGAAGAAAAACTCGGTTGAGATTGACCAGGAGGGCGCATTGTAGGAGAAGAAAAATTGCACGAGCGGTACCCAGGCGTGCACCATCAAGAGGTTGGCCGCAGTAACGAGCGACAATGGCGCTGCTCCGTAAATCGTCACCAATGCTTTTACGACAAGCGCTTTGTGCATGGCGAAGACCGCTGCATGCAAAGGCCATAGGCGTGCGAATCGCTTGCTCAGGAAAGAGACAATGGATGTCTTGTTGGTAAGTTTCGGATAGACGTAGGTGAGAATGAATCCGGAGAGAACAAAAAAGAATGTCACTGCCTGGTTGAAGACGATGCGATCGGGCATTGGAGCCAGGCAAATGAAATCATTCCTGGAGTGTCCAAGGACGACCAGGAAAGCAGCCGCAAACCGCAAGGCTGTAAGAGCATCTAGCTTTGTTTGTTCTTTGCTTGTCATGCAAATATCAGGACGCCAGCATACCAACTTAGTGAAGCGAAGCTTAAGGATGCTCAACGATGAAGTTCACCAGGCAATGATTTACCATAGAGATGCGATTCGCATTAGTACGTTCTTAGCAATCTCAATCCCATGAGAGCGATAGCGTCGTCCTGCCTCATGCTTCTTAGCGGGCGCTAAGGTGTAAGGGGGTTCAGCGGCGGTAAAGGAACGATGCGCTGGAGGCGATCGGCAACCCTCGGGCCGGCGGGGGATATATGTGTAAAACGGCTATACTGTCTCTTGGACACTTTACTGTATTTTTTCAGACGACTGGGTAGATGGACGAAGAACGCGGCAGCCAGCTTTTTTCAGAAGCAATGCGTGCTATGGAAAGTGGCAGCATGTCACGAGCCGAACAACTCTTCATGGGTTCT
Organism: Pseudomonadota bacterium; assembly: GCA_021324135.1. Classification (GTDB taxonomy): domain Bacteria; phylum Cyanobacteriota; class Vampirovibrionia; order Obscuribacterales; family Obscuribacteraceae; genus JAJPJO01. The sequence goes on from JAJPJO010000415.1 coordinate 2,504, forward strand.
CTCACCCATCTTCCGCCGACCCATCACCTTACATTGCTGGCGCTGAAAACGCTCGTCACAATCTCATCCAACAAAGGCGATCTCGAGAAGGCAATCGATTGGTCCTTGAAGCTGCTTGACGCTCAAACAGGCGCTCTTGGCTATTCGCATGCCGACACGGCCCGTACCGTGATTAACATCTCAACCATGTGCGACACGCTTGGGAAGCACGATCTGGCTAAGGAAGTGAAGGAGCTTCACCAGTATGCATCGCAAGCGGAAAGATCGGTGCGCGAGCAAAAGCTAAAAGACCTGCGCGTTAGAAACGAGATCTCCGCCCCGGAGGACACAACGGAGGACGAGCAGCACAAGAACGCGACGGAGTTGATTTCATCCGCTGTAGAGGAAGTGCGAAAGGTTGGCGCCCATCCGCTCGTTACAGCCGGTTTCTTTGCCGTGCTGATGCTGGCTCCGTTTTTGTTCTTTCTGATCCTCTCCTGGACTTACTCTACCTCAGCTCAAAATGCCAAGGTGGCAAAGACGGAAAAGCAGTTTGTTTGACCGGACGAACGTGTGAACATCAGGCTTTCGACGCCGAAAAATATTGTTATGAGTATTGATGGCAACGATCAAAAAGTATTGTTCGATTCATATGGCTATACACTTCAAGAGCTTGGTGAAATCATGCTCGCTCCGCCTATGGAAAAGCATTATTGGCTCATGTTTGCTCCCGATGGACTGCGCGATTCTGACGGTCGGGTTTACTATCACAGCGATCATCCTGATATAGATATCGTAAAACAAGTGGTGAACATTGCCACCACATGTGGTTTGTACTTCAAACGCAATCAGTTCTATCCCGATTCGCTTTCGGAGATCGGCGATTTTTCATATAAGAACAGCTATACCTTGCGCAAAGACTACCCGATTGTGCAAATTGTCTCCGTGCCAGGCGAGGCAAACGTGGATGCATTTTTGAACGCCTTGATGCATGGGGCGCCATGGCCGAATGAAGCAGCGCGATATCCCGGTTGTATTAATTGCGCGCACATCTCAAGCAAAACCAACATGAGCGTGCCCGATACGTTTCTCATCCATGGCTACAACGGGCTGGGGCAGCTGATTATACAAAGCGACGGCACACCGCTGGTTTATGCATTGCAACGAGGTAAGCAAGTTATGCCTCAACTTTCGCCTCTGGGCCATCTCCAGCAAACATCAAGGATCTGTCTGCTCGATGTTCATCCTGCCTGGGCAGGTCTTATCCTCACTTTGATAAACGCGAGATATATCTGTTACTGGGCAATGTTCGCCGTTTTCTTCTATTTTGCCGCCAAGTTTTTCAAAGACGATACAACTCACAAGATTGCCATTTCATTTCTCGGTATAAGCATTTTACTGGCGATCGTCAGTGCCTTCTTTCCGAAGTGACAGACAATTCAAAAGCGATGCCCTTCGTTGTTGAAACGAAGGGCACGTTCTGATCATTGTGTAGTGTCGATCAGGAGGTTAACTTGGATCTAAGCAACTTCGGTGTCGCTCTCCTTCTCCTCGGGCACTGTTTCGGCATCGCTTGATGATGCTTCGTCTTCCGCCTTTGGCTCCTCAGCGGCTTCCTCAGCCTTGGTTTCTTCGCTCGATTCAGCTGCGTCTTCAGAGGATGCTTCCACTTCTGCTGGAGGTTCGTCGTTTTCCGCCGGAGCTTCAGACGACTCCTCTTTTGCTTCCTCTGCTGGTGCTTCGGATTCGGCGGCAGGCTCGGAAGATTCTTCTTCGCTTTCCGCTGCTGGTGCCTCAGCAGCCGGTTCTGAATCTTCTTTGGCTTCCTCCGCTTGTGGTTCGGCTTCGGCGGCCGGCTCGGAAGATTCTTCTTTGGACTCCTCGGCTGGTGCCTCAGCAGCCGGCTCTGAATCTTCGTCTTTGGCTTCCTCAGCCGGTGCTTCGGATTCGGCGGCAGGCTCGGAAGATTCTTCTTTGGCTTCCTCGGCTGGTGCCTCAGCAGCCGGTTCGCTGTCCTCTTCCTTCGCCTCATCAGCAGGTGCCTCAGCGCATGGTTCAGAGCACTCTTCTTTTGATTCGGAACATTCCTCTTCCTTCGCCTCATCAGCAGGCGCCTCAGCGGATGGTTCAGAAGACTCTTCTTTCGATTCGGAGCATTCTTCTTCCTTCGCTTCATCAGCAGGTGCCTCAGCGCATGGTTCGGAACACTCTTCTTTTGATTCGGTGCATTCTTCTTCCTTAGCATCTTCAGCTGGTGCTTCGGCTGAAGATTCGCTCGATTGTTCTTCTTCCTTCGTTTCTTCTGCAGCTTCGGCTGCAGGTTCGCTTGATTCTTCCTCTTTGGCTTCTTCAGCCGGCGCTTCAGCGGACTCTTCGGAGGCACTTTCCTCACCGCTCTCTTGAGGAGCTGTTTCTTCCTCTAGCTTCGCTTCTTCTTGCTCAGCGCCTTCACCGTCCGCGCCACCTTCACTGGTGCTTTCGAGCGTGGCGGTTTCAGGGGCAGCAACCATTTTCGCAGCGCTTGATTTTTTCTTCTTCTTGCTCATAGCAGCACTCCTTTTTTGATTTTTGGACGAAGAGGCTCTGTGTCGAACCGCGTTGGGCCAAACGGAACCGCCACCGCCACGACAAACCGTGCGATTACGTCGCGCCTGCGTTTCGATCAACGACATCCGCAAATGAATCTCTTCTCTTTTTATTCTGACAAATTCTTTCAGCGAAGGTAAGAGCCTAAGCCACTTTTTTTGCTTAAAACTTCGCGTTTTGCAAAAATTCTTTTGCACCGTTTGCGGTGGCGCGTACTAGCTCATGTCATTTGAGTTGCCGTCCGCGATGTGCAACTAAACTCAATAGTGCATCACCATATGTGAAACCATTGATCTAACATCGTTTTCCAGATCATGCCTGAGCTATGGCAGGCAAAAACTAGTTCGATCGCCGCTTATCTTGTAACTTTATGACGCTGCTGTTGTCCGGCTTCGTCTGGCCGATTTGCGGCCTGTGCTCGATCAATAGCGGATCGAGTTGAGCGAGCACGCGCATCACCTTCTCGATCACCCTTGTCGATGCCGACAAAAGATCGGCGGCGTCGTTCAAACGCCGTTCGACAATCAACTGCTCGATGGTCGGCAGGCAATCGGTTATGGTGACAAGATCGGAGGCGGCCGATTCCAACTTCGCCGATGTTGCCGCGCTGCGTTTTTCAGGTGCGTAGTTCAAATGCTGATCGGCATCATTAACACGTTCCGTCAGCTCCGCTATCACAGCCTTCATTCGCTTGAGACTGTCGGACAATAAAGCCAGGCGTCGTGCCCTCAAGCGCTTGCTGAACGATGTCCAGCCGGCGATCAAAAAGATAAACAGGATGGCGATTGTTGCTACAGCTGTAATCGAAACGGGATCCATCTTTTCTCCCGGGTTGGCGTTTTCCTGACGGCAAGGAGACACACACAAAGTACTACATCGAGCACTCTGCCACAACTGATCGACTCACATCCTCTACAGCTTCTTATTCAATATTGCGGATCAGCGTCGAATCCAGGAAGATGTCTGACTCGATCTTGCCAATCAGGAATCATCCGGGCGGTCTTGCCGTCCTTTTCGTGTTTTTCTCTGAATGTGCATTCTTTCCAACTGTTTCCGATCTCGAACTCTCGCGCCTTGGTAAGAAAGTCGCGCCGCAATTCGCCATCGCTCTGGCTTTGATCCTCATCATTGATCACATCGTGAAGCTTCGCTATCTCGTCGGTTTTACGGCGCATCTTGTTCATGCGCTCTAAGCCTGTCAGATCCGAGTGATCTATCTTGGGGGGTTTTTCGACAAATAATTTCAGGAGCCGTTCGAGCATTTTTCCCAGTTCCTCATGCCACCACATATAGGGTAATGGGAAAGACGGTTGAAGGATAGTGCGGCCGATTGCCTTCACATCGTTTCACGTTTTTCCGCACGCAAGCGAGTAGATCTAAACGCTGGCAAATGTGAATAAGTCTTATAACTGAGCGATATTCTGCAAATATCAAACTGGCCTTGATGCGGCGAGTATCGGTCGACGTATTAACTTAGTCTCACATAAATTAATGGCCGCCAGCCCAAAGACCCTATGTTACACTCCTGACAGGTTGGTCGGCTTTGTCCACCTGCGGAAGACACGGAGTTACTTCGAATCTGGCGTACGTTTAGAGGGTGGGAGATATGTCTTTTCCCCACAACAATAACACTTTAAGAACTACAGTTACTCAACTAAAGGAAGCTGTTGCGCGTCATCAGGGCGAGCAGCATGAGACTGTCAAAATTGTCCGGGAGATGGAATCGATCGTGGCGGAAATCGAGCGAAAGGCAATTAAGCTCTCGATCTCCATCGATCCGATTTCGGACATGACAAATTCAACAGTACTTTCTCAAAGTCCTGTGCCGGTTGCGTAAACCTGACTGATTCACTCAGTCGTTGTCCGCAGCCTGGCCTGCCGGGCTTTGGTATTGCGCACTCAACTGTTTCAACTGCTCGGCTAAATCGGCAGCCGCTTTGGGCTTACCAATTTTGCTCATCGCTTCTCGCATCGATGAGAGCTTGCTCTCATCCGAGAAGAGACTGATAAGAACCTCCGACAATCGATCGGAGGTCAGGTCATCCTGAGCTATGACCAGCGCCGCTCCTTGCTCTTCCACGGATCGGGCGTTGTGCATCTGATGATTTTGAGCAGCGTGAGGATATGGAATAAAAACAGCCGGCAGTGACATGGCAGCCAGCTCCGATATTGTCATGGCGCCCGAGCGGCAGACCGCTAAATCAGCGGCTGCATAAACGAGCGACATGTCTTCGAAATAAGAACGCAGGCAAAAGCGCGGATTGTTCAAAATCGATCCGGCAGCGGATGATTGCAACTCGACTTCTTTGATCTTGGCTGTAACATCATCCATGTTCTTATCGCCGGCTTGATGAATCACTTGCAGCTCGGGTGTGTGAGCCAGCAATCGTTGAATGCAGCCGCAGGCACTTTCGTTGATCGCGCGCGCGCCCTGCGATCCTCCAGTGATGGCGATCGTCTTCAGCTCCGGCGAAAGACCAAGGTTTTGGCGCGCCGTCCGGCGATCGATTGGCTCGATGAAACCTTTGCGAATCGGATTGCCGTTTACCACAACCGTCCCTTGCCCACACTTCAATCGCTCCTCCGCCCCCTTCATTCCCAGGGAAACGAGATTAGCGTTCTTTGCGAACAAACGGTTGACCAGGCCGGGATGAGCATCGGGCTCATGGACAGCAAATGGCACGTTCAATTGCATTGCCGCGAAGAGTGGTGGCGCCGATGCGTAACCACCGGTTCCTAAAACGACGGTCGGCTTGAATGTGGAAAAAATTTTCTTCGCCTCGGCAATGGCGTTTCGCATTTGAAAAAACCAGCGCACTAATGATGGCGAAAGTTTGCGCGGCAAACCGGAAACTTCCAGTCCGACAAAATCGATCTTTCGGGCCGTGGCGATCCTCTCTTCAATGTGCCCTTTAGCACCTATATAAAGGATGGCCTCGACGCCGGGATCGTTTTCCAACTGCTCCCAAACGGAAAGAGCCGGATAGACATGCCCGCCTGTCCCACCGCCAGAAAGAATGATCCGGTGTCTGGTCATTTAGGCATGCGCCGGTTCGGCATCAGCATGTTCGTCTTGATCTTTGGCCATGCGATCGCGAGAAACGGAAAGCAAAATACCGACCATCGCCAGTGTAATAACAAGCGAGCTGCCGCCATAACTGATAAAGGGTAAAGTGATACCAGTCACGGGAATGCAGCCGGTCGTCACCATGATGTTTACCGTCGCTTGAGTGCAGATCGAGCTGGTTATACCGATAGCCAGCAAACGTCCGAATAACGTTCGAGCATCGAGCGCCACCTTGAAGCCATAGTAGCCGAAGACGATGAACAAGCTGATCAACGCTAAGCAGCCCAGAAAGCCAATCTCCTCTGCTATGACTGCGAAGATGAAGTCGGCATGCTGAACCGGAAGATAATGCAACTTTTGCAGCGAACGGCCGAAGCCCGCTCCGAACCAACCACCGGATCCGATGGCAAGTTGAGCCTGAATTATGTTCCATCCTTCCTTTTGTGGATTGATGTATGGGTTCAACCAGCTCTGGATGCGCGCCATCTGATACGGTGTGTTTTGAACTTTATGCCAGACGAGCGCGCCGCCGCTGAGCAACGCCGCGAAGAGGAGAACATGATTGGTTCCGCTGACATACAAGAGGGCGACCAGCGCCGAGAGTATCATCATCGTGCTGCCGAGATCCGGCTGTTTCACAACAATGGCAGCCATCGCCATGACCAGGGCGATGCGGAAGAGCATCTCTCGTTTCCACCAGAAATGTTTTGAAAGCCCTGAGGCCAAAAGCAGTATTGATGCCACTTTTGCCAGTTCGCTCGGCTGAAACTGAACCGGACCCAACTTCAGCCAACGCGATGCGCCGAACGCTTCGGTCGACAGTCCAGGCACTAATGTAAGAGCCAGAAGAAAGAGAGAAACAAAGCCGAGCGGCCAGGACCACTTTTTGATCTTGCGATAGTCATAGCGACTGATCGTGAACATCAAGAATAAACCGATCATGCAAGCGATCGTTTGTTTGCGCAGCTCAGCTGTCACGTCATGAAATGAAACGAGCGCCTCGGGTGCAGAAGCGCTGAAAACAGCCATGAGACCGAAGAGGCAGAGAGCCATGGTGACCGCGATTATGCCTTTGTCCGGCAGACCGCGAAAGTGAGGATCGTTGCGCTCGTCAAAGTGATTTGTCGTTGAGCCGACGCCGGCAAGCTCAGGATGCACTTTTTGCGCATCACGCTTGAGGCGCGACCTCCTTGAGTTTTGCACGGACAATATCTTTGAAGACACGCCCTCTATCCTCATAGTCCTTGAACATATCGAAGCTGGCGCATGCCGGTGAGAGAAGCACTGGTCCTTGTTTGAGCTGGCATCCCAGCTTTATTGCCGCTTCGAGCGTAGCCACGGGATATATATTTTGCACCCCGCCATCTCTCAACTCCGATTCGAATCTTGCCGTGGCCTCCCCTATGAGGATAACAGCACTGGCTCGTTTTCTGACAACATGAACAAATTCTGTAAGGGAGGTTCCCTTGTCTTTTCCCCCGGCAATGAGAACTACTTGCTCATTCGGGAAAGATTCAAGCGCTTTAATGGCTGAAACAGTATTGGTCGCCTTAGAGTCGTTATAGAAAGCTACACCGTCTATAGTGTCTACATATTCGAGGCGGTGCTCCAAACCTTTAAACGATTTAAGCCCGGATTTGATGGCGTTGATGTCCGCCCCCGCCAGGCGCGCACAAGCAACAGCGGCAAGCGCATTCTCCAGATTGTGCTTGCCTTTGATCGGCAGCTCAGCGGCCGGCAGGATGACATCATCGCTCATTCTGCGGCGGCAGCATATAAAACCGTCGCTCAGATAGGCGCCTTGAACATATCCATCCAGCTCCGAGTCCTGGGAAAACGGAAAGATCTCGGCGGTGGTCGGCGTCGTGGCCACAATATCATCATCCATGTTCAAAACGGCATATTGATTAAAGTGTTGATTTTTGAACAGGCGGCGTTTGGCATTGATGTAATTTTCCAGGCCTTTGTGCCAATCGACGTGATCGGGTGTGAGGTTAAGCCAGACGCTTATCTCCGGTGCGAATGTAGGGCAGTACTCGAGTTGAAACGAGCTAATCTCGGCGACCAGAAAATCGATTTTTTGATCGAGCAAACTGAGAATGGGAACGCCGATGTTTCCACACACCGGTGCGCGTTTGCCGGCCGCCTCGAGCAAGTGGCTGGTGAGAGCGGTGGTTGTCGATTTGCCGTTGGTGCCGGTGATGGCGATGATGGGCGTGTCCGTTTCTCTCCAGGCAAGCTCTATGTCCGAGATGACATCGTTGCCTGTTTTTCTGGCGCGCTGGATCGCGTCTGTATGCGGCGCAATGCCGGGGCTGACCACGAACAGGTCGGCAAAATCGATTGCCTCCTGGCTGTGGCTGCCGAATTCGCAGCGAGCGCCAAGATCGCTCAGTTCTTTGCGCGTGCTTTCGGCAACTTTCTCCTCAGGAGCACTGTCGGAAACGAAGATCTCGGCGCCTTTGCCCCTCAAATAGCGCGCCGCGGCCAGCCCGCTTCTGCCAAGACCAAAGATGGTAACTTTCTGATCAGACCAGAGTGTCAATATTGCAAGATCCGCTTAGAGTGCCCGATTTCGTATTCTAACAGAACTACTTACCTTTCTTTTCCTTCTGCTCCAACTTGAAGGCTCGCTGGTTGAGCGAGTCAATTTTCTTCTCGACCTTGGTTTTTTCCTTGGGCGGAAGATCGGGGCTCAGTGCCAGATATGCTTTCAATTGCACGGATGCTTCTTTCAAATCCTTGCTGCCGAGCGGCTTTACCTGCTCGAGCGTTTTGGCTATGCCCATGCGGGCATCGGGAACGCGCGGATTCTCGTAGATGGCCGTGTGATACTTATCTATGGCGCTTGATGTTTGCTTCTTGCGAGCCAGGTCGTCGGCAAGCGTCAAATCCTGACGCGCTCCTTCTTTGGCTTTGGCCACGAGATTCAAGCCGCGGGCAGCCCGCTTGTCGGCACCAGGCATGGTGCCGGCTTTTTTGTATGCCGCCTCGGCGTTTTTCAAATCCTTAATCATCAGACAGAGGTCGGCAACGGCAAACGTTTCCTTTGCATCCTTTGTGTTGGCGATCACGGTGCTCAGTTGCTGGTCGGCATCGTTGAATTTGTTTTGGGCCAGAAGCGCCTCGGCATAGGCGATGCGCTCGCCGTCATTGGTCGGGGTGCCCACCTGAGCCAGATCGACCGGCTCGCCCATCATGGCGCGCAGCTTCATTTGAGCTAAACGCAATTCCATATTGTTCGGGTTCATCTTCACGGCTTTATCGACATAGTCCTTCGCCTGCTCGAATTCGTTTGAAACGAAGAAGGCGCCTGTGGCTTCCTTGTTCGCCTTCAGGTAATAAGCTCTCGTCAGACCCTGAGCCGCAGCAGCATTATCGGGCTGAACATCGAGAACCCGCTGATATTCTTTGATCGCTTGATCCAGTTTTTCCAGCTTCAAGCTGAGGTCGGCGATCCGCCCGCGCAACATCGTGTTGTCCGGCATCAACTCGGTTCCGGAGCGCAACTGCGCGATCGCATCTTCGAGATCGCCACGGTTCTCCCGGATGTCAGCGATGTTTATGTACGCCTCGGGTGTTTCCGGCTTCAGGCGAATCGCTTCCTGAAATGCGCTGACCGCAGCAACCGTATTGCCCTGCGCAGCGTAGACTTCGCCCTGCGTCAGTTTTACCGGCGCGCTGTTGGGATGCTGATATAAGGATGTGTTCAATTCTTTGAGCGCGTCGTCATAGAGCCCTTGTTTGAAGTAGGTCCGACCAAGTCCGTAGTGAGCGGTCGAGTTGCCCGAGCTCAGCGAGATGGCTTGCTTGAAGGAAGCGGCTGCATCAGCAAGCTCGTCCTTGTTCAAGTGAACCAGACCCTGACCGGCGAAGGCTTCGGAATACTCGGGATCGAGACGGGCCGCTTCCTTGTATTCATTGAGAGCCTCATCAGCTCTGCCTTGCGAGCGATAAATATTACCAAGGGTATAATGCGCCTCCGGCATACCAGGATCGATCGCCAATCCTTGTTTGCATTCGGCTTCGGCGTTTTTCAAAATTGCGTCTTGATTAGTGCGCACGGTCTGGCTGGATGATTGGAGCGAGTTGTACTGCACCATGGCAAGACCGGCATGAGCCATGGCATTGCGCGGATCCATCTGCAATGCCTTCTCGAATTGCGCTTTGGCGGCGTCGAGCTTGAATTGCTTGGCCAGTGCCATTCCATAACCGACGGTGGCCGGAATGCTCTTATTGTTATGTTGCAGAGCTTGCTTGTACATGCCCTCGGCATCACTGTATTTGCCTTTGAGCATCAAGTCGTCGGCCTGCACCACATCGTGCTCGATGCGCACTTTGATCATCTTCTTCGCCAGGAGCATTCGCTGCGAGTGAAAACGCAGCGGCGCATCCCCATCTCCGTAAGCAAATGACTGAGCGTTTGG
>JAJPJO010000419.1 GCA_021324135.1 Pseudomonadota bacterium
GACTCCCTTTCCACCCAGCGCCAGAGGATGAAGGCAACCGCCAGGCAAGGGAGTCCGATCAGATAAGCATGCCCGAGATTCTCCAGGAGAGAGTCACCGCATGCAGTGGCGACGAGCGAGGCGAGAAGAACCGCCAGCCAGTAGCGCCGATCGATTTTCGGCAGAGCGTCCGCCGGCATCGTATCGCAGCAGCGTTCGAGCGCGGCGGTCGTTTTGCTGCGCAGCAAGGCTGCCAATCTCTTCAGGGCGTCAACCGGCGCCCTGATGTAGTGTCCTGTTCTTGCAATCATGTCCAGATCCTCTTGTATGAGTGCTCCGGATCAGCGCAGCCGGCCAAGCAAAGCCAGACCTGCTGATCCTGTGATCAAGCAAACAACGCCCAGCAGGATGAAGGGTCCTTGAACCGGACGCGGCTCCGCTTTTGATAGATTCATTACCGGCGAAGGCGGGAGGTTGCGGATGATTTCCTTCGTCTTTTCCATGCCCTCCTTGAGGGCAAAATTGATGATCGTGCCGCCGGCTCGATGGCACAGTTGCACGAGAGTGTCGGTCGGCGGGTCGGTTGCCACTGTATCCTGGCCCGGACCGCCGCATATGAGCGTCACCTTCAAGTCGCTCATTGCGCGAGCATAGGCCTCGATATTCTCCTCGGTCACCTCGGCATCGCCGTCGGTAAGAACGATGAGGACCCGCGATTCGGATTTGCTCTTCTCCCTGATGAAGTCGAGCATGACATTGAAAACGCCGTCTTTGCTGTCGTAATTCGTGTTGGTGTCTCCCAGTTTCTTGATCACTTCGCGAACGCGTTGATCAAAATAACGAGGGTCCGAGTTGGCTGCCGGCGAGCAGCACTGGGTGCTACCGTCGAAGGTGGCGAGGGTCTTGCGATACTTCGGGAAAGCGGCCGCGATGTCGCACGCCGCCCAGGCGGAGAGGTCGAGTTTCCGCGTTCCCCATTGCGAAGGCACGCCGCAATTGCCGAGCGGTGGGATGCCGAACGGTTCTTGCAGGTGATCGCTTGTGCCGATTCCCTCGGCCATGTTTGTAGCGGTCGTTTCGATGGCGATGTGTATGTCCGTCGACTGCTCCATGGAATCCGGGGTGGCCTCCAGGTGCGTCGGCAAGGCGCAAGCTGCGATCAGCAAAGCCAGTCCGATGCCCGTGATCAGCAGGGAAAACGCCAGTACGACCGCCGTGAATATGTTCGCGCCCCAGGAGCGCTCCAGGTGCGGCACGCGTGTGTGCACCAGAGGAGGCTGCACCTGTGTGTAAATCAGCCAGACAACCAGCGCCGCCAGAGGGATCAACCAGAGCACAAGCGGTTGGCTGAAGGTGACGGGTTGGAACTCCCATCCCCACTGGTGATGGATCGGCAGCAAGCTGCGCAGTTGGACGATAACCGGCAGGTTCGCGAGGGAACCTGCCATCTCAGTTAGACTTTGCATGACCGTTCTCCTCGAAGGGTACTGTGTTTACCAATCGGTAGACTGGTTTGATAACGCCAGATTCAATAGCGGCACAAACTGCGCCACCCGCCTATTCGACGGGTGTGCAACAACGAAGCGTTCCGAACAAAAGTTCTTCCGCCTCCTGGCTCAGCAGCCAGTTCAGGTAGTCCCACAGGCGTTCCGCCAGGGGGTCGTTGTAAGTACGACACTCTCTCTGGAAATCCACCTGCTCGCCCCTGTATAGATCCAGCTTGCGGTGGTATCCGGCTCGCAGAGCATGCTTGACGTTGGCGCATCGATCCAGGAGCTTGAGGATGACGGCGCCGGGAAGGAGATTGATCTTGCGATACACCTCCATCTTGCGCTCGCGCCTCGTCAGCCCCTCGCCGTCGGTCACCGCCCACACGAGCCGCGCCTCCCATTGGCTGTAGCCGAAGCGAAGCAGGGCGTTAATGACCCTGGTTTCGCTTTTCAGAATGTCTTCGCCCCAGAGACGCTTGCCCTGATCATCGGGTAAATCATGCCCCCATATAGCCTTTCGGATAGACGGGTCGGTGACACCGAACATGATGGCAAGCTCTTCGGTCTCGCGAAGATGGAGGTCGAACGGGTGCGCACCGTCCATGCCACCATCGTCTTCTTTCGTGTTGCCGTAGCCCTGTTTGGCATGGGCATCGGCGCAACGGCAGCGCATCATTTCGAGTCTCATTTGAACCCCCTGTTGTTTGAGCTCGACCCGCTCTTCAGGACAAGCTCGATTACGACGGCTCAGCCAGCCAACCGCGGCATTCCGGGCCGCGGCGGCATGGCAAAGCTACTTTACCTATATATATGTGCATCGAACGGACGCTGTTTTTTATTGTCCGCCCAAGAATTGCTCGATCACGTCGGCGGCAAGGAGGTCAGCTCTGTCCACGCCGGCCTTGACCGGGCGATCGAAGCGTTCGACCAGAATCCACCGCTGTGACGGAGCGTAGGCGCGGCACCAGGCGGCCAGCCCGCACTGCTGACCGCGCGCCATCACCAATCCCGGCTCGGGCAACTCGAGCACGGCTCGAGCCATGCCGGCGTCGCCTTTCGAATCGCCTATGACAGCGATCGGTCGCAATCCGAGCTGGTGCGCCAGCCGGACCAGACGCCCCTTATCCAGACCGCCATCGGATTCATCGACGAGCACGACTTCCATCTTTTCCTCGTCGATCCAGTTTGCCATGAAAGGCAAATCGCCAAGGCCATTTTCGCTCAAAACGGCCTGAGCGATCTGCCAGACGCCATGCGTGATCCCGACGACGGCGATGCCTTGTCGGCGCAGACGCCGGACGAAGTCCTTGAAGCCGGGGACGAGGGGCACATTCCCGGCCGCGTAGGCGACGAGGTCGTCGAGCGAAGTTCGGCGCAGGAGATCGGCATAGGCGATCTGCAAGTGCTCGCCGCCGCTCAAAGAGCGGAACTCGCCGTCGATCTTGGCTCCGCCTTCCAGGTAGGCCCTCTCGAAGATCCGCCAGCGCGGAACGCCAAATCTGGAATCGATCTGGCTGTAGCCCTCGTTCAAAGCCCTGAGTGCATCGCGCTCGAAGGCGGTGAGATCGAAATCGACGAAGACGACCCTGGACGTCCCCAGCGATGCCAGCAGGCCTTCATAGTAAGCTTCCCATTCGCCGCAGCGAATCAGGTGGGGAACGAAAAGTGGGTCCGCTTTTTTGATTCGTGCCGTGATTGCATTCATGTCCGTTCTCTCGTTTCAGTTGCGAGCTTGAGATTGCGCGCTTGAGGCACGCGGCGATTCCTGCACCGATTGATACAGGTAGTCTTTTTTGATCCTGGTTTAAAAAGAGGCGGCCGAAAGAGCCACTAGATGCCGAGACGATGGCACTCGGATCGAACCAGAGTGCTCTCGCCCTTCGCGGCATTCAAGCAAGATTCGATTTGGTTCTATAAGGGGCCGAATCCACTTTGCTGGATTCGAAATCGATGAATCTTGAGAATTCGTTGCGACTATGTTGTTGAGGACGATTCCTGGTTGAGCAAAAAGCATTTACACAATCTCAACCATATATTAATCATCTAACTCTATGCAATTTCGATCAGATCCGGGGATCATGCAGAGCATCAGCATATTCGGCACATTCAGACCACCTGGGCTTTGATTCAGATCTAGATCAAGCAAAAAGTAACTATTGGCGAAGAGATCAGCGGTCGCGAATTGTTTGGCAGATTGAATCGCCCTGGCAGCATCTGGTGTTAAGGATGAGGGGTGAAACGTTTATGCGCCCCGATCAGCGGCCGAGAATGCCGAGGCAAAGCGTCCACTCTCAAAAGAATCCAGCGCAATCATCCGCTTACTCTTTGCTGCTGCACCAAAGACGGTGCCGGCCCGGTAAAGTTCAAATCAGCGCCCCGATCGTCTCAACGCCTGCAGCTGATAGAGGGCGCGAATAAGCATAAGAAGTTGATCTCGCCCTCACTTGATGCCTTGCGGGGAGCGCGGTGCCTGGTGCAAAGTTGTCTCATTTTCGCGCGGAGAATTTGCTAAAGGTCGCGGCGCCTGGCAGGAAGTGGTCGAAACAATTCGTAAGCGCGCACAAAAAACGTATCAAGCCATTTTACGCAAATTTGATCATGCCGGCATTAATATGCATGCATAAGGCGCAGCGAGGGTTTTTAAATGAGCCGAGACGAGTTCTGGACAGTAACCACAAGAAGAGGATCGGAGGCTTATCGGCAGGGTCAATATAGACAAGCCAGGGCCAGATTCCGTGCCGCCACGCGCGATGCACGTCAGCGAAAAGACGCAATGCAAGTGGCGATCAGTTTGCATAACCTGGCAGTGATTTATAAAAGGCAACTTCGCTTCCGGAAAGCTTTCCAGCTGATCAAAAAGTCTCTTGCTCTTCTGGAGCGAGCCAATCAAGTCGAGTCGAGATTTGCAACCGACGTTCTCGACAAGCTGGCCGAACTCAGCGTCAGCCAGGGTCAAAGGCGGCAAGTCGTCAGCAAGGATCGCAGGCGTGCGCTTGCCTATCTCGTGCGCGCTCATGAGATTGACTGCAGAATCGGCGGCGCTTATCAGGCTCACATGCCGAAGCGGCTTCTGCTCATGGCGAAATTGTATTTCGAGGAGGGCGATTTCGAGAATTCCTGCAAGTACTACAAAGAGGCCTGCGATACCACAATTCTCAGGCACGATCAGCAGTTGCTCCTCCGTCAATCCGGCGCCCAAAAACAATCGCCGGTCACCAGGCAGTCACAACTGGCTAAACAATCTGTTTCTCCGGAGGTTGGCGTTATAGACTTCGCGCCACCAAAAGACAAGGCACCATTGACGGTGGCGTTCAATAAAGTCGCTTCAGAAAGCTCTGCACGATAAATTGTTCGCCGTTGCCTCTTACGTTTAAACCCAAAGTTAATCGACCGGATAAACACGCTTCTTTTCAAAAGATAAACACAGGTCTTCTCCACCGCACGCACTAAACGAGTTTCTCATGGATTTCCCAATAGACATAGATTTCACACCCGGCAAAATCCAAGTCCACAAGGACATTACCGTCGCTACACGCAATGCGATCATCGAGCGTGGGCTGAAAGCGGGTCAACGCATGCCATCGGCAAAAGAGATGGCTGCTCAGCTGGGCGTATCACGCACGACGATGGTCAAAGTCTATCAACAACTGGCCGCTGAGGGTCTGGTTGAAACGCGAATCGGATCCGGCACCTACATAAGAAATGACGGCTGCCCGGAGCAATTGCACCGATCGGAGCCGGAGATGCGCAATGCCAACATTCTGGCTAATCTTTCCAAACAAGCCCTTCAGCTCCTGAAGTTGAGCCGCAGCCAGTCGAATGCATCCAATGCACTACCGATAAGTTTTCACACAGCAGCGAGTGATGTCTTGCCAGTGCGGCAATGGCAGCAAATTCTGTCGCGCCATTGCCGCCTGTCGGACATTTCCAATCCAGCTGTTGATGACGAGTCTGCGCTCGAGTCGAGGCACCCGTTTGGACATCTCCCGCTCAGGCAGGCACTCGCGTCATTCCTCACAAGAGTAAAAGCCTTGAATTGCTCGGCGGATCGGATAATTGTTTTTGAAGGAACGCCACAGGCTTTTGACTTTATATCGACGCTTTTGATCGACGAAGATGACCTGGCAATTGTCGAGGCACCAGGACGGGTGGCAGCGCTGAATGCACTGGTGGCCAGGAAAGCGAAAATTTGCAAAGTGGCAACAGATGAAAATGGACTGGATACAGGCAAGCTCGATCAAATTGAGCAGCCTTGCAAATTGGTTTATCTCTCGCCTTCGCATGCCGAGCAGAGCGGTGCGGTGATGTCGATGAGGCAGGAAATCGCTTCTGGATTGGGCCGAGCGGGTTAATGCAACCATAATCGAAGACGCCACGGACAGTGACTACTATTATGGGAAGAACATGTTCCCGGCATTGCAAGGTCTGGATAAAACCGATCGCGTCATCTACCTGTACGACTTCTCCCGGGTGCTCTACCCGTACGTCAACATAGCCGTTGCAGTGATACCGAATTCGATGATTGAAGTGGCGCGCAATACCATGCTCATGCGCGGAGCGGTATCACCCTCCATCGAGCATTTCGCCCTGGCCGATTTCATTGCCGAGGGTGATTTACAGCGCCATATCAGGCGCAGCCGGAAGGACTATCAGAGCCGCCGCCAGACAGTCATATATCACCTGACGCGGCACTTCCGAGATCAAGTAAGCATTCCGAATCACAGCGCCGGATTGCATCAGATTGTGCGCTTTAACCTGGATCTCAGCGTTCAAGACATCTTGAGTTGCGCCCGAGGCGCCGCACTGCCTTTGGTATCATTGAGCCAGGATTCGGCCAGTGGATCAAAAGTGTCGGCCGGGCATGAATTCGCGCTTGCATTTGCCTTGCTCGATAGTCAGACCTCGCCGCTTAAGATTGCTAAGTTCAAAGACTTAATCGATGAGCGGCAGAGAGACTCAAGCGTCGAGCGGTCGGTTCCTGCCAAGGCGCCCGAAGTTGCAGCCCAGGTATTGCCAGTGGCGGTTCTCCAAACTGTTCCATTTTGAATCGACGCCCGCCCCTTTATGATCTATTGATTCTGGATAATGATTGATCGCATCAAGCGCCGCTCCTGAAGCCTTGTTGCGTTCTTTCTTTTTGAGGCTACCAGAGGGTGGCAAGGCCCGATAATACTAATTGTCGGCCGGTAAATGCTTCGGTCGCTGCTGGTCAACAACCGGCTTTCGGCCGCGGCCTCTGACAGCACCTGGAAACAAGTTATCATTCGATAATTAATTGTGATCATTTGAGCAAATCGAGCCTTGAAGTACATTGCTTGTCATTGGATCGTTTGGCTACCATCGCTTTGTAATCATCAAATTTTCAAATCGTTGAATCGTTCGTCCCCATCAAGTTTTGCAAACGAATTCAGTCTCTATCTTTACCAACATAAGTTGTGCGTCTGTTTGTGCCTTCATGAACCGAGTTGAGGTCCGGCCTTAAGGCTGGCACCACCGGTGGGGCAGCGCTTGTCTGAACACTTGCGACTGAATCGAGCGAAGAAAGAATTCGAATCGCCGCAGCTGGCGGTGCCTGGCGTTGGCCAGTGCCGTCAGTTATCGGTGATGCAGCGAAGCGACGCATGCGTCTATTCGCAAAGTGGTCAATGTGAGATACCACTTCAAGAAAAGCTCACAATCAGCTGCCATTCGGCATTGAATCTGGAGAGAGTCATCATGAATACGACCATCGAAGAGGGTTCAGGCAACTCGGCTACAGTCATGGAGCCTGATAAGACGACGTCGGAGCCGGAGCGTTTGAGCGTCGGCGAAACGGAATCGGGGAGCGCCCCGGAGGGCGAACTCGAGGTCCGGGGTGAGCCGGATGCCGGCGAAGGTGGGTGCGAAGGCGTCGGCGCATCGGTAACGAACGGCGGATCGGAAGCGAACGGCGCATCGTCAGCCGCTCGTGAGCCGCAGGCAGCTGAACAGCCGGTCAACGGCGAGGATATGGACATCATCCGAAAACTCCTCGCCGATGCGCCGATCCATTCCCCCAGGGTGGTGAGGTCCATCTGGGCTTGGACTGTGTTGGACATCGAGAAGGACCGAAACGATTATCCCTATGCCTTCAAAGTCCAATGCGGTCCGCATCAGGCGATCGTGCCCGCCAATCAGCTGCACCAGGATCGCCTCAGCGTCACGGTTGGACAGGAACTCTTCTTGTTCACCGTGGCGAACGACTTCGATCCGCATAACATCATCTTCAAGCTCAGCGAAAAACAGGCGATCCTGGCCTGCCTGAAAGGACACGTCCTTCCGGGCAGAATCAGGGAGGTTCAGCCTTATGGGGTGGTGGTGAAGATCGACAGTTTGCCATGGTTCAACGCCCTGGTGCCGACGGCCGATCTCTGCTGGCGAAGCAAGGATGAACGCCGGACGCCCGGCGATCCGATCAGCTTCGTGATCACCACGTTCGGCCGTCACCCGGATGAAAATCACGCCGACAAGAAGAAGCGGCGCGCCGGGGTTTGGAAGGTGACTGCATCGGAAATCGAGGCGGCCCGGGTCGAATTGCACGAGCACCTCGAAAACAAGAGAAGCCTCGCTCTGGCTGGCACTGCGATCGACTTGAGCGGGGATGAGCGCCATTACGTCATGGCCGTGTGCCTGGAGTCCGGGCGGAGAGTGCTTGGTCTCTTGAGCAGACAGGAGCGCAAGCTCTCAAAAGGCCAGACGGAGAGCGTCTTCATCCTGCGGATGGAGGACAATGCCCGTCCCGGCGAGCCGGCGCTCCATTTGACCTTGCGGAAGCCGAGCCCAACGGGAACGGCCGCCGTCGAGGCAAACCGGAAGCACAATCGGGAAGCTCGGCACGGCAGGCAACCGGGCAACGGCGGCGGAAACAACAATCAGAACCGCCGGCATGATCAGGGCAAGGGCAATAGATAAGCCCTTCGCCAAAACAGGATAGCCAAGCAGGAGGGGGCCGGCCGAGAGGCCTGCTCCCTCCTCGGATTATCCCAGCCGCCGCGCTTCTCGACCAACCAAGGGAGACGACCATGATGCCTTTTTCAAACAAAGGCCCCGAGCCCGAGCAGGCGAGCAAGCAGCGCTGGCAATCTATCCACACCAGCTGCCGCTACCTGTTCAAATTGACCGAGCCAATTCTGACGAGGCGAACCATTCTCAAAACGCTCGCCTTCGCCATAGTGATTGGCGGACTGATGTTGTCCAATGCCTATTCAAACGTGAGCGTTAGCGACGCTACCAAAGATCTCGTGGATGCCGTCACCAGAAGGTATCCCCTCAACCTGCGCCTGATCTATCTCACCAATGCCGTGGAATGGGTCTGTATCTACGCCCTGGGCACGGCAACATTCATCTACTTGCGCGGCCGGCTGGCGATATATTTGCGCCGCCACTTGACCGAGAAGTTCGTTCGCGTCTACTTCAGCAATGGCGCGTACTACAAACTTGTAGAGTTGGTGCACATAAAAAAGCTGGACAACCCCGACCAGAGAATGCAGGGGGATGCCGATTCCTTCAGCAACTCGCTGCCCGGGATCACCATTTCATTCATGGACGCGGCGATCCAGATTGGCTTCTGGTCGCACAAACTCTGGTACATCTCGGTAACGCTCACCTGTTATGTATTCGCCTATGCATTCGCGGGTGCGTTCGTCGTTTTGCTCCTGGGCAAAGCTCTAGTGGCCCTCTCGAATCGGCTCGTGCAGAGCGACAGCGGTGACCTTCGCAAAGAACTCGGTCTGGTGGGAGCGGAAGCCCATTCCATAGCGATCAATCGCGCCGAGGCGTTCGTGAGGCAGAGGGTGCAGAGGAAGGCGCAAGTCGTCATGCAGACCCTCGTGGACATCTCAAAGAAGAATCGCAATATAACGATGTTCACCACGCTGTTCAACGGCCTGGTGCCGTTGATTGCCCCCTGGTATATAGGCGACTTGTACGTCCAGGGTGCGATCGTCGATATCGGAACCATTACCCAGGGCGGTATGGCTGTTGTCGGACTGGTTGGTGGGTTCGTCTCGATCATGAATCAAACCCAGGGTTTCGCGTCGTTCTTCGTGGTCACCTTTCGGCTAGGTTCGCTGCTCGAGTTCATCGAATCGTGCGGTGCTGAAAAATTGCCTGCCGACAAGTGCATCATGGTGAGAGAAGCAACCTCTGGCGAATCAAACATCGTCGCTTTCAAAAACGTGACGGTCCTCAGCGAAGATCTCAAAGAGGAGTCCGTCAGAGGGCTTACCTTCGCCATGAAGCCTGGCGACACGCTGGCGATCATCGGTCCTGACGGGGCCGGCAAGACGCCACTACTGATGGTGCTGGCCGGCATGAGCAACGCCGGTCGAGGCGAGGTTATCCGACCTCCGCTCGAGCAGCTGATGTTCTTGACACAGGAGCCGTATTTGCCTGACGGGACGAGCCTCCGGCAAATATTGAGCCGCGCCGGCGGTAACGCTGCCGACGAGGAAATTCGAACGGCATTGCACCTCGTCAATCTTGAGCGTCTGGAGCAGACGTGCGGCGGGTTCGACAGCGAGCAAAACTGGTCGGAAGTCCTCGACGGACTGGCTGAGCAGCAGCGCTTGAGCCTGGCTCGGATCTTCATAGCGAAGCCGAAATGCATCGTGGTCGATGAGGCCACTTCCGCATTGGATGCGGAGACTGAAAGACTCGTGCACGGTTGTCTGATGGCTATGGGCGCCACCGTCATCTGGGCTGCAAATAACGATCGCATAGTCCAGCCGCACAGCTGGATTATGCTGTTGCCGGGTGACGGCAGCTATAAAATCTTGCGCTTCAATGAGTATCAGTCCATGAAAACATCCGCGTGATCGCATGTGCGATCGCAGCCAATCCAACTCTGACCACACCGCCGGTGGAGCCTTGCGCACCACGGGTGGTGTGGTTAGCTTAGTGTTCAACTTAACCTGGCGTTGCGCGGCCTGTGAAAAGAAGAGAACGCGCAGCGTTTACTTCAAAAACCACCAAAGGTCGATGGAGCCTTACAGCTGAAGACCTGATCTGGAGCAAAGCGATGGATTATTTTGCCGACACACTCAAAGAGCTGGCTGCCTGTGCCGACTCCTTTTCAGCCGATGCCGAGCGGCTTAACGCCATCGTCCTTCAACTGGAGATGGAGGCTCACAGACAGTGCGCGCGTTCGGTCAGAAGCTTCGTGAACGGCTCGAGTTTACCCCCGGCAACCCTGGACGGCTATCTGGCGTCGCTCAATTCCCGAACGCCGAACTGGAGAAAGAGCGCGCGCCTGGAGGCTCTTAGCTTACACAAGGTGTTGGAGCCACACAGGCAAGCTCATCGCTCATCGGCCGGCGATGTCGATGCGGATTTGCGAGCCGTCTTCCACCTGGTGGCGCTTGCCAGGCAGACTGCGGCGCTGCTCAGCCGAGCCCGCGGCTTTTCCAACTTGCCTCTCTCACGACACGAGCAGTGGCAGGCGCTCACCACGATCGTCGAATCCTGGGGGAGGGAGGCCGAGGTCGCCATCACCAGGCTCGATCCTCGCCAGAGCGCAGGCGACATAAGGGAACTCTCGAGCGAAAGTCTTTCTGAAATGTGCCTCTGCGCCGAGCGCATCGCCCGTGATACCGCGAAGTTTTGCATACAACTTTATGATCTTCGCTCCTACCTGCGCGAGCGCATGATGAAAACGTCGCGCGAGTGGAAGCGAGTGAATGACGACCTGGGCGCCGTCCTGAAGGATCGGATCGCGGCGCTTAGCAGCGCCGGCGAGGAGCACGAAGTGGCTGGTTTCATAGAGCTTCTCAGAACCGAGCGTCGCGAAGCCGGCCAATTGGAAGCGATTGAGGAAATGGTGCTCGGCGACAACGAGCGGCTCGGTCGCATCAAGAAGCTCTTCAGCGAGTCGGCCGAGATCACCTACCGCGCCTCGCTGCTGAAAGACCTGACTATGCACCCCAGCTTCAGCTCGGTCAAACGAGTCTTCACGCACTGGAGCCAGAGGCACTGATAGTGCTAATCTTTCCGCCTTCACCACATTTAGTGGCGGGCGCAATACAGCTGGGAGTCCGGCAAACCGGACTCCCGGCGATCTCCATAAATCAGCACTCTTCCGATATATTGAGCGACCGCGAACCAATATGCCTGTCTTAATGCGGCCTCTCTAAGCGAGCTTGAGCTCACCTTTCGCCAGTCATACCACCTGCTGGAGAGAGGTTCTAAGCCATGGGTGGAGAACATCGGAGTGGAAAATGCTGCTTAAACTAAAATTGAGCGCCGGTGCCTGCATGGGTGCGGCGCTTCTCCTCACCGCACTTACCGAGCCGCTGCATGCTCAGAGCGCGGCCGCAGTTTGCAACCCGACAGGAAGTGGCGCCAGGAGCCTGAGCGATGTCATCGCCGTGGTGGACAAAGCCACGGTTATGATCAAGGTGATGGTGGGCGACAAGAAATCAACCGCCACCGGCAGCGGCGTCATCTTCGATCAGAAGGCAGACTACGCCCTGGTGCTCACAAACGATCACGTCGCCGGCAAGGCCACTCGCATCGTCGTTATCACGATCGACGGTACGCGCTATGATGGCACTCTGGTCGGAAGCGATGAGAAGATCGATCTAGCGGTCGTCAAAATCAAGGCAACCGGACTGCCGGTCGTCGCGCTCGGCTCCAGCGCCGGACTTAGGCCTGGGGACCCGGTTTTCGCCATCGGCAATCCGCTCGGCTTTCCCAATATCATCACCCACGGGATAATCGACGGGGCCAATTCCAGAATGCCTGAAGTTCCGGCTCTGATGACCGACGCCGGGCTCAACCACGGGAATTCCGGCGGTGCGCTCTTCAATTACTGCGGGCAGGTGGTCGGCATAAACACCGCAATCATGGGCGACGGGCCGATCGAATTCCCCGGCTTCAGCTTCGCGATACCGGTCGATACGGTCAAGCGGGCGGCCTTGGATATCATCGATTCCGGCAAAGTGCGGCACGCTCGTCTTGGCGTCCAGATGGCGACAGAGTCGAGCAACAAGAAGGATCCGCTCGCCGAGACGAAGGTGGTCGTGAAAAGCATCTTTCCCGATACCGCCGCTTTCAAGGCCGGTCTGAAACCGGGCGACGTGGTCACGGCGGTCGATCGGAAACATGTGAGCAGCAGCGGCGAGCTGAAGATGATCGTCGATGCGAAAGTTCCGGGCGAGACAATCACGCTCGATATCATGCGCGGCACCAGCCAGATGGAGATCGCCGTCAAGTTGAGCGAGTTGCCCGACTCTAAGGCGCAGAAGAAGCAGAAAAAGCAGTGATCAGGACAGGCAGCTCGGACAAGCTTGGACGAGCGGAACCGGAACTTCACCGTGGTCTCCGCTTGTCTAATCTTCCGAAGCTCGCAGTCTTTGATCTTCTGATCCTACGACCTTTGCCGATCATTCCGGATCTTTCCGATGCTTCCGATTGTTCAGGCAGACAACGAAACAGGAGAATGGCGTTGGGCAATCGATACCCCAGAAACAAGGCAGACTGGCGACATCGCACCCTCGAACTTCTGGCCCGCGGAGGGATAGAGGAGGCGATCAGGTCTGACTTCAGGCGGATCAGAAAAACTCAGCCCAAGGAAGTAAAAAATCTGAAACGAGTTCTCTGCATTAAAGGTTCGCCTCGCGGACGCTGACTGAACCTCTCCTGATAGTGGTCCGTTAGTGAGCGAACGCTAAATGCGCTCGGGACGAATTCAGTCCCGAGCGCATCTCACCATTTCTCGATTCCAGGATTCGGTATCACCAGCGGTGCCGATCTGGAGCAGAACAGCCGCTGGTCAAACCCTTGTCCAAAACAGCGATCACTTGGAGTAGCACGATGAACAAAGCAAGGAAGACTCAAATCCAGGTCGGCGGTCTCAAGCAATTTTTTGCCGACCTGATCTTCGTCTCGAAGGACTTCTTCGCATCGGAAAAAAAGGTCTTTGCCTGGACGGTGCTCCTGGTAGTGTTTTCACTCAAGTTACTTCTGGTCGGGTTGCTCGTCATCTACGGCTTCTGGACCAACCAATTCTGGAGTTCGTTGCAGAACTTGGATGAGCAGTCCTTTCTCGACCTCCTTCTGTCCTGGCGTGAATGGAAGATACCCTTTCATGACACGACCTTCACCACGATCATGCCTGGATTCGTCTGGCTGGCGTCCACTTACATCGCTATCTTCGTGCTTTCGGAATTGCTTGCCGGCTGGCTGGAGATTGAGTGGCGTACCTGGATGACGACGAGAAAGTACATCCCCGACTGGCTCCAGCACAAAGCCTTCTACATAATGGATATAAACCATCAAGAGGGCGATCTCGGCACGGAAAATCCCGATCAAAGAATGACCGACGATTTGAGGCTCTTCGTGGAATACATGATGCGCCTCGGCATGAGCTTCGCCATCGCCCTCGTCAAGGTCGTCGTCTTCACATTCATCCTCTGGACAATGTCCTGGGACATGCATGTAGGCCGCTGTACGATTCCCAGCGCCATGGTATGGTTTGCCATAGTCTACGCCAGTGTGCAGACCTGCCTGACGCACCTGATCGGCAAGCGGCTGCGCCCGCTGAACTTCGCGCAGCAGGCCAGGGAGGCCGATTTGCGCCGCGGTCTTTTTCGCATCCGCGAGTATGCGGGAAGCATCGCTCTGGCGGGCGGCGAATCAGCCGATCTGGCCAGCCTGAACGGCAAGTTCGCGCTGGTGCGCTCAAACTTCTTCCAGATCCTGATCTGCTCGGCGAAGGTCAATTTGCAGACCAACCTCTTCGATCAACTCTCATCTGTCATCCCTGTGGTGATTTCGGCGCCGCGTTTCTTCGCCAAGCAGCTCACCTGGGGAGATATGATGCAAATCATCGGCACCTTCGACCGCCTGCAGGCATCGCTTTCGTGGGTGGTGGCCAATTACAACGAACTTATGAGGTGGGGTGCCGTCGTCGCTCGTATCGCAACCTTCGAGCGAGCCATCGCGCAGGCCCACGCTACTCATAAGCAATGCGTCCAAATCATGCCGAGCGCCAACTCGCTCAGAATTCAGAACCTCTCATTCTGGTTGCCGGATGGGCAGCCGCTCATCGAGGCAGCGACGCTATGCTTCGAGCGAGGCACAAACGTTCTCCTCTCCGGCGAAAGCGGCTGCGGCAAATCGACTTTCTTCCAGGTCATTGCCGGCAACTGGCCGTACAGCTCGGGAGTCGTTGAACGACCTGCCTTGTGCTTGTTCCTTCCCCAGCGCCCTTATCTAAAGCTTGGCACTCTAGCGGATGCAGTCTGCTATCCGAAAACGCCCGAGCGTTATAAGCGCGCCGAGATAGAAAGAGCGCTGAAGCTCGTCGGTCTCGAGGCGCTCGTCGATGCTCTCGACCAGATCGACAACTGGTCGCAGCGTCTCTCCGGCGGCGAGCAGGAGCGTCTGGCTCTAGCCGGCGCTTTCTTGAGGAGGCCCGACTGGCTGTTCCTCGACGAAGCCACAGCCAGCCTCGATGCCGCATCGCAGCGCGCCATCTATGCCGCGCTCAAAGAACATCTGCCCCAAACGACGCTTATCTCGATCGCGCACCGCAGGGAGGTGGCCGAGTTCCACGATCGAACCCTGGTCTTCAGCAAGGGTGCGCCGGGCGAAGCGGGCAAGCTGGCCTTTGCAGCGATGGAATCCGACGGGAAGCAAATCCCAGGTCCGGCAAAATCCGGCGTCCCAGCCCTCCTGGCCGCACTGCGCGCATGCCTCAAAGGAGCGCTCAGTTTTATGAGATTTGCTTGACCGGCAAAAGCGAGCCGGTTTCCCGACAGCATAAGAAGGAGCACTGGTCTTCTTCGAATTGAACCTCTGACAATCTGAGTCTTATCTATCAAACTCACAGGCGAGCTCCGGCTCGCCTGTGGCTATGTTCACCCGCCTAAATTGGGAGGACCTGCCATGCCTGGTCTCACGATGATGGCTCCCCGATCCATGCAGGAGACGGGAGCGGTAACGTTTATGGGGGCGGCAGCGGCCGTTCCCATGGTATACGAGGGCCAAAGTGGAGCCCCGCGCGATCTTATGTCGCTCTTGTTCAACCAGGGGATCGTATTCATCAGCGGCCCCATCTGCTGGGGAATGGCGGAGTCGGTGACGGCGCAATTGCTTTATCTCGATCGTTTCTCCGATCTCGAGAGCGCCGCCCTGATCATCAACAGCCCCGGCGGAACCCTTGATGCCGGCTGGCAAGTTCACGAAGCCATGATGGCCATGGACATACCAATAAGAGTGATCGTCCCGGGCCAGGCCTCAAGCATGGCCGCCTTGCTGGTCGCTGCCGGCACAAGAGGCGAGCGGATCATTACAGAGAATGCCAAAATCATGATCCACGGCGCCTACACGACCGGCTTAAGCCGGCTCACCGCCTTCGAGGCGGACGTCGAGGCGGACGTACTGCACGATGCGAATCAGCGCCTTTTCGATCATCTCTG
Organism: Pseudomonadota bacterium; assembly: GCA_021324135.1. Taxonomy (GTDB): domain Bacteria; phylum Cyanobacteriota; class Vampirovibrionia; order Obscuribacterales; family Obscuribacteraceae; genus JAJPJO01. The sequence goes on from JAJPJO010000419.1 coordinate 15,908, forward strand.
CCGCTATTGCATCCTTGATGGAGAGCGGGCGGCAGACGTCGAGAAGCGGGTCGCCAGAGTGCTGATGACCCGGACCGACCGCTACTTCACCGCCGAAGAGGCGCTTGCCTTCGGGCTCGTCGATCACATTCGGCGGAGCTGGTATCCGCTGATTCAAACTCAAAGAGGACGACGGTACTGCACCAGATGTAGTGGCGCGGCCCAAGACCGCCGTCTAAGGATTCCATATAAGAACTAGCCTCCGCAAAGGAACCGGGCGCCTGCTTCCAGGTGGGCGCACCGGCTCCGATGCGCATGGAAACCCTCGCTCAGACTGGTCTGCGCGAGTTCATGCTGCGAGCTCGGCATCAATGCTCGAGCTCACATTTGATTGCAAGGCGAATGCGGCTCAAGCAGCCAATCTTCAACTGGAGAGAAACAATGAAAAGCTCAAACTGGAAAAACGGCGTTCGCGCGAAGCTTACCGACAGGCAGCTGGAGAAGGTAAGCAGGCTCGCGCTCGCCAGAACCGAGGCGATCAGCCGGAACCCGATGCGCTGGGTTCCCAACGATCAGATAGTCGCTCTCGATCCGGAGGCTCTGGAGCAATCGGGCTTTCGCAGATTCTTGCGCACCGAGGATCTTCCTTTCGATCTCCGCGACCTCAACGCCGAAGCTCTCGAATCGGCAGAAATCGCCAGTCGAATCAAGAAGGGCAAGCCTCGTCCCAAAAGCCACGGTGTCATGCCGTCGGCCAACGTCTTCGAGCACACGGTCGCAGCGTACATGAAGGGCGCGTCGCCGGCCTCACGGGAGGGGGCGATCAAGCTGCTGGAGCTGAATGCGCAGTTCGGCAGTGCCCAGAAGGCAACCACCTACAAGACCGGATTCAGGCTGATCGTAGAGCCGTTCCATATCGGTTTCTGGAGCGAGGTCGATTTCGGTTTTCTCCAGAAAATCGGCAAGGACAACGGTCTGGGATACTGGGTCTCGCGAGGGAATGGTCGCAATCCACCGCAGTGCGTGGGCATCACTGCTCATCCGCGCTTCACCAAGATCGCCGGTCCCTTCGAGATTACGGCGGTCGCGGAGGTTCAGGGAATCCCGAATCTGCGCCCGGCGCTGGTCGTCATCCTTGAAGATCAGTGGTCGGGCCTGATCATTCGAGCGGTTGCCGTGCACCTGAAGAGCATGATGGGCGGCGCCGAAGTGACGGCGCCTGTGCGCTTTCAGCAATGCGAGGCCATCGCCGCCTGGCTCGGGCCGAATGCGGCGCTCGAGGCGCCGCCGATTAAGAACCTTCAGGTTCGGCCCATATTTAAGAACAAGCTCTTCGGGCGTGCGGTTCTCGACCACGCTATCGTCTCGGCCGTGATGCCGCTCTGCCCGATGCCCGACGACTTCCGCGCGCTGCCGATCGAGGAGCGCATCCCCCATGCCGTGACCGCCATCGGCGGCGACCTTAACTTCAAACACGGAATGGGGCTCACCGACAATCTCCCGCTCATCGAAGCGGGCTACGTCGATATCGATCCTGATGACACAACCGCCACGCAAGAAAAAGGCGGGCGCCTGGACGCGATTTATGAATCGACGCCCAAGCGGCAGTCAGGGTGCGACGCCGACGTTGAGGACGAGTCGGGAGAAGTCGAACCGCAGGATGAATAGCACATATCGGCGCAGGCGCGCGGAGACGGCACCGCGGGTGGTGGTAGCACCGCCCGTGGTGCCGTTTAAACGCGTTTGCCAGCCGAAGAATACCGCGCGGCAAAATCATAGCGGCAGCGGCAGGTCGTGCTTCAGGGCTTGCGTTCAGCACACTTACATCTAAATCGACAAGGCTCATAAAGATAGAAATTTGTTCGAGGTTTGTGATCAATTGGCGTCCTGATCTCGAGATGGACGACCGCAACGCAGGAGCAGGAGCATGAAACCGCTGGTGAGAAAGAACCCTCTAGTTCATGAGACTCCCGAACAAAGGGAGGCCATCTTCAACGGAATTCGTATGTTCGGACAGCCGCTCCATACGGCGCGCTGGCTGCAGACCGACTCGGTCATCGACATACGAGTGCCGGACGGCTTTCGTGGAATCGTTTATCCAGACGCGCACTCTCCCTACGAGCACGCGAATGTTCTACGGGCAATCTGGGACTTTGCCGAGGACTGGGGGCCGCATCTTGCCTTCGGCATCGGCGACGAGCTCGACTTCTCGAGATGGGGGCGTCACACGCCCAATGCCAAGGATGGCACCCCCAGCCCGAACAGGGAGCTGGAATCAGCCAGGAGACAGCTGCGCGGCAAGATGCGGGCGGGCAAGCCTCGACTTTATATCGTTACGCCGGGAAACCACGACGAGCGAGAGCGGCAGCAGCTCGCCGAAGGCGGGGCGGCCTTCGCGGACGTTTTAAACGGACGAAACCACAACATGCTCTCCGATCTGGCGACCAACCTCCTGGGGTTCGATCATACCGATCCGATCATGTTCGCCTGGGGCGCCGGGCAGAAGGGCGGTCGTGAAGGTGGTGTCACCATTGGTGACATTCGCCTGCGCCACGGCAACCTCGTTAGCCCGAGACCGGGAAGCTCGGCTTACGCACACTGGCTCAAGAGCCTTATGAATACCTGGATCGGCCACGTGCATCGCACCGCCGACTTCTATCTTTTGGACCGCTCCGGCAAGGTCAAACGCGGCGGCGAGTTGGGCTGCAATATCAATGCCAGGGCTCCAGGGTTCAATTACATCAGCTCGGACCAGGATTGGAGCCATGCCTTTGGCGTTTTGACGACGCACAACGGCATTACCCATATGCAAATCGTTCCCTTCCTGTATGGCGAAGACGAGGCCGGCAACCTGGTCGAGTATTTCACCTGGGTGGGGCTGAACGGCGAAGTAATCGCCTACGCCGCTGAAGACCGATGAGGAGCTGAAAATGTCCAGCAAAGGAAAGATCGAAATTCCACCAACCGTGCTCGATCGCCCGAAGAAATTCTGGGATCGGGGCGTCGGCGTGGACTGCGACCAGGTGATTGTCGACTTCAACGGCCGTGTCAGCGAGTATGTGAGCGCGCGCCGAGCCAGATTTGGCGGCAAGCCTGTCGACGTCACCAAATCTCGCACTTACTATTACTTCGCCGATCCCAGGGTTGGGCTTGGTGAAAATGAGGAAGGCGAGGCCCTTAAGGAGCTTTACCTGGCGACGCAGGGCGGCATGGGCGAGCTGAAATTCTACGATACCGCCCGCCAGGCAATAAGGGAAATCGCCAGTCACTGCATCCAGCCTTACATCATTACCAGCGTTCCAAATGCGCTCGAGGCATCGGGCGCTTCCGAGCAACGGTACGGCTGGGGAACCGCACAGGACCTCAGAATTCGCCAGTTCTTCGACGCCGGCCTGATCCGCGACTCGCAGGACGTGATTTTCTGCAGCGCCGCTGAAAAGCCGCGCTTCATGCTGAAGGGAGTCTATCATATCCCCCTGCTCGTCGATGATCGACCTTCCACGCTCGTCTCAGCTCGCTGGGACTACGGGCTGATCGCCGTCGGCATTCGCAGCAAGCAGACTCTGTACAACCAGGGTCAATTCGAGGGCATCACCTGGTTCGAGAGCCTGGCTGATGCAGTGCCGTCTATTCTCGAGGTTTACGAGGAACTCGAGCGCAGAGAATTGCTCGGCCGTTCCGCCCACATGAAGGGGAGTGACTGTCAATGAGCGAATACTTGAACAAGAGAGTGATGCCCTTTGGCCGTCGAACATCGGCGGCCAGAGCCGGCGTCATGGAGATCAGCTTGCCGCATGGGGCCAGGGTAGCCATGTTGGCCAACCTGCTGGCGCCGGATCACGACCGGGGTCTCTGGGAGGCTATCCTGAGGTATCTGTCATTCTACAAGCCTCACTTGATCATCTTCGTCGGACGTATCATTCACGCCCGCGTCGTCAACTTGCTGGACCCGGACGCCTTTCCATTCAGCGAAGACGAGCCGCCTCTGGCGCCTGAATTGAAGGCGGCTCTGGATTCGTCGAACATCTGGGAAGAGCGCGTCGGCGAATTGTTTCGCATTCTCGGCGAGAGCATCTTCAAGCGCATCGTCGAGGCCGCCGGCGACCAATGCCGGCTTTACTTTCTGCCGGCGCTCGATGGCGGCTCGGCCAGAGACCTGCCGCCTGAGGGATTGATTCAGGAGCTCCTCTATCGAATTCAGAAAAAGGTCGATCGAAATCGCGCCAGAGAACTCAGGCAGAAACTGCGGCAAAAAGCCAGGCGCCAGGAGGAGAGCGACGAGCCCGATGCGCCGGAAGATGAGGAGATCTATCCTCCCATTCCGATGCTTCGCAAGGAGTTCGCGAAGCTCCTGCAGATCGACGATCATCCCCAGATCGACGTGCTCCCATTCGGCAGCATGATCGAGCTCAAATGCCAGGTCGGCGACCCGGCATCAGCCTCCGACGACGCAGCGCGAGCGGCATGCTCCAAGGTGCTGACGGACGTGCGAGTCGAGATCGGCAGCCGCAAGGTAATGCATCCTATCGTGATGGGCTATAACACAGCCATACTCAACGACAAGCCCACCATACTCGGCTTTCCTGCCAACCTGGCGAACGGATTCTGGACGAGGTTCGCGCCGATCAACGCGCTCGGTCGCCGGAATCTTTTCTTCAGCCAGATCGGCATGCTGTTCGACCGCGCCCGGGTGAATTTCGGCGACAGTCTCCTGGAGCGCTACTGCAGCGGTCTATGGGTAGGCTTCAACCAGGCCGGCACTTTGCACGGGAAAGCCTTCCCCTTCATTCGTGGGGACGATGGCCGACGCGCCGCAGTCGTTTGGAGCGGCATCATCGAAGAGGAAGAGCCGGGCGGCCTGGGACCGGTAGCTCGTGAACAGATCCACCTTTGATTCGCGGCAATAACCCTTAGAGATGAAAATCCGCAAAGATGGAAATCCGCCATAGAGTAGAAAATCCGCTCTCGAGCAAAGATCGGCGAAGCGGCACGTGCCGCTTCGTCGATCGAGCTTAGAGCCAGGAAAAAATGTGCTTCACCGCCAGTGGTGGCAGTGCCTCCACTTCCGTCCTAACTTCGCTTGACGTACTATATGAATGAATAGATCGAGCTTCTGAATTCAGGGATAATGGACTTCTGGAATCTATCAAGCTCAGCGCTGGGGCAACTGGCCCGATAAGCCAGTGCTCCCAGCGGTGTAAGCGCGATTTCAGACCGAGCGTCGATGGTCGGTAAAGGCATCGCGACATGAGGCGGAGCGATCCTTCAAGGAGACGATAAGGAAGTTTCTTTGTCCTCATCGAGCTCTGAGTCGACGCTCATCTTTTCGATGAACACGCAGACCGTGCTGCGGCCGCGCTTAAACGTCGTCAGCAAAGTGACGTTACGGTCGACGCGATAGATTGTCCCGGCTCCAAGTTCGCGAACCCGGATCGTCCACCGGACTTTTCGTCCCTTGTCCGGCTCCTCGACCATGATCGTCTCGGCGCCGTGAACGTGGTGGAACGTGGAATACTCGCAGGACCTTATTATGCGCGCTCCGTTTTTGGGAAGACGCTCTTCGCGGAAGCTCTTTCTCTCAACCATGAATCTCTCCCTCGTTTGGAACCACCGCTCAAGGCGGCACTAGAGCTAACCGATCGCCGACTTGCGCATTCAAGTCACTCCAAACTTTCCACGCTATGAATGAAAGAGAGCACCATCGTCGACAACGCGATCACGATGGCGCTCCCGGCGATCAGCATGGCGAGCTGTATTCTGTTGCGCATCAGTTTCGCCATAAACCGCACCGCATTTTTGAGCCTTCTTTCAAGGATCCGCATCTCCAGTCTCCTGTATGCTCCAATCGTTGGCTCGTCAGATTCAAACGTTCTGTCAGGCATGTCTCTCTCCCTCATCATTAGCCTCGCCGGGTGGCTCAAACGACGAGTGCTGCTTTGACAACACGGTCGAAAGGATCCAAGAGCGTCAGGATCGGCCGGGTTCCATTTGAGGCCACAAAGACGAGTCGCCCACCCTTCTTGCTGGACAACGCAACGGAAAGACTGCCTACTGGAGGGGTGTACTTTCCTGCCGGACGTTGTCCAACTGCTCCTGGCTCATGGACAGCCTGGACCCACCAGCGGGACCAGTCAGCAGGCTTCGGCTTTTTCGTAATGCTTGCTTTGGCCAACGCATTCTCTAACTTCTGCCGGGCGTTTTGTCCTGTCGTTCCGTCCGGCAGGTAGTCTGTGATTTGATACGTAGCGATAGTGCTGTTGTCCGGTCGATTCATGGCTTACTCCCTTGCTTCAGCGAACCTAATCTGGAAGGTTGCTATGCTCGTGTTGTCGCTCCGGAAGATCGATCAGTCGCGAAAACGCTCGAGAGGCTTTTTGAGCTTCTTGAGTGCCCCTTTCTCAATCTGACGGATGCGCTCGTCGCTCACTTCAAAATGCTCACCGATTTTTGCGCGCAACTCAATTTCATGCCCAAACAAGCCGAAGCGCCTGATTATGACTTCACGCTCCCTTGGGTCCAGGATGTCCAGCGCCGCTTCAAGAGCCTCGATCGTCCTGGCGTGGTCCCTATCCTCGATTGACTCATCGGCGCGATGAGGAGCCTCAAGGATGTCACCAAGTTTGGTGTCATTGTCATCGTCGCCCTGGTTAGCATCGCTTAGAAGCGGCGCATCCAGGGACATCTCCATGTGCATTGACCTTTCGATCTCACGCAGGCGCCTGATTGTGACCTTGAGCAGTGCAGCCATCTCCCGATCGGGGAGAGGTCCGACTGTCCTCTTCATGAGAGCGAGTTGCCGACCCTGCTCCAGAGTCTTACGGGACACGCGCACGATACGGGAATGGTTGTCGATATACTCCTGCATGCGCTTCCGCAGCCAGGTTGTCGCATAGGCAACGAAGGAGGCGTTAGAACCCATTTTGTCAGGATCGAAACTGGAAGCCACAATGTACAATTGGCAAAAGGCTTCCTGGATCAGATCCTCAACCGAGATACCGCGGCCGCGTTTTTTCACAGCGATTGAAACGGCCAGCGGCATGTTCGCTTCGACAAGCAGCGTGGCGGCTGCCGCCGCATCCTCACCGCCCATTTTCAAATGAGCGCCGAGCCACAATTGCGCTTCTTTAGAAGCAAAGCGAGGTTTGGCGCAAGCCCTCAGAAACCGCCGATTGGCCGGTTCCCTCAAGACTTCAGGACCTTCTGTTTCCATGATATCCTCCCATTGTGACGCCCGTTTCGGCGTCTTTGATGTTCAAGGTCATTTGGCGACTCCGTTTGTCTGGCGTGGTGGAAAATATTCAAACCCGTGCTGGAACCCGACTTGCTTGGAGTTAGATATCTATGACGACCGGCGGGTTCGCTGGTTGGTAAAAGTCGTCGAGCATTGCTGCGTTGATGAAGATGATGCCCTCGCGCTCGAGCTTTCCGCGCGAGTAGTGTACGTGACCGAAACAATGAAGTTTCGGTCGAACTGCTAAAACGCGCTTGAGTAAAAGCTCGTCGCCTTCGCAGTATCCATGAACATTGCGATCGAGAATTCCATGTGGTGGCGCATGTGTGATCAGCACATCCAGACCATCGGGTATTTTCGACCGGGCACGAGTAAGTTCAGCCGAGTTTCGACTCAGGCAGAAAGCACCCCTTCGGCGACCCGGTATCCAGGGACTGCCGTAAATTCTAAATCCACCAATCTCAACAAGCTCGTCTCGAAGATAGATGGCGCTCGTGATTAGCGATTGAGCGTCCAATCGCCTGAACGGCAGATCGTTATTACCCGCCACTACCACCTTGTTGGGGTGCGGCAATTTCTTGAGCTGGCAGTTGAAGGCTTCGACCTGCATCACGTGATCCGACTCACTCGTGCGTCGATAGCGTCCGTCTTCGTCCTCGCAAAATCGCGACGTGAAGTCCCCGCAGTGGATGAGAACATCTCCATCGGGAACGTTCGTAAGCGCCCACTTATGAGTGTCACTCAAGATGACTAGCCTCATGGAACGTCTCCTCTCATGGGAAAAGAGCGCGGCAGAATAGTTCTGCCGTGCTCTTATTTTGGCCTTCGGTTGGTTTCCGTATTTTGGATCCGCGGCTCGCGACGCGCCCAAGCCGGATGTCGTAATGAGGACTATGGCGAGCAGATGGTCGCCGGCGCTTTGCTTGCGATGATGTCGACCAGCTGTCCAAAGGTCATGGACTGGGCGTTCTCCATTTCGTCGTCGGAAAATTCGAACCCAAATCTGGCTTCGACGGCAAGCAAGGACTCATAGAAATCCTCCTCATCGGGTCCGAGAGAATCGATGAGCTTGGAGTCATCATGGCTGTGTTCCTCAGCGATGAAAAACTCATCGGCCATGATTTTCTTTACTGCATCTCCTGTGTGCTGACACATTTTGCACCTCCCTGCGTTGATCGATAAGGACGCCCATTGCGCGTCTTTGATGTTCAAGGTCATTTTGGCGACTCCCTTTGTTTGGCTTGGACTGATTCTTCACTTTTACGAAATACTGTTGCCATCACCATAATCAGAAGGACCGACGAGAAGCAACGAAATCTCGGAGAGTTTATGTATCATCCGAGGCCATAATGCGCAGATCCGCAAAGACGCTTTACAAAGCCACCATAATTAGTATCACGCTCATCCACATATTGGAAAGGCCGCGATATGGACACTAAAGTTGTATGCAATAGCCGTTTTAATTACTGCGGCACGCTCTCGCGACTCACAGAGATCGCGTCGGCACTTCAAAAGTGGCCCACCAAAAAAGATTTGTTCAACAGAGTGTTCCCGTTTCTGTTTATTTTACAAACTAGTTTGAGTTGAGCGGATCACCGCCAATAGTACCACTTCGGAAATGTTCGGCTCTAGACAAACCTGTTTTTCGTATCCTTACCATTGCACCAATGATGGTGCACGGATAAATTTGCACCACCCACTACCGCAGGAGATTCACCATGGCGAATAACGAAGTACCTAATAACGCAAAACCAAGTCCTGAATTTCTTCACGCTGCATCGGCCGGGAGAATAGCAGAAGAAGCAGATCTCCTTCTTTTTTTGGATACAGAAAAACCTCTGCCCGGTCATCAGCATCTAACGATTTCACCCCACGGCGACACAGCTGCCAAAGCGCCGGCCGACGCTGCCACCGGTGGGCAGACCGGTCAAGTATCTTTCAATGGAAAATTCGACGTCGCTATACAAGAGGATGGGAAAGATCCGGATAAGTATTTAGCTCAAGTGACTAGCTCTGGTGACTTCGCTACTCATAATATGTCATCAAGCATCAAGAGATTGACCAGCGATACAGGCGAAACGGTCAGCGAATTGAATTCGTCTAACGCAGGTGGACTGTTTCACGCCGCATATACTGACGCGAGTGGCAATCAGCTTCTTGCCTCGGACGGGTTGTGGAATCCTGGAAACAAGTCGGGTATGGCCTTGACTGACGGAAACGGAAATATAGTCGCAATGGCGGTCCTCGATTTTAAAGAACTACCTGATGGATCCGATGGAAGGTTGGTGACGACGACTCTCTTCAGTCCGGACCAGGACCATCGTCCTCTAGGCACAATGGTGGCTCAGAAGCGTTTCAATAAAGAGACAGGTTCGCTTGTAGAAGACATAAACCTGACGCGTCCGTAAGCATAATCTAGAACATTATCAACTTAGATGCATGTGCTGCGGCCTCTCTTAATTCAGTTGACAGTGGAAATTGATCTTGCGAACGATCAACCTGGTGAACGAACAAACACAAGGCACCGTGTGTAATATCATCAATTGGCACAACTATGAACAGCTAAACATATTCTTTCGCGGCCTATTTCACACTCATGAGTGCCAACACAACTGATTCGTGAAGATGAAGACGAGCTATGCCTTTTATTGGCGAGGCTTTAATGGAGAGACAGGTTCAGAACGGCTTTTGACTTCATTCAGTCGCCATTTTGAATCACGAGAATTTTCTTGCCTTTGTGTCGGCACCTTTGTTATCAAGAGGGACTTCCATCTCACCTTTTGACAGGAGATTTTCCTTCACTTCCAACGCCATGACCTAGCTTGGCTTTATTTGCGTTCTTGCAGTCCTATTGGCTGCTTAATCGCAAACGGCGGGCTGGAGAAGGCAACGGGGCGGTGAGGAGGAAGAGGTGTAACTCAAGACGGAGCACTAAAGTGCAAATTGCAACTTGGCCCACCAACCTGGCCGACTCGGAGAAGACGGTTATCGACGGGTTGACCGCAATCGGCGGCGCTATCCCAGGCGCTCAGAAAGCGAACATTCTTCTTCATCTGGCTGAAGCATTCGCCGAAGCCGGCGACGGCGGGAAGGCCGCTCAATACATCACGGGGGCGGAAGACCTGCTCGCAAGTGCGGGCGGCACGATCTTCTACATTGAAGCCGTCGCCCGGATTGCGAAGATTCGCGCCATCCTCCAGCGCCAGCAGGCCTAGCGGAAGGCGCGATCGAAAACTACGACAAGTGGACGGGTCATGCCAAAGTGGCCCGTCCCTTCAATCCCACGTTTTTATGCCCTTCGCCGCGGCCACCATCCGCGGTGAGGGTCCACCAGTAGCAAATCAAACAGCGCAATCCTTTGCAAAGGATGGCCTTCCCTAGATTTTAAATCGCCAGCTCGTACTAAAACGCCTAGTGAGTATTCAATAGAAATATAGAAATTGCGTGCGGGCGAAAAGAACTCAGGATTTGTGAATTGCAAACAACACCCTGGAGGAGGGCGGGAAAAACCTTGGGTTCGTCCCAGCCCTCTTCTTTTTCTCTGCCTTCGCCGCCGAGAGCTCCCCATCCTTGAGCTGCCGCCGAAGCAAGACGTGCTCAGAGGCAGACAGCGCCCAGCTTGACGTGCGCCTGGAAGCCGATGTGACCGCCGTCGCGGATGACACGAAGGTACACGTCCTCGCCCGAGAAGTCGAGGAGGATGATGGCTGCCTCCAGGGTCAAACCGTCCAACGTCACGCCGTCGACGGCTGTGATGATGTCGTTCCTGGCGAGGGGCCGTTTGATGACGATCCGACGCCGATCGAGCATTGTCGACGCCTTCGTTGCCGGGCTGTCGGGAATGACCTCCGAGATCCTGAGCGGTCTGATATGGCTGTTGATCGTAACCTGATCTGGATCGTCCCGCTCCGCTTTGGTCCACAGCGCGTCCGCGATATAGAGACGCGCGCCGATGCCGCGGAAGCATTTCTGTCCTTGCCTCGCATCATTTATCGGCGCGGCGTGGGCTGGAAAGCCGAAGATTGCTGTTGCAATCAAGGCTGTGATAAACGTTCTTACATTTCTCATGACTTTGTCCTCGGTTAGAACAATAGCCTCGCATCGCCGATGGTGCACATTGCGACCAATGACTGCGAGCCCCTTTGGCAACGCCTCGAGCGCTGCC
>JAJPJO010000148.1 GCA_021324135.1 Pseudomonadota bacterium
ATTCTGGTTGATTCGATACCGAGCATTGCCGACAAGTTTTCGGGGGTTCGGCTTGTGATTGGTGGCGAGCAAATCACTCCAGCCGGTGCGTGCGAACCTTATGCAGAGGGCCTGCGACGCCGCGTGCATGAACTGGGACTGGCGGATCGCGTTGATTTCAGGGGCTATCTGCATCGCGAGACCATCCGCGCCGAGGTTGGAAAAGCAGAGGTTTGTGTTTTTCCATCGCGATATGAGACGGCCTGCTACGCCTGTTTAGAGGCCATCAGCTATGGTGGCGTAGCGCTCGCGACCCGAGTGGGCGGATTGCCCGAGTATCACGAGCATGGCAAGTCCCTGTGGTTTGTTGATCCGGAGTCACCGGAAGATTTGGCCAAGGGTATTATCAGAGTGCTGGAAGATGAGGATCTAAGAAGGCAATTGCGCAGTCTTGGCAGAGATCATGTCGCCAAGACTTGCTCACCGGAGCGAATAGTCAGTGAGTCTCTGTCAGTGTACAGGGATGCTATGGAAAGGTTTCGGCTGGATGCTGAGACAGGAAGGCAAGCCCGAGCTTCATTTCGCTTGTTTGCAAAGCACCTTTTGGCAACAGTGGCCCAGAGTGACACTGCCGCACAAAGGATCGGATTGATGCTTCAAGACAGCGGTAATCCGAGCGACAGCAGGCGCACTCCCTCATTTCTTTCAAAAGCAAAAGACAAGATCAAGAATTGGTTCTAGTTGAAAAACTTCCGTCCGACTGAAACCAATAACTGCCTCAGCGAGCCTCTGCCACGTCTCAAGCCTTCTTCCATTCCGGCATCATAACCTTCTTTCCACACCCTCGAGAGATTGCTGGAGACTGAGTTGCTAATCATGTCGATCGTTTGCACCGTTGGCGCTGATGATTGTCGCGATATCAGAGGCTGCCGGGTGTCAATTAAGGACAGCACCGTTTTGGTGAGCATTTGAAAAGCCGGATTTCTTGATCCTCCTGAGGCAAACTTCTCGGCTGCCTTCTGGTACACGGCAATGGTCTGTTTGGCAATCTCGTCCGGTTTGCACACCGCGAGCACATGTTCTCTGCCTTCCGCTTTCAGTTTTTTGCGCAACTGCTCATCTGAAATGACACGACAAATGCCCGCCGCTAGCTCGCTGGGCGAATTGGGCTGTACGAGCCAGACTGACTTGCCGTGTTCGTGATACTCGGGCAAGCCACCAACTGCGGTGGCGACGGCGGCGCCCCCGTACGATACTGATTCCAGACAGGCATAACCAGCCGTTTCGTATCGCGAAGGGAACACGCAGAGATCGGCATCGACAACCCGTTGCTTGATCTGCTGGCGCGAGAGGTAACCCAGAAAATTGATATTCTTATCCAGATTCAATTCGTTGATGCGTTGGCGTATTCCGACGATATCAGCGGGATTTTCCCTGCCGCCAAGGCTGAGCTGTACATCCGGATAAACCTCTCGTACGCTGGGTAAGCTCTCGACGAGAATGTCGATTCCCTTTTGAGTCTCTACTCTTCCAAAGTAGAGGAGCTCGGGATATTGAGCTGTACGATTTTCGCTTCGCCGAGGTACTTCACCGGGTAATGTCAGCGGCACTCTAATAATATCGATGTCGGCGAGCGCTACACCGGATATGGTGCTTGTACGTTGCGCTAATTCCTTCGAGCATGCAATAACGGCATCGGCAGAAGCGATTGTTGAGTATTCCAGCGACTCCACAAGTTGAGTGTCCAGCAGGGTGGCGCCAGGAATCTGATTTGTGCGCATCAAATAACCAAGCGGGCCATAGCTATGGATAACTAGAGGATACTTATGCTCTGCCGCGAAAAAGAATGCCAGCGCGTTGTAGTCCTGGCAATCAATCACATCAGGCTTGAAGTCATCGATCAGGCGCGCGTATCGACTATGGAACAAATGAGCTTGGTTGGCTATGATCGTATAAGTGGGCAAATTCAATCCCTGACTCCACGTATAGCGCTCTTGCTCTTTATATGAGATCTGATGGACGGCAATGCCATCCACGTCAAAGACGCCGTCGAGTGCGCCTTCGCTGAAGGGATCGACAAAAGCGCATACCATGACCTCATGACCCAGCGCTTTCAGAGCTCGCGCCAAATTGCTGTGTGCCGGCATCACCGGATCGCTGGAAAGGTCATGGGGAAAAGCATTGCATAGCATTGCGATTCGCATGCTTAGTCTTCCTCCGAGGGTGATTTTATTGCAAGCGCAAAAGCATGCGATTCCTTGCGCCAATACACGGCAGCATTGTCAATTTCCAAAAGCGGCTCATTAATCGAGTGTAATTCCCTGAAGTACGAAACGGCATGTTTGCAGTTCGGCAGGCAATAATCATCGATGATGACGAAACCGCCCGGAGAGAGTCGATCGTAAAGTGCGGACAAAGCGTCCATTGTTGATTCGTACATGTCGCCATCTAGTCGCATGATCGCTAATTTATCGATCGGTGCCGACGGAAGTGTGTCCTTGAACCACCCTTCCAGAAAGCCGACCTGAGAGTCGAGCAGCCCGAATCTTTCGAAGTTCCGCTTCACTTCGTCTAAGGGGACATTGAGCTTGTTCTCCGCATGATGTGAATCACCTTCGTCGGCCGGATATAGTACAGGGTTCGGCTCCGGCAGTCCGCAAAAGGAATCGGCAACCCAAACAGTGCGGTCCTTTACGCCCAGCATTTTTAAGAGTGCTCGAGCCAATATGCAGGCTCCGCCTCGCCATACACCCGTTTCTATAATGTCACCAGGTATGGCATCATCGATAACCGTTTCGATTAATGTCCTGAAGTTACGCAGACGCGCTTTACCAATCATCGTAAGCGCGGTCTTCGGCCAATCTCTGCCGGTCAGCCGCACATCAGGATCAAATCCGGTGGGCGCATGCGGGCACTCTGGCTCATCTTCTGAGATGATGCCCGTCAGTACATTCTCGAGGAGATCCAGATAAGAAGAATTCTCGTGCAGTTGCAGCATCCTTTCAGTTCCACGATGGTTTGATTGGGCTGCAAGAAGAAGCTTACGAACCTCGAAATCAGAAGACTGCAGCAGCTCGATTTTCGACATAATCCTAGCTGTAAGATTTGTTTGGGCGCTCAGAAGATCCAAGCGGTTCATGTCCAAAAGATTCACATGCTGTCGGAGCAACGCTTCTCTCTTATAGGACTGTTCAAAATCTTTGTAGGTCGACGCGAGTTGCTGAGCTAACTCGGCACATTCACGCTGCTTGGCTTGCAGTAATTCATTGGATTGTGAATACAGTGCTGTCGTCATATCTCTTTCTTGTGAGAGCGTGTCGCAATCTGTGCGCAAGCGCTTGTTGTCCTGGGACAGTTCGTCCCTTTCCTGAAGAAGTCGTTCCTTCTCATTCAACAATCGACTGTTTTCGTTTCGAAGTTCCTCAAGGCGCCTCGAGCTCTCGCTTCGCTCTTGCTGAAGAGAGGCATACCAGTTTTTGACGACTGGAATCTGAAGGGCTAGCGTCTTGGCTATCTTACGCACACGTATCTCACAAACTACAGCTCTCACAAGAGGTAAACATTATTGGTCCGACCGGCTTTTGTCTAGGCGCTCGGCCATATCTATGAATCCGGTCTGACAACTAAAGCGGCTTCAAAGCCTCTGCTTCCTGAGCGACAGAGGGTATTGTAATCCACTGCGGGGGATAAACGTCCGATTCATCCAGGCTCCGTGCGGGCGAGAATGGCCGGGGAGCAATTACGATCTTCTCATCGTCAGCCAACCAAGCCGCCCACCAGCTTAAGGTGCTGTTGCTTAGAACAAAGTGTTTGCAACGACTCATCATATAAACATATTCATGAGCTGTTTGCCCAGCAGTGTTGATTACCGTGGCGACCTCACAAGAGCCAAGGTTCTCCCGGTACCATTCCGGATCGTCGGAGAAGATGAATAAATGTGATTCTGGCTTCCTACTGCGAATGAAGGCGAGCGCATCCTGGTAGTAGGTAGGCAGAAGACCCATGGTCGTGTTTTGCGATTTATCACCGCCGTCGACATGAACGGCTATCGATTCGAGATTCTCCATTTGCGATATCAATTCCATCGATCGCTTGCAGAGCGAGCGGGGAGTAAACTCGAAACGGAGCAGCTCGCGTATATCCGCGAAATACTTCGCACTGGTCCAATATCCTTCGAGCAAGCAATTGTCTCGTGCTCGCAAGATGTCCGGCTGGAAGTTGAATTGACGCTCCAGGATGTGCGACGGCTTGTTGGCTGCAGCAGGCAATTGTTTATCAAAGCCGAAACCCGGATAAGAATCGACAACAGGATCGCGAAGGATTTCAACTTCCTCGGGCGAGGCTAAAGTTGCCTTAATCTTAAAGCCGTCCAAAATGAATTCTGATCGTGGCTCTCCTGTCGACAGGTCGGCCAAGAAGCGCGCATCAAGCTTTAGTTCCGTATCGTGCCTGATCGCCAAACGTCGACCGGTCGCGTATTGAAATAGCTGATTCCCAAAGCCGCCTTTGAGCCTGACGACAATCACGTGAATTGCTCCTTAGGGCGAAGAAATGCTCAACTATTATTCATGTCGCTCTTCCTGCAAGCCTGGTGATTAGCCAATTTTTAGGACGCTCACATTCATCAAAACGGCACGGGCGGCAAGATTGGCTTCTTATGAGGGACTGTAACAAACATAAAGGTAGTGAGGGCGCTCAATCCAGGTACAATAAGCCAGCGAAAAGATATTAGTAAGGCGCCTATCCTGCTGCAGTGCAGTTAGTGCGAGCCTATTGCTTTAGCTGCTTGAGTCCAATGCTGAGTTCACTAAACGAAATCGCTCTAATTTCATCATCGGGGATCTTCGATGCTCCTTACTATCTGTCGCAAGTTCGCCTGTCGCGCATTGCGCCTTTGATTTCTTTGCTGCCCATTCTTCACTTTCTGAAGCTCGGTTGTCGAAAGAGTGCAGATCCAAATTTGCTCTTTGACGCGAACTTTTACATCTCTCAATCCACCTCGACTGAGATTAAGGGTAATGCGTTGGTCCACTATCTACAGGATGGCGCATACAAAGGACTCAATCCACATCCTTTATTCGATTCTTCTTATTACCTCAGTACTTATCCAGATGTGGCGCAGAGTCGCATGAATCCGCTTTCGCACTTCTTGCACTTCGGCTGGCGAGAGGGAAGAAATCCGCATCCGCTTTTCGATTCGAAGTTCTACCTCAGCGCCAATTCCGATCTTCCGCACACCAATCCGCTTGTTCATTACATTCTATACGGCGCGGCTGAGCGACGAGATCCGCATCCTCTGTTTGACACCAAGTTCTATTTGCGTTCGCTGGGTGCTGGAGGGGAGCTCTGCTGCAATCCGCTATTACACTATTTGAGCGAGGGGGCCGGCAAAGGATTCAATCCTCATCCGTTGTTTGATTCTTACTACTATCTCGATGCTTATCCGGACGTGGGGCGCGCTAATTTGAATCCGCTCGTTCACTTCTTGCAGTTCGGAGCCAAGGAGCAAAGGAGCCCACATCCGCTGTTTGATACAAGATTCTATGTGCATGGCAATGCCGAAGCGATCGCAGCAATCAATCCCTTACTTCATTACATGCAGTACGGTGCGGCTCAGCGTCTTGATCCGCATCCGTTGTTCGATACCCAATTTTATTTGCGCACCATAAAGCAAGGAAAAGATTCGCTTAGCAATCCGCTCCTGCATTACTTGAGTGAAGGCGCAGGCAAAAGACTTAGCACTCATCCATTGTTCGATGTTGCTTTCTACCTCAGCTCATATCCAGATGTGGCTCGCTGCGGATTAGATCCTCTCTTGCACTTCCTGCGTTTCGGCGCGAGAGAGCGAAGAAATCCGCATCCACTTTTTGATACTGCTTTTTACCTGGACAGCAACGCCGATATCAAGGTTGATGAAATAAATCCGCTTGTGCACTATATCACATGCGGAGCCGGTGAACGCAGAGATCCACACCCAGTCTTCGATACGAGATATTATCTCGACAGGGTGCACGCCGCTGGCGATAAGATCGCTAATCCGCTCGTGCACTATGTAACCGAAGGCCATAAGCGGGCCGACTGCACGCCTAATCCTTTCTTCAATCCAAAATACTATTTGTCTGAATGCGCCGAGGCGGTGACCTCCGGAATGAGTCCCCTGGCGCATTTCCTCTGGGAAAACGGTAACCAGAAAGCCAACCCGAACGAGTTATTTGATCAAGAGTTTTATCTCAGCCACTACAGGCAGTGCCAGGAATCTAACCTTCATCCTTTTGTACACTATGTACGCTACGGAGCAAAGAGTGGCTATCAGCCGGGGCCCCTATTTGACCCTGTTCGATTCAGCTCCCAAGATCCAGTCTTGGCTTTGCAAAACGCACTGGCTTGTCTAAATGGTCTCTGGGACCCCGGTCTGCCATTTGATTGCAACGAAGCCGCCGTCAAAAGCCTGATTGAGCAGGAGGGGGTTGCGATAACTGATCGGCCGGCCTTTGCCGCCTTCCGGCGTGGGTTGTGGAAAAAATGGTATGACGTCGACAACCCGGTTGTATCAATCGTAGTTCTAACACGCAATAACAGCTATGGTGCCCAGGCAAGCATCAAAAGTGTCTGGCTTTACACATCGAGTCAAAGGTATGAGTTGATACTCTGTGACAATGCCAGCAACCCGAATCACCGCTTGCAATTAAGAAAATTGATCGGTCCGCTCAGGCGCATCGAGTTCGAAGAAAAGCTCGATTATGTTCATTCCATCCGGGCAATAACAGAGGTGGCTAAAGGAGAATATATTGTTCTCCTGCAGGATGAACAGGTGGTGATGGATGGCTGGCTCGAGCCGGTGATCGGTCTTCTTGCTGAGAGTGAAAATACCGGCGCCGTAGGAGTGAGTGGCATTTTCCCCGATGGAAGATCGAATCCCAATGTCTGTTCTGGTCAATCTCGTGATGAGCAACCTGCCAGTTCACTGCCGGCTATGTTCAGATTGCCGGTTTGCGTCGACTATGTATCCAGGCTTGCCATAAGGAAAAACGACCTTTTATCTCACATCAATCAAATGTCGGCGCAAGATGACCACCTGGCGCTTTGCAGAAGAATCCGGCGATCGCATAAAAAAATTGTTCTCTGTCCCTACACAAAAACTGTTGACTTTCCCAGGTCCCGTAGAGCAGAGCCTGCGAAGCTTGGTGCAGACCCCTCACTCAGCTATGCCGCGAGGTGAGCGATTTGGCGATTCCGAAGACGCTGCTTATCACTCCCACTGCCGTATCTGCCGACTACGCAGGCGGCATGTTCCTGCGCAGCTTGTGCAGGTATTTCCCCGCTGATTCTCTATACTGCGACGCTCTGCTGTCTGGTATCTATATCCCCAATAAATTTTCAGATGATGTGGATTGGATTAATCGTCAGGTTACCCATATACCGGATGAATACTTCCGACCACCCACAATTGCAGATGACGTACTGGGGGCGAGAAGCCTTGTTCAGTGGGCTGATAACGTAAAGAAAGCGAATAACGAGGCCGAGCGTATTGCCGGATTTATCGAAAAGCAGGGAATAGATTTTCTCTGGGTACTTGCTCAGAGTCCGTTCATAATCGCGCTCACCAGGCGCTTATGCGAGATGACTCAAATTCCTTTGGGACTGATGATCCTCGATCCTCCTGATCTGCTCATGGATATTCTTGGATTCAGCGATGTCGTGCAGGGGGCTGTAGGTTTCGAACTGCACAAGCTGCTCCAGCGCGCAAATCGATGCGCGGTCGTATCCGACTCGATGAAAACATACATCCAGGAGCAATTCGGCATTCCGTCGTTTGCCTTCTATATGCCAATCCAGGAGTACATCGAACGAGAAAACAAGCGAGCCGACAACGCCACTTTTACAATTGGGTTCGGAGGTTACATGCAATTCCCGGAGAATCTTGGGGCGTTGGTTTCGGCCCTTAATCGGGTCGACTGGAAGGTGGCCGGAAGGAAGATCAAAATCAGCATGCACAGCGTTGGTCATCGCTCGCCGGTCGAACCGACTAAGGCAGAGAACATCGAATACAACGAGTTTGTCTCGAGCGAAGAGGTGATGCGAATCTTTTCCAAAATCGATCTCGGCTACGTTCCCTTATGGATCAAGCCAAACCGCACTGAAATGCTGGGCGCCACATACTCGTTTCCAACTAAGATATCATTATACGTATCAGCCGGCTGCCCTGTCTTCTACCACGGACCGCAGCTATCGGTTGGAAAATTTTTCAATCGATATTCGATCGGCTTCAGTTGTGATTCAGCAGATGAAGATGTAATCATTGGCTCCTTAGAGCACTACATCTCAGATCAGGAAGGCTGGCTTGATTATCCGGGGGAGCGGCAACGGGTGCTACAGGAGATTTACAATCCCCAGGTGCACCGGGCACGCTTTGCCGATTTCCTTGGCTGTGAGGTTGACGATCTTTTGCCTTGCGATGACCAACGTGCCATGGTGCTTACATGAATTGTTTAATTTTTAGCGCCGGCTCATTGAAACTAAGGATATACTGGCGAGGTTTTTGGGTTCTGCAGTTCGATCAGTGAACTACTATGCCAATTTGCAAACCGGCTACTGATATAATGTTGCAATCGATTCCAGATCAGCTCACTACTGGTCGGGTTGCAAAATTCAGCAAACTGGCTGAGATTTTGGCTGCACTCTTCGCTGTTGCAGTCATTGTCTACCTGCTGGTGATGATTGTGATCGGATTGAACAAAGGCTTCGATTTTCTCGATGAGTCTTTCTATCTTCTGGTAGATGCAAACCCTACATCATATAAATTGATCACGAGCTTCGGATATTTTCTTCACGCCCTGCCGTCTCTAGCGCTTTCTCCATCACATGTCTTGTGCCGGCTGGTCTCTCTCAGGATCTGGCATGTGATCGTCCAGGTGATTTCAGCCATTGTTCTGTCTGCTGCCGTGTCGCTCTGGTGGTCCAGAGCACAACAACAGAGTTTTGCCAGGGTAGCGCTGGTGCTCATACCATTTTCGCTCTTGGGCAATCTCCATGTTTTTGGAACGTTTCCTAGAGTTTTGTCATACAACTCGCTGGCCAGTTTCTTTGCCTATGCTTCCTTTTCTTGTTTGTTAATCGCAGGGGTGTTCAGCCGCCGGAAAAACCTGTTCGTCTTTTTCTCCGGACTTTTTCTCGCGCCGCTGCTGTTCGTCAAGTTTACCGCCTTCTTCTTCGGTGGCATCCTTCTTCTTATATTCCTGTTAGCTACGCGCGCCGGCGGCAAAGCTTTTATGACATTCTCTGTTGGTACTGCATGTGGTGCAGTCCTTCATTTTGCCTTCCTGGAGAATTTTCAATCATGGATCGCCGGCTTGTCCGCTACCGCCGATGTGATTGGACAGGGACCCCATTCTCTGACGTTTCTTTGGCGTCAGTATAAGCAGTCCGCGATCGACACGGCGCTTGAGCTTCGTTGGTTTCTCCTGCCGGCATGTCTCTTCTGTTTGGCGCTGAGTAAAAGGATGTCACAGCAGTTCAGGACCGCTCTGATTGCAGCCGGCATGCTTGCGCTTTGCGTGCTTTGTTCTCACTACCCTGGCTTCTCGATCAACAGTCCAGTCCCATTCTGGGGATTGATGCTGACACTTGGATTGTGCGCATCGGTGCTGCTCTGGCAAAAGAGACAAGATATGCAGTCCGTGACAAACGAGTTCGCGCTTCTGTCCGTCCTTTCTGCATTGCCTATTGCCTGTTCGCTCGGCACGGGCAACCCGCTCTTCTTTCATGCTCGCATCTATTTTGGAGCAGTGTTCATCTTCTTGGGGCTCTGCTGCATGCTTATAGAAAAACATGCGAGCACCAGGACACCATTAATCATCACAAGCCTGTTGTTGGCTTCACTGTCTGTGAGCCAGATTCCGGACTTCTACATCAAGATGCCTTATGGACTGCGCTCGGATCTCAACCAGCAAGTTCTGCCTGCCAAACAGGAGCTTTTGAAAGGTGTATACATTGATAAGGCAACACGAGAATTCCTGGACGGCATGACAGAGCTCCTTCAAAAAGGAAACTTTCAAAAAGGAGACTGCATCCTTTCTTTCTATAACTTGCCTGGTGTGGTCTACTCCATGGGCGGGACATCGCCGGAATTGGCCTGGTTCTTTCCGGATCCAGCCATAAATCTTCGTTGCGATCGAGCCCTTGCTGCCGCGGTACAACATCCTGAGCGGAAGTGGTTCTTGCTTGTTACCTGGCGGACACCACCAAGGCTTGCCGAAGCGTACAGGAAACACGGCTTGCGCTTCCCAGAGGATTTCAAACTTCTTGGCACATGCAAATCACCAATTCCCGATCCTCACTATAAGTGGATTGGATCGGATCGAGCCCTCGATCAATATTACATGCAAGGTGAAGTGCAAGTGTACGTCCATTAGGGTTAATGGAAACCATTGCCAGAGAAGAATCGGACTTTCATGCGCCTGACGATTTCGGAAGCGAGCTTTGTGGTGCGAATCGAACTCAAGGCTGCCTGAGAATCGGTGGGACTGGATTCATGAAGAGCAGCTTGTGTCCCTGGCTCGCTCAGCGGTGCTGCCGCTGGAACAAGCTCCCGGGCCTGATCAGCGGTCAGCAAATATTCGCCAGGCGATGCGGCCGTCTCGAACACCTTGTTGAGGAAAACGCGCATGCCTTCACTGGAGCGGCCGCCTGAGCGTTTGTAAGACTCGATTGCTGATTCGTAGACTTTGATGGATTGCTCCACGGCCTTTTCTGGCAAGCAGACGTCTTGCACTCTGGCTCTTGCCTGGCGTCCGATGCGAGCGCGCAAATCTTCATTTTGAAGAAGTTTGATGACATTCGCCGAGAATTCGCTCACATTCTCCGATTGAAACAAAAGTCCAGTCTCGCCATCGAAACAGTATTCGGGCAGCCCACCGACTCGGCTAGCCACGACAGGCATGCCGTAAGACATGGCCTCGATGCATGTATAGCTGGCTGTTTCAGATCGAGAAGCGAATACGGCGACATCAGACCTGAGCGCCAACTCAATGATGTCGGAACGGCTGAGGACGCCCGGGAAAGTAACATTTTGTTCGAGCCCTTGCGCCCTCAAGCGATCCTTCAGGAAGTCCGTATATGGACGAGTGGCACCAAGTTCAGTACCATGAAGACCGGCCAGCACAACCTCTAAATTCGGAAACCTCTCGGCGATGGCCGGGAGACCTTCAATGATTATGTCCGATCCCTTCAAGCCGATGATCGTTCCCCACGAAACGAGGCGAATTTTATCTCCAAGACGATAATCGCCTTTGTGCTGCTCGCCGCAAGAAAAGGGGGTGCGGATGACGCTGAAGTCTTCTGCCGGGCGTGCAGTCAGATGTGAGAGCCGCGCAACAATATCCGAGCAAATGGCGATTAATCGATCGGCAAGCTGAATCGAAGCAAATTCAAAAGCCTCAAGCAGGCTGATCTCAGCCGCTTCATACCCTCGATAATGGCCCTCTCTTTGCAGAATCGAAGCCGGACCATAGCATCGCACAACGGCAGGATAACGAGCTTCGGCAAGAAATGGCAGTCCCAGCCCGCAGAAATCCTGTGATTCCAGAATATCCGGCTCAAACTCGATGAGCGCATCATGAGCTCCGGAGTAAAGTTGATCGATGCGTGAAACCCACCAGCCAAACTGCCTCAATTTAGGATGCGAACTGAGCACATTCAGCCCCGGGTTCCTCATTCGCACTTTGTAAACGTTTATTCCATTAACTGAATAAGCCCCTTCGCGATCGGAGTCATCGCTCGACAGGCTGAGCACCAGCACCTGATGCCCCGCCGCTACCAGTCCTTTGGCCAGTTCCCAGCTGGCCGG
>JAJPJO010000337.1 GCA_021324135.1 Pseudomonadota bacterium
ACTCTAGTCGGTGACAAACGCATAGAAGCAGCGGGTGCGAACATTGAGGCCGGATATTCTGATAGCGATGAGCCGATGGACCCGAAAAGGTTTTTGAAACCCATGGGCGTTCAAGACACAATGCTCCTCAACCTCGCTCATTCGAGAGTTACGCCAGCCATCTTAGCCCATTACGCGACAATGAAGAATATAATCGGCATTGACCTGTCCGACTGTAATGTTGATCAATCTTGTTTGCACGTGCTCGCACAATTTCCATCCCTGGATTATGTGGATCTAGACAATACGGATATAAGTTTGGCTGGGCTTGACGAACTTCATAATATTCATGAATTGCACTTTCTCACTCTGGGTGAGAAAAAAGATCTATCAAGGGAATGCTTTAGTGCACTCGCCAAGATTAATAAGCTCACCACACTTAAAATAAAAGCCTGCGAAAATGTCGACGGTCCTGGTCTTGCCGAGCTGCGGGCGTTGCCTGCGCTGTCGTATATTTCTATTGAGTCTTCGCAACTGACTCCCGGTTTTGGTAAAGCTCTGGGATCGTTGAGGAAACTAAAACGGCTCGAACTAGCTCACTGCAAGATCACTGACGATCAGATCGACGAGTTGCAAAGCCTGAGAGCTCCTGAAATATCGCTGAGCGGCAATCTCATTTCCGACAAAAGCTTAAAAAAGATTTGTTCCATTCCTGGCTTGAAGCAACTTGTCTTAATCGGTTGTCCTGGCTTAACCGTCGAAGGTCTCAAGAAGATGGCAGCTAATAGAAAGATTGAGTTGCGGTATGGATCTGATGACCGAGCAGAGAGAGCCACCGATTTTAAGAAAGAATTCCTGGAAAAGCATGATCTCAAAAAACCCTAAGCGGATGTTTCAAGCACATCGGCCTCTATTCGCACAGTCAATGCTTGCCTCAATTGCTCTTGTTTGGCATTGATTTTCTCTTTGACAATCTGCATCTGTTTTTGCGTGGCAATGATTTTGTCTTCCGACTCTTCGATTGCCTGGCGGAAACGCTCAGCTCCGGCACCAAGCGTCTTGACGTTCTCTCGAGCCCGCTTCTGCTCGCTCTCATGCTGAACAACAAGGTCGCCCAACGATCGCAACTGCCCGTTCAAATCAAAAAGCTCGCCTCGTATCGCCTGCACTTGCTTGAGAAATTCGAGAAACTTCTTGTTGGAATAGTTTTGATTGAATAAGGCTTGCACATACGCATCACCAGGGCTTGCTTCAGTGAGAAGATAGTATTGGGTTGTCACTACCTTCTCTTCCGTGACAACCAGCTCATGATCGCTCTTTCCTTCCAGCTCGATGCGAAAGCGATAGAAGCTCTTCGTCGTTTCCTCCGGCTTCTCGAAGGCGGCAGAATTCTTGTCTCCGTTGGCCTCGCCCGGAGCAACGAGCTTCCACTCGTCGCGCGCCGGATGCTCGACATAGACAATCTTTTTCTTATTCGCCATGTTCTCTATGCTGTACGTTTTCTGTGTCAGTTCCTTGTGATAGAAGTACAACAATGCGTCATGGACTTGGACGCGCCAAAACGGCTTTTGCTTGAAATCGTTTCTAACGACAACCTGCACCGACTGATCGAGGGCATAGGGCAGAAATCGGGAATCATCGGGCTTCACGACGTCGAGCAATGCCTCGCCTGCATAGCTCTCATCTTCCATGACCGTGACCGGTCCCGCCTCCAGTGTCAGTCCGGTGTTGTTCCTCAACTTGACGGTGGCGTAAGGAAATTCGGCATTGCGCGTCTCTTGATAGAGCGAAATTCTCTCGCCTTCGACGAATTGCTGAACGACAGGAATCAGAGCGGAGCTGTTGCGCGGTATCGATACCCGGCCGTTGATGTGATACTCAAAATTTTCACCGCGCTCGGCCGTCTCTATATTGGCCGGCTCACTCATGGCGCCCGCCATGTCGAATCGCCGGAAGGCGCCGGTGCTGACCGGAGCGTTTACCGGCGCCGGCGCGCCTGGTTGTGCCGGGGCCATAGCCATAACGCTTTGAGCGGATGTCTGCATGGGCTCATCAAAGTATAGATCGCGACCACCTGCCCCGGGTGCGGCCTTCATTTTACGGGCACGCTCGGCAACAAAAGGACCGCTGGATTGCGCGCCTTGCCCCTCTATCGTTCGACGGCTCGGTTTGATCGGCTCATAAAGCGGCTGTATGAATGAAACCGGAGAAGAGGAGACCAGGACCATCTCCACGCTCGACCAATCTTCTTCCTGGACATTGTCTACAATGGCGACGCCCTGGAGCATCAAGCGCTCGTCTTTGTCGAACACCAGACGATAACTGGTTTTCCAGATCGGGCAAGCAATCGAATAGGCGACGAACAAATCTTGCTCGCCACCATCGGCGATATCAATCTTGAGCAGCTTGCGGTCCTTTTTCTTTACTGACAGAAAAAGCAACTCCAATTGCTGCTGCAGCTCGGAAGCGAGCGCTTCATCCTCGAGTGTGATTCCTTCGATTGCCGCGATGTCGAGGCGGAGCAGCATGTTATCGCTTGTGAGAATCAGGAGAAAGCGCTCCACGCAAATGGCCTG
>JAJPJO010000334.1 GCA_021324135.1 Pseudomonadota bacterium
GATAGAGCGCTACCCTGCGAAGGTAGAGGTCGTGGGTTCGAATCCCACCGGAGTTACTCGCACAATGACCCTGTAGCTCAGCCCGGATAGAGCGCCACTCTGCGAAGGTGGAGGTCGTGGGTTCGAATCCCACCAGGGTCACTTATAAGGAATGGTCCCGTAGCTCAGCCCGGATAGAGCGCTACCCTCCGAAGGTAGAGGTCGTGGGTTCAAATCCCACCGGGACTACTCACATATTCCTGTAGCTCAGACTGGATAGAGCGCCACCCTGCGAAGGTGGAGGTCGTGGGTTCGAATCCCACCAGGAATACTCGCTCCTCATAACTCCGTAGCTCAGCCCGGATAGAGCGCTACCCTGCGAAGGTAGAGGTCGTGGGTTCGAATCCCACCGGAGTTACTCGGCATATCGGAAGGTGCCGTATCGGTCCCAGATCTGGTTCGAACGCTTGCTGGACTGACGCAACCAACAAGCGCTGATCACCTGCGTCCAGGAATCGACTCATGAAGTTCGTCGAGAGGAACGGCAAGATGGTCCGCTTCAAGGGGCGCAAGGGCGGCTTCGAGAAGAGCCGCGAGGGGCAGGGCTCCGACCGCTCCAGCGAGGTCCTGCACTGCCGCGCCGTGCGCGCCAGGATGACCCGCGACGAGATCCAGGAGTTCCTGTCCAGCGCCGGCGACCCCGACGGCTCCGAGCAGGCGGACAATCCGACCGTCGCCGTTTAGGCAACTCGACTAGGGAAGGGGCCTGGTTCGTCATGACCTTGCAAGCCACGACCGGTATCACAAGCGGTGCGGGTTCGACTCCCGGCCAGGTCGTGACGAACCACTATAATCCCGTAGCTCAACTCGGACAGAGCGCTGGTCTCCGAAGCCAGAGGTTGTGGGTTCGAATCCCACCGGGATTACTCTCCTGTAGCTCAGCCCGGATAGAGCGCCACCCTGCGAAGGTGGAGGTCGTGGGTTCAAATCCCACCAGGAGTACTGCAGCTGCGACGGAGCACGCATCTGCTGGTTGTATCGAGGCTGTGCAACTAACTTGGTTTCTAACACAGGGAGGAGGCCCTATGAAGAACTGCGTTCGCTGCGGGAAGGCCATACCGCCGGAGCGCTTGGAGGTGCTGCCGGAGACCCAGCTCTGCGTTCGGTGCAGCCAGGCGGTTGGCGGTGACTTCATCACCTTCACGGTGAAGGAGGTCATCAGCAAGCCGGGTAGCCTGAAGAAGAACTACGGCGGGTACTCGCTCGCCAAGGTTCCCAGGCGCATCGTTCCCTTGAGCGCTGAGGAGCGCGCCAAGTTGGACGAGGAGCAAAAGTCGTGAGGCTAACGGTTGACCCGTGGCGAAGGATGTTGCGGCGCGGGCCGCCCTTCGCTCTTCTGTCTCGATCTACTTAAAACTATAGTATTATATCCTGTAGGAAAAGGCGGCGAACCAGCGAGCCAGAAATCAAACGTTTCCATCACTCATTGCATTGCTCGCTGCCCTGAGCTATGGCGGGCAGTACCGATCGGATGTGACCACGTGATTTTTCTAGAAGCTGGCTAGCTTGTTTGGCTGGTATCTGCAACAGGATCATGACTATGGCAGTTTTGGCGTGCCAGCCGGCTTGATCGAGCGCCTGGCTGCACTCTTCGGCGGATGCACCGGTGGCTTGCTGTGTGATTCTAACAGCCCGATCTCGCAACTTGATGTTGGTCGCCTTAACGTCGACCATCAGATTTCCGAAGACTTTGCCCAGTTTGATCATAACGCCGGTGCTCAGCAGATTGAGCAGTAGTTTCTGCGCCGTGCCGGCCTTCATGCGCGTCGAGCCGGTTATCGGCTCCGGACCTGTAACAGCCGCTAAGGTGACGTCGGCAACTTTCGAGAGCGCCGAGCCGGATGTATTGACGATCGCGGCTGTAGCGGCGCCCTTTGATCGGGCATATTTCAAAGCACCGATCACATAGGGTGTTCTACCGCTGGCGGCAATGCCGACCACGACGTCATCTGTAGTAATGTTCTTGCTTGCCAAATCCGCCTCTCCGCGGGATTGGTCATCCTCTGCACCTTCTATCGATGAGCGCAGCGCCACATCGCCTCCGGCTATAATTCCTTGCACCGTATCTGGTGTCACTCCGAAAGTGGGCGGACATTCGCTGGCATCGAGAATCCCAAGGCGACCACTGGTGCCGGCGCCGATGTATATAAGACGACCACCCTTATGTAAACGCTCGGCCGCGATATCAACCAGACGTGCCAACTCATCAAGAGCGGCATCCACCGCTTGTGGAACGGTGTGGTTTTCATCGTGAAGGACCTTCACCATCAGCGCCGTGGGCAACGTGTCCAATTCCATTGTTCGCGGGTTGCGCTGCTCGGTATCCAAACGAGCGAGGTCTTCGGCTGTTTTCGATTGTTCTGCAGGCATTAGATTACCTTTGAGTCCCTCTACACAAGCTCTAAACTTTAGCATTGAAATAGAAGCAGCAAAGTGACACTCGCTGTGACACTGGAAAGGGATTTCCAGGCGGCGAATCCGTGTAGCTGATATATTCTACGACATCAAAAAGCAGTGATTTTGATGTAGTAGAGTATATCAAAGGCTTGTCAATAACCGTTTTGACCTTTCCGTTTCATCCCAAAGCCAAGTTTTACTCGCAAATGAGGTCAGGGGTGCAGAAAATGTCCGCAAACCAATCAGATACTTGATAAAGTAGTAGAATACCTCCGTGATGAAGTAGTAGGACGCCTCCTTGGAAAAAGGCGCTCGTAAGTGGCTGATACCCTGCAGGTATGAAAATCCCATTTTTCATACCTTGCAGGGCATCAACGTTTTCGAGCGCCCTTGCTGATGAACTCCTCAGACCCCAGCGGTTTGGGTTCTCATGGCTCCGGCGTTGAGGCAGACGCTGTAGAAGTCCATCAAGGAGCGAGCGCACTTGTCGGCAGTGAACAGCTCTTCGAAGCGCCTGTAGCCGTTCTCGCCCATGGCATGCAACTCCGCCTGACTGGCGCTGTCGATAAGCTTCGCCAGCTCCAGAGGTTGAGTGACATCGAAGATGCGGCCGGTGACGCCCGGCACGACGATCTCCGGCAGAGCGCCGCGGTTGCTCGCGAACACCGCGGTTTTCTGGCGCATGGCTTCCAGAGCCACAAGACCGAAGCCCTCCCAGCGCGACGGCATGACGAACACGTCCGCCTCACCGTAGAGCTCCCTCAGTCTGGTCTGGTTGCACCAGCCGAGCATCTGCACCCTGCCTTTGACCTGCTCGGGCACTTGCAAGGGCTCGTCGCCGCGGACCGCATCACCTGCGATCTTGACGGCGATGTCCTGGCGTTGCACGTGTTGCAGGGCTTCCAGCAGGACGCCGATACCCTTCTGGCGGTCCAGACGTCCCACGAACAGCACCTTGAGGGTACCGTCCGCCGGCTTCGGTACGATTTCCCCGCGCAGCTCCGGCATGCCGTTGTAAATCATCGTCTCCAGGCGCGGCCTGACGCCGTTGGCGTGCGCGGCTTGCATCTGGTCGTGTGAGATGTGAACGACACCGTCGGTGAGCGGCAGGAGAAGGCGTTCGATCAGGGCGTAGGCAAGGCGCTCGTGCTTCGACACCTCCTGAGTGAACGCCCAGCCGTGGCTGACGTAGACGACCTTCGGGCGTTTGCCCAGCCAGAAGAGCATGGCGAGGCGGACGAAGAGCGCGGCGAAGGTTCCATGCGCGTTGACGATGTCGGGCCTGACGGCGCGGATCGCCTTGTGCACACAGAGGAAGTACTTGAGCAGGCTGAGCGGTTTGCGGCCGCTCCAGCTCGCGGCGAGCAGGGTCGGGAAGATGCCGGACACATCGTCGTGGAAGCGCTCGGGGATGAGACCGAAGACCTCCTCTTCACCATAGCGCTCGACCTGTGCCGGAACGATCGAGCGGAGATACGTGGCGACACCGCCGCGCACGCTTTCACCAACGTGGAGTACGCGCATATGGACCTCCTAATTTTTGCAAAAGAAGGGCACCGCAGGCCACACCGCCTGTGGTGCTGATTCGATTGAGGGTTGACCTGCCGGCGCGGGTGTCAGAGCTGGTTTCCCCAGCTGCTGAAAGCCGCCGCCTTGCAGGTAGTTGCTCCTTTCTCGGCAAATGCCGGGAATGAGTTTGGACAACAGCCCGCAAGCAATGCTCCTCTCTCCCTCCACGGGAGGGTGAGACGCAGGCTGTAGATGATGTTCAAGAACTTTTGACTGAGCTTATTTTTTGACTCGTGGCTTGACTATAGATGGATACGCTCAGCCTATAGATATGGCGATGAGCAGAGCAATTCAGGATGTTTAGCTGGTGCGTAAATCACGCATCGGCTAACCTCGATTTTTTCGTAAAAACATCACTGATCAAGACAACGAGCAGTTAGCTGAGTTAGCTCATGAGGAGCGACTAGTGCAGTTGACTGACCGGCAATAGCTCTCAGAACTGAGATGGGCGGGCAATAGCGCAGATAGCGCTAGGCGGCATTCCAAGCGCTTCGTGGTGGTATGATCTGCCGAACTTGCCCCGGAGGGGGCGGGGATTCGTTCTTTGCATTCAAGAAGAGAATTGGGCCAATGAAAATTAGACGACGCGTTTTTCAGTGTTTCTCTCTAGCTGCATTGATGCTCAGCCAGGCACCCGGACAATTGAGCGCTATGGCTTCGCCAACCGGCAACCTGGCGCGCAGCGTCAGTGCCGGCGCCGGCGCATCCGGGGCGGCCAGTGCCGCAGAGAGCGCCAGCCTTGGCAGTCCGGTATCGCTGTCCGAGCGAGGCATGGACGGGTTCATCGATGACTTGATGAGCCGCATGACTCTTGAGGAGAAGATTGGTCAGATGAATTTGCCCTCCGTGGGCTTTGACGTCACCGGACCGATCATCAGTCAGGGCGTTGACGAAAAGCTGGAGCGCGGGCTGGTCGGCGGCGTTTTCAACACTTATTCGCCCGATGCGGTGCGCAAGCTGCAGAGGATAGCGGTCGAAAAAACCCGACTCAAAATTCCGCTCATCTTCGGCTACGACGTCATTCACGGCCATCGCACCATCTTTCCCATCCCTCTGGCTCTCTCATGTTCGTGGGATCCGGCTCTGGTGGAACGAACCGCCCGGGCGGCTGCCCGCGAGGCAAGCGCTGATGGTCTGCACTGGACGTTCTCGCCGATGGTCGACATCACGCGAGACCCGCGCTGGGGCCGGGTCAGTGAGGGCTCGGGCGAAGACGCCTTTCTTGGCGCCCAAATAGCGAAGGCGATGGTGCGCGGTTATCAGGGCGATGATCTGGCTAATGTGGAAAACGTCATGGCCTGTGTGAAACACTTCGCGCTTTACGGAGCAGCTGAGGCCGGGCGCGACTACAACACGGTCGACATGAGCCGTGTGCGCATGTACAACGAGTATCTGCCACCATACAAGGCAGCGGTCGACGCCGGTGTCGGCTCGGTGATGTCATCATTCAATGAGATAAACGGCGTTCCTGCCACAGCAAATAAATGGCTGCTCGATGATCTGCTCCGCAAGCAGTGGGGCTTCAAAGGCTTTATAACCACCGATTATACGGGGATCAACGAAATGATCGCCCATGGCGTGGGCGATGATGCGAAGGTCTGTGAATTGGCTCTGGCTGCCGGAGTCGATATGGATATGGTCGGCGAGATTTTTCTCAATCACGCCGCCCGCCTGGTCAAGTCCGGCAGAGTTCCTCAATCGGAAGTGGATGCCGCTTGCCGCCGGGTTCTGCAAGCGAAGTACAAACTCGGTCTGTTCAAGGATCCCTACCGCGGTCTCAGTGATGAGCGCTGCAAGCGGGAGCTGATGAGCGCCGACAAGTTAGAGCTGAGCAAGGAAGCGGCGATCAAGAGCATGGTGCTGCTCAAGAATGAAAACGGCATTCTGCCGCTCAATGCCAGTAAGAAGATTGCCTTCATCGGACCGCTGGTCAAAGACAAGCGGAACTTGATCGGCAACTGGAGCGGCGCCGGGGACTGGAAAAAGGCGCAGAGTCTTTTCGAGGCTATTGATACCAAATATGGTGCGGGCAAGTTTCTCTTCGCCAAAGGATGCAATTTAATCGATGATCCGGTGTTACTCAAGCGAGTGAACCGCGAAGATGCACAGATCGTGCCCGATGCTAGAACTCCCAAACAGCTCGTGGATGAAGCCGTACGAACGGCAAGACGCGCCGATCAGGTTGTCGTCGTGCTCGGTGAGCCGTTCTGCATGACCGGCGAGGCGGCCAGTCGAAGCTCGATTGATCTATTCGGCAATCAAGTAGAGCTTCTGAAGGCTTTGAAGAAAACAGGAAAGCCAATCGTTCTCGTCCTGATGAACGGGCGCCCCCTGAATTTGAGCTGGGAGGACGAAAACCTGGATGCCATCCTGGAGACCTGGTACGGTGGTACCATGGCCGGTGCGGCTATTCGCGATCTCCTCTTTGGAGAGGCAGTGCCGACGGGAAAGTTGAGCATGACCTTCCCGCGTAATCTTGGCCAGATCCCCATATATTACAATCACAAAAACACCGGTCGGCCGCTCGGAAATACTGATGAGAAGTACCGTTCGCGCTATCTGGATGTTTCCAATGAGCCCCTCTATCCCTTCGGTTACGGGCTCAGTTACACGACTTTCAAGTTTGGCGATCTCACCCTCGACAAGCGCGTCATCAAGCCGGGCGAAGAGCTCACCGCTTCGGTACGGGTCACGAACACAGGCAACCGCGACGGCAGCGAGACCGTGCAATTGTATATCCGAGACGTGGTCGGCAGCATTACTCGACCGGTGAAAGAGCTCAAGGCCTTCAAAAAAATTGAATTGAAGGCCGGCGAGTCGAAGCTGGTCGAATTCAAATTGGCAGTGGACGATTTGAAGTTCTACAACTCCGACTTGCAATTGGTGGCGGAGCCCGGGCGGTTCGATCTCTTCATAGGTCCGAACAGCAGAGATGTAAAAGAAGCCAATTTCGTCCTGGCGGATTGAGTTAAAACGGTTTCGGCTGCGCCAGTGTGAGGAGATTTTCAATCGACTCGCAGGACTCGGGGATGGATGCGGCGCTGATTGATGCCACCACCGGATATGTGGCGCCGTTGAGCACGAGCGGCGTCGATTTCAGAATTTCAGTCAGGTAGGAGGCGAAGCTCTTCGCAGTAGCGAGATCCGTATTGGGAAGAATGAAGGCCAGCCCGTGATCGCCGAAATGAAAGAGCAAATCCGTGTCGCGCGCCAGCTTCTTGATGTGACCGGAGAGCATCGTCATCGCCTCGGGATGCAGTGGAAAAATGCGGTCCTGGGCTGCCTTTATGCCGATGTTCATGACCACTGTCGAAAATGGATGCTTGAATCTGCGGTAGCGATTGAATTCCAGCGCCAGAAAAAATAGGTAGGCGGATTTAGTGAAAATGTGCGTATCGGGGCGGCTCAGGGAGGCGGCGACGTTAGCTACCTCTTGCCAGTTGACGGGCGAGATGGTGCCTTCCACTTCCGAAGCGTTTTTCCATGAGCAAAGACCGAGTGTGACCATATTGAAAACGATTGGAACCCATTCGGCTTTAGGCATGGGCAGCTGCCTGAGAATTTCCAGAATCGGCGTTCGCCCGTCGATGAGCTGGTAGAACTGTCTCTGCTTCTCCTCGTCACAGCCCGTTCCCTCCTCGATGATTTTGTTGAACTCTATTGGATCCAGGTTGGCGTGCTTCTTGAGCAGGAAGCTGTCAAGGCTGATGTTCCTGTCCTTCAACGCCGTAATCTGATCCTGAAGCGCCGCTCCGGCCATGAGCAAGTGATGGAGCGGCTTGGCAATTGTGCGTTTTTGCCTGGCATCTTCTCTGAAAAAACGGAACTTGCCCTGTACCCATGATAAAAGCTCGAGAAGCGCGGCCTCACCCTCGCCACTATATGTGGTGCAGTGCACCGGGTTGCCGGCGTCGAAAAACATGACGGCCGTCTCCGCGTCGTGTTTGAGCTCGAGCCGCCCGGTAAGGGCATTCATATTAATCGATTGAATCAGGTTCGGGATCGCCATGTTCAGCAAGTCGCCTTCCAGATCGGCCGGGGTTTGCGCCGAAGCAATCGCCATTTTCGAGGTTACGTCTTGGGCCGGAGCGGCAGGAGCGGCCGCTCCCTCGTCCAATGTTCGCTTGCGCGTCATTGTCGGCATGGCAACTTCGATTAAGTTGAAAACCCAGTTAACATCAGCGGTGAGCTGTTCCCATTCCAGTGAAGACTCGGATCCTTCGCCGCGATAGAGCATCCAATGTACAATGCCGCGCATCGGATCACGCGTAACCGTCACGGTAAAATTTTCCGGTGCCTCTCCAACTGGAAGTTGAACTGTAAGAC
>JAJPJO010000484.1 GCA_021324135.1 Pseudomonadota bacterium
CAGGGTGATGGCACCAGAAGCGTCGATTGCATTGATGCGCAAGATGTTTGCAAAGATTGCGGACATTCAGAGACATGCTGTGTGACACATACTCCCTCGTATATGTTGAGCACGAACCTTACCCGGCTGACTCTCAGTCATTATCTCATCGTCAGGGCACCTTTATGGGATGGTCCTGTGTCGTCGAGCGTTCCGAAGATTTCGTTAGCAAGCAATAATGGTGAGCGTGCGCCACCGTATTTGGTGCGGCCAACACCTGTGTCTCTTAACCAGATTCAGCTGAATTGATTCAGGGGCGCTCGCGCGTGCTCATCCGGGCCGCGCTTGCAGCGACTGCCGTCGCCGGCTTTACGTGCCCTTTTGGTTTAGAAGGCGTGTACTGTGCAAGCACCTAACAGAATAGATACCCGACAATCGTCGCACACAATAGCTTGGTTTTCAAAGAGCTGGATAATTACGATCTCCATCGTTATCGCTGCCTGCTCTGCCACTATGTTGCTCTGGAGGCACCTGCAGCAGCCGGTCGGGCAGAGCGGCAACGCACCGGAGACTGACGCTGGTCCGCTCGGATCGATCTCAGATTATTCTTACACCCCTTGAGCTGAGCAATGGTAATGTGCGTACGGCATCGGTGATGCATTCCTCGACCACCAGCAACATAGTCGTGCCGGCTGTCGTGGAGCCTAATTCCGAGCAGCTGCAGCAGATTACACCACTGGTGGCCGGACGCGTGTCGGAAATTTTTGTCGCTCTTGGTGACACGGTTAAAAAAGGTGAGGTTCTTGTCAGCGCTGAGAGCCCGCAGATCGCCGAGCTGCATGGTAAGTTGCACGAAGCGAGGACGCGACGGCAGCTTGCTGCTCTGACTCTCGAACGCGTTCAACAGTCAGCCAATCGAGTTGGAATCATCAAAGCGCAGGCGTCACTGGAAGAGGCCGATGCCGACCTCAGGCGGATTAAGAGACTTGTAGATGAAGGTTTGAGTGCGCGCAAAGATCTTATTGCCGCGCAAGTGAAATATGAAAAGGCCGTAGCGGATTTGAACTTCAGCAAAGATGTGACGCTCAACAAGGAGGTTGCAGAGGCGCGCGCGGGGCTCAGCACAGCTAAAACGGAAGAGGAGCACATTCGTGACTCATTGAAAGCTTTCGACGTCCAATTGTCCAGCGAGGACGGGCTCCATGCCGAGCACGATATCGCTACACTCAATCTGCGGGCGCCGATGTCGGGCACCGTCATTGAGCGATTCGTCAATCCCGGCTCCGGCTTTGAAGCCGGCAAGCCGATTTTGACAATCGCCAATACCGCCACTGTTTGGGTGATTGCAAGCGTTCCTGAGGCGAAGATGGACGCCATTCGTGTCGGTATGCCGGCGAGCGTCAGGGTGGACGAACGAACAATGCTTGGACAGGTGAGCTACATCGACCCTCGATTGAACGAGGACACTCGCACCGGAAGAGTGCGCGTGATCATCAACAATCAGGACGGGAAAATCAAGTGCGGGTCTTATGCTCAGATCATCTTTCAGTCCGCGCGCCGCGAGCCGGCTTTGATGATACCGGAAAGCGCGGTCGAGCACATCGACGGTAAAAGCATTGTCTTTCTCGAAGAGAGCAAAGGCAAATATCGAGTCAGAGAAATAGACATAGGAGTTGCAAACGGCGACATGGTGGCCGTGACAAAAGGTCTGACGGGTCAGGAGAGCGTAGTCAGCCAGGGTGTCTTTCTGCTCAAATCGAAGCTGCTGAGGGAGCAAATGCACGATAGTGATTGAAGCTATCATCAGATTTTCCGTGACCCAAAGATTCCTGGTACTGCTGATGGTGCCTGTTTTATGCCTGGCTGGATTTTGCGCGTTTCAAAGGTTGCCTATTGACGCCGTTCCCGACATTACTAATGTTCAGGTGCAGATTTTAACTTCTGCTCCATCTCTGGCACCGCTCGAGGTGGAAAGGCAGATTACATTTCCTATTGAAGTAAGCATGAGCGGCATCCCGAGAGTAAGCGAAGTGCGCTCTGTATCCAAGTTTGGATTATCGTGCGTCACGGTAGTGTTTCAAGATGATACCGACACATATTTTGCCCGGCAACTGGTGCTCGAGCGATTGTCTCAGATCCGAGCGCAGATTCCCGCCACCATAGGCGAGCCGACGATGGGTCCGATCTCGACCGGATTGGGTGAGATTTATCAGTATGAATTGAGCGCCAGATCGGAGGCGCCAGCCAAGACTGTGCATGAGCAAGAAGCGCAATCGCAGAAGCTGCGTGCCGTTCAGGACTGGATTGTAAGGCGGCAGCTCATGGGTGTTTCCGGAGTGGCAGAGGTGAACAGTTACGGAGGCCAGAAAAGACAATATCAAGTGCGATTGGATCCGCAACTATTGCAATCCTATGGTTTGACGTTACGAGATGTGCTCGACGCCGTCGTTCGAAACAATGAGAACGTAGGCGGTGCTTACATCGAGCATGAAGGCGAGCAGTATATATTGCGCGGCATAGGTCTGGCTCGCAGCGCCTCTGAAATTGAAAGTATTGTGGTGAAGGCGGGAAAGGAAGGTGTGCCGATATTGGTGCGCAATCTCGGTCAAGTCGTGACCGGCAACGAAGTGCGGCAGGGCGCTGTCACGGCTGACGGCAAGGGCGAGATTGTCGCTGGAATCGTCATGATGATCAAAGGGGAGAACTCTCGCACGGTCGTCGAGCAAACTAAAACGCGCATCGAGCAAGTGCAAAAGTCACTACCTGCCGACGTCAAACTAGTGCCGTTTTATGACCGTTCTGACCTGGTCAACAGGACGATAAAGACAATCAAAACGAATCTCCTTGAAGGCGCGTTGCTCGTTGTCGTGGTACTGTTTTTACTCCTCGGCAATTGGCGAGGCACTCTCCTGGTAGCAAGCGTGATACCACTCTCCATGCTTTTTGCCGCACTGTGCATGGTGGCGTTCGGCATATCCGGAAACTTGATGAGCTTGGGCGCCATCGACTTCGGATTGATTGTGGACGGAGCGGTGGTTATGGTTGAAAACACAGTCCGTCGGCTGGGGAGCTCTCGGTCGGTATCATCTGAGTCCGACAAGCAGAGGCTGATTCTGAAGTCTTGCCTGGAAGTCGGCCGGCCGGTTGTGTTCGCAGTCATGATCATCACGATCGTCTACCTTCCCATTCTCAGCCTTTCCGGTGTTGAGGGAAAGATGTTCAAGCCGATGGCGATGACAATTGTATTCGCACTGAGTGGATCTTTGATTCTGTCGTTGACTTATGTTCCCGCTGCTCTGACCGTAATCATGAGCCAGGACACGGATGGGAAGGATACCTTGATTGTGGCTCTGGCAAAGATCTGGTACGGCAAGGCGCTTGATTTAGTCATGTCTCATAAATTGCAGACCGTGATAGTGGCACTGTCACTGGTGCTCCTCAGCCTGTTCACTTTTCCTAAATTGGGCGCCGAGTTCATTCCGCGTCTGGATGAAGGAGCGCTGGCTGTGCAAATCCAGCAATTGCCGGGTGTCTCGCTCTCCGAATCAATAAAGACGTGCACGCAGGCCGAAAAGGTGCTGAGGCGATTTCCGGAAGTGACACGAGCGATTTCGAAGATCGGCAGAGCGGAGGTGGCAACGGATCCAATGGGAGTCGAGTCCTGTGATTTGTATATAGGACTGAAACCTCCCGGACAATGGCAGACGGCGCAGACAAGAGAGGAGCTGGTGGAGAAAATCTCCAGGGCGCTCTCGTCGGAAATTCCGCAAGCTACATTCAGCTTCTCACAACCGATTGAGCTGAGAACATCGGAGCTAATTGCCGGCGTGCGCTCTGATATAGCAATCAAAGTTTTCGGCGATGATCTCGACACCCTGAGAGCGACGGCAGAAAAGATCAGCCGCTCGGTAAGTAAGGTGAGAGGGGCAGCCGATGTGAAGATCGAGCAGATTGCCGGACTTCCTCAGCTGGTCGTTACAGCCGATCGCAATGCGATGGCGCGCTACGGCATGAATGTCGAAGACGTCAATAATGTTGTCGAATCGCTAATCGCGGGCAAGCCGGCCGGAACGATTTATGAAGGGGAGCGGCGAAGCAATATTGTCATTCGCTTTGATGAGTCGAGCACGAGCAATACGGAGAGCATCAAGAATCTGCTGGTTCCGACCTCGCGCGGTGCGCGAATACCGCTTGCCAATGTCGCTACCGTACAGCTCCAAGAAGGACCGGCTCAGGTCTCTCGTGAAGACAGGCGTCGCCGTATTGTAGTTGAGCTTAACGTCAGAGGGCGAGATATAGGCTCATTTGTTGATGAAGCGCAGAAGCGCATCGACAAGGATATAAAGCTGCCCGAGGGATATTACATAACCTGGGGTGGGCAGTTCGAGAATTTGCGGCGTGCCACCAACACTCTATTGATTGTGGTGCCGCTGGCCCTCTTTTTGATTTTCGTTTTGCTCTTCATGACTTTTGGATCAGTAGAAAAGGCGCTGCTCATCTACACCGGCATTCCTTTTGCCATCGTCGGCGGTATCTTCGCGCTTGCCATTCGCGCTATGCCATTTTCGATTTCCGCCGGGATCGGCTTTATTGCATTGTCCGGTGTAGCGGTGCTCAACGGCGTCGTTATGGTGAGTTACATAAGTGATCTGGAGAGACGACTTGATCCTGAGTTTGCCGTAAAAGAAGGCGCTCTGACGCGTTTGCGCCCAGTGCTGATGACGGCGCTTGTTGCCAGCCTGGGATTTTTTCCCATGGCCTTTTCCACATCAGCCGGTGCTGAGGTGCAACGACCATTGGCAACGGTTGTGATTGGCGGACTGATCACATCGAGCATGTTAACCTTGCTCCTCTTGCCCGATCTTTATCTCTGGTTTGAAGCAGTAGCGAGGAAACTGCGCCGACGCAAAGCACCCAGGAAAGAGCTCGTCGAAATCGCCAAGATCATCCAGTCATCCGACGAGGATTGATTATGGTTGCTGCAACTAACTGACAAGAATGTCGAGCGAAGACGAAATTTCCTTGAAAGAATTGTTTTCATTTTGTGATCGGTTTGCTGGCAGTAATGAAGCGCATCATAGCAAGCACCGATTATGGTGAATCGACCGTGACCGTCAAAACATAGCCAATGAAGATTTCAGATGATTTCGCAGACCAGCCAAGAGGACGGCCGTTACCTCGTATAGCGAAACAGAGTCAGGATCTGCAGGCAGAGGTAAGTTATTCCCCCGGCAACCAGTGAGACAAGTTGATCGCGCCAGCACTCCAACAAAAAATAGGCCAACAATTCAGCCGCGATGACGCTTAGAA
The DNA here is from genome assembly GCA_021324135.1 of Pseudomonadota bacterium. Lineage (GTDB taxonomy): Bacteria > Cyanobacteriota > Vampirovibrionia > Obscuribacterales > Obscuribacteraceae > JAJPJO01. The sequence continues at coordinate 5,290 of JAJPJO010000484.1, forward strand.
ACGAGCATAGAATGACCATAGCCGAGTCCGTAATCGGTTGCATCTGTACTTTGTTGATTTGCATTTTTGCTTTCATCGCCAGTCGTGATCGAAGTGCAAAATACCAGAGTACCGTTTGAAAATTTCTCAAACATTTCCTGGCTCTGAGGCGCGAAGGCGATATGATCGTTATTGACGATAAGGAGGCCGAGATGAGAATTCTACTTGCAGAAGACGACCGATTTTTATCCGATGGCTTAGCGATGGTGCTGAGAGAGGGCGGCTATGCCATCGACGTGGCGAGCAATGGCATCGATGCCGAGATTGCTCTAATCGATACTGATTATGATTTACTGATCTTAGATCTGGGGCTGCCTAAGCTGGACGGCGTCGACCTGCTCAAACGTTTGCGCAGCCGCGGCAATTCGCTGCCAGTGCTGATTCTCACTGCTCGCGATCGACTCGAGGATCGCGTCGGCGGTTTGGATCTCGGTGCCAATGATTACATGACTAAACCTTTTCAATTGCCGGAGTTGGAGGCGCGCATTCGAGCCTTATTGCGGAAAGAGCAATTCTCGAATCGCACGGAGGTAAGATATGGATCACTCTGCTTCAACACCGTGACTCGCACCGCCAGCGTCAAAGATGGCGAAATGCTCGATCTGTCCGCGCGCGAGCTTGCCATACTCGAGATTCTCATTCAGCGAACCGATCGCATGGTCAGCAAGGAACAACTAAGCGATCATCTTTCGAGCTGGGACTCGGAGGTGACGCACAATGCAGTCGGTATTGCCATCCACCGGCTGAGGCGTAAACTGGAGCCGTTCGCCATCACCATTAGAGCAATCAGGGGGCTTGGTTATCGCCTTGAGAAGTGCGCGTGAGAAATCGATACGAATCCAGCTCCTCAGTTCCCTTCTTTATCCGCTGTGCATTCTTTGGCTTTTGAGTACGATCCTCGCTTACTATCTGGCGGTGAGCTTCGCAAACGATTCGTACGATAGCGCTCTCCTCAATTCAGCGGAAGCCGTTGCTGCGAGATTGCGCTTCAATGGAACAGATGTTCTTGTCGATCTGCCACCGGCAGCCCAGGCAATCCTTCGCCATAACAATCGCGACAAGTTTTACTACCAGGTTATTTCTCAGGACGGCAAGAGAATTTCCGGAGACATGCTGTTGCCCGGGCCGTTTCCGCAACTTGACTCATCCGCGCCGCTTCTTCGCTTCGCTCAAGTAAACGGAGAAGACGTGAGGCTGGCTCGTATTCATGTCGACTTTCCAAACTTCACCCGAGAAAAAGTATTGGTCCAGGTTGCCGAGACCCTTCATAGCAGGCATCAGTTGGCTCAGCAAATTTTGCTTAGCATCATCGTGCCTCAAATCATTTTGATTATTCTTGGAGCGTTGGCCGTCTGGCGGGGTGTCTCCAGATCGCTTCAGCCTCTGGTGTTGATCAAGAATAATCTCGGTCAAAGGTCTCGCCTTGACTTGTCGCCTGTCGATGATGACGTTCCCGTGGAAGTAAGACCGCTGGTGCATGCGATCAATGATCTGCTGGCAAAAATTCGCACCGACATCGAGACGCAAAAAAGATTCGTTGCCAACGCGGCGCATCAATTTCGCACGCCGCTGGCCGGGCTGAAAACGTATATATTCCTGGCTAAGCGGTTGGCTGCTGATGGTAAGGGCTCCCACAAAAACATACGAGCAACTGAGGATGCAGGTTCAAACGGGATGATTAGCGTTCTCGATAAAATCGATGCTGGAACGGATCGAATGTCTAGTCTTGCTAATAAGCTTTTGTCACTAGCCAAGGCTGATCCCGACATCGCGGAGAAGTTCACGCAATTGGATTTGAACTCAGTCGTTTCGGAAATAACCGCCGAGCTTGTCGGTGAGGCGATGAAAAAGAGCATCCAATTGGAGTTTATATCCAATCGAAATCCTGCCATCGTATATGGTGACCAGGATAAGCTCATGGAGCTGGCGGAGAATTTAGTGGAAAACGCCATCCTGTATACACAGGCAGGCGGACGAGTTGAAGCGAGATTGGATGGTTCTTCAGATTGCGTTTCTCTGGTGGTGGAAGACAATGGTCCGGGCATTCCTGAGGACCAGCGCCAACACGTTTTCGAGCGCTTTTATCGCATTTTGGGAACGGATGTGCCGGGCAGCGGTCTGGGTCTGGCGATAGTTAAGGAGATCGCGGCAAAACATAATGCCGAGGTCAGTATCAGCAGCGGTGACAAAGGACTTGGCACTTTGGTTAGAGTGCGATTTCCATCGGCAGTGCCCGCTCTGAAAACGTAGCGAAATCTTCGTGGGTTATATATGTATTGGGCGATCCCACCCAAGGCGGCCCTGCATCCTCTGCGCCGTACTCACCTGAGTGAAGATCGCCCCTGTTTTTCTTTTAAGCTTCTGCTGTGCCGTCCGTGGCGTTTTCATCGGCGGGATACCAGACTCGGTGTCTTTGAACGACAAAGCAGTCTGAAAACGGCGGGCACAACGATCAAGGTAAAGATGGTTGAAAGAGAAAGTCCGCCGATTACGGCAATCGCCAGTGGCTTTTGTAGCTCGGCGCCGGCACCCAGGCCGATGGCAAGCGGGAATAATCCCAGCAACGTACAGAGCGTCGTCATCAAAATTGGCCGCAGTCTGATCGAGCCGGCTTCTACGATCGCCTCGTCGGTCGGCATGCCTTTTGCTCTCAGTCGATTTGTATACTCGAGCAGAATGATACCGTTTTCCACAACCAGGCCAACCAACAAAATGACACCCATGAATGATGAGACGTTCAGTGGTGTATGCGTAATCAGGAGTGCCGCTTCAACACCGAGTAGCGCCAGAGGCACTGCCAGAAAGATGGCTAATGGTTGCAGCAACGAACGAAACTGAATCACAAGCAGAAGATAGACCAGAATGCTGGCTAAGGCAAAAACTAAGAGGAGCTCGGCAAATGTTTCTTGTTGACTGGCATAGAGTCCGGCAATTGATATCTGGTAGCCTGGTGGCAATGTGATACCAGAGAGCGCTTTTTTGATTTCCTCTGTAGCGGAACCTAAGTCTCGATTCTCTAAACCGCCTTCGATCGAGACGTAGCGGAGTTGGTTTTCGCGATAGATTTCACGCTCACCGGCTTTCTTTTTTATATCGGCTATAGCAGAGAGAGGCAGAAGCGCGCTGGTCGTTCCTCCGACCGTTCCCACGATCGGCACTTGAGGCAGGAAGCCCGGATTCAATCGATCGGAATCGAAGAGTCGGACTCGAACATCAATGAGCCGATCGTTCTTTCTAATCTGTGTCGCGATCCTGCCGAGGAGCGAGTCCTGTACCTGGCCGGCCACATCCGCCGGTGCCAGACCTATTCGACCTGATTTTAGAGGATCAACATTGAGTTGCAGCTCGGGTGCTCCCTGGCGGCTTGTAACTTTGAGATCGACAACGCCTTGAATATGACTGATTTTCTCTTCGATCAACCCGGCACACTGCCGCAAAACATCAGGATCTTCGCCGAAGACTCTGACTTCGATAGGCGCGGGTGCGCCCGACAGATCGTTAAGCTGGTCTTGCAAAATTTGATGAAAGTCGACCTCCAGTTGAGGGATTGTCGCAGCGATCTGCCGGCGCTGATCTTCCATGATTTCGTCGATCGTGCGCTGCCGCTTGTCCGATGGTTTGAGAACCACTAGGATATCGCCGCGGCTGACCTCGGTGGCAAACAGCCCCAGTTCCGTGCCGGTGCGTCTGGTCCAGGTTTGAACCTCGTTTGTCTTTTTTAGAATTTCCTCCAACTTCAAACCAAGCGCATTCGTCTCCTCCAATGATGCTCCTGGTTGGGCAAAGAAATCCAGAACATAGCTACCTTCGTCGACGGACG
>JAJPJO010000254.1 GCA_021324135.1 Pseudomonadota bacterium
CTTCTCCGAAACTGTTGTCTTGGTAAACGCAGATTCTGAGCCAAATGACAGGACTTTTGTACTTTTTGAAAATTAGATTGGTATCACTCCCATGAATAATTGGGGTAAAACCCTATCTATGGTTCGTTATAGTAGTTTCAATATCGAGCTGAAAAGGCGAATGGGAGCGCCTGTGGTTTCGATTGTTCAGCACGAACACTCGAGCCATTCGCCATCCAGCTAAGGTGTGCATAAAGAGCACGGCGCAATCCGTTTGCAGTACTCTCAGTGCATCCTGATTTTTGACTTGTGAAACGCCCCACGAATCGAGCGATCGGGCCAGCGAATGATGTTCTTCAAGTCCCGATGCTCGTGCGATTTGCTGCACTCCGGATGTTCCCGGCTGGCAGGCAGAACGACATACGGCGGTGCGAAAGAGGGGAGGTCGATGGAAGCTCCGGCGTTCCAGCGCAGTTGGTAGACGAGACGGGGGTCCGTCAAACCACCAACCACCAGATTCGGTATCACTTCCAGGAAGATGTGAGCGAGTTTGTCTTTGTAGAAATCGATGTCCGTTTCCATCAAAACGTAGGTCCGACCGTCGATGACGCGGATATCGTTTTCATGAGCGGTGGGATTGAGGTTGGCATTCTCAAGCTGCGCCTGCTTCCAGGCGCGCGTGGCGCCGGGATGCAGAATACCGGGCACAACCTGCTGTTGCCACGCGCCTTGCTGAGTGCCCAGCTCCAACTCATGGATGTACTGAGGCTCTACCCAGGCAAAGAAGCGGTCTTGCGCCAGGGTCTTGTCCCAGATAATCTCCTTGTAAAAGACGATTGGCGATTGTCCATCGCTGAAGTGGAATTGCGACATCGCCGTCAGGATGTTGAGCAAGCACATGGCCGAGAGTGGACGCTTCGCAAGCAGCCGGTTCCAGCGCGCCTGAGCTTCCTCATCGCTGGCTGCTCCAGAGGAGATGATGCGCCAGTACTCGCCATAGTGCTCCTTCAGCTCGCTGGCTGATGCCTGTGAAAAGTCGATGAAGGCGTGCTGAGGAATTAGCATGACATCGACCGAGTGAACGGTTTGGGTATCATTCGACTTCGCCTCATCAGCTCCCGAGTCTGCTTCTGCAACTGGCGAGTTGGTTGCTCGCCCGGTTGCCTCGGCAATCTCGGCAGCCTGAGCCGGGCCGTCGATGCGAACTGAAACTACGCCTTTCTTGATGCTGATTGCCGCGATTCCACCATCGAGATACTTTGGTCGGGAAACGACCACGGTGAAGTAATCGCTGAAATCATCTTGAAGCGGCAGCCCGTCAAAACGAATCATCGGACCCCGGTAGAAGCCGGAGACGATCTGCTTGTGCCGTCCATCAAAGATGCGCACGAGCAACTCCGTTCCCTCCGGCACCAGTTGACGTGTGCCGTCGAAAACGTTGACTGTAAGCGAGCTGGTTGGGCACTGCGCCCTTGCTCCAGTGGGTGAATCGATTGTCACTACCGTGGGCGAGACGGCAGCTCGGAGCGGAGATGTTGCCACCAGCAGCAACACCACCAGTCCCAAAAAGAAAGAGGGTTTGTTTTTCATAATTCACCATTGGTGACGGTGCTGTCTAAATGACACCCGTCAGTGAAATTGTCCTTGCTCGAGCCACAATCTCAGCTCCAGGATGAAGCCGAGAAAGGAAAGGTTATAAGAGCCAGTGGTTCTAATGCACTTGATCGGATAAGGCTTTCAGCGTGAAGCAGGAGCAGAGGATATCTCGAGCATATAGAGATAAAAGAAGGAGAAAGCAATTGCTATCTTGCTTTTCTCAACTTCTTTGCCTGTCGGAGCTGTGCCAGCATCTGAACAGTTTATGCAATCGCTTGCTAGCGCTCGCTTTGCGAAGGGTCGCGATTTCTTGCCAGTGTCGCGACCCTTCACTCCGCCTTAACCGTTTAGAGCGGCAGCTTGCCCGTAATGATCTGCCAGAACATCACCCAATCGCCAATCAGGCTGTAGACCGGATGGCTGAAGGTTGCCGGTTTGTTCTTCTCGAAGAAGAAGTGACCGACCCAGGCGAAGCCGTAGCCTGCCACCGGCAGCGCCACCAGAAGCGGCCAGCTCTGGCTCAGCAGCGCGCCAACCGCCAGAATCACGACAAGACAACTGCCGGTGAAGTGGAGACGCCGATTGACGGCATTGCTGTGCTCAGAGAGATAGAAGGGATAGAATTGCCGAAAGCTGCCAAAGGTCCTTTTCATGATGTCCTCACTGTGTTGAACCTGACTGTTGCTCAGCCAGTTGCACCTGTGGTTTCACCGCCATGCTCTCCACTCTGGAGATCAGCTCACCGAGCCAAGCCGGGAGAGAAAGTAAACATTGAGGATGGAACCGACGTTTTTCTGCGCGTGAAGATGTTTTGAACTTAAGATATTGCCGCTAGCCATTCTACTACTGCAGCTCACCTGAAATTGGCAGTTTGACAGCCTGTCTTCCTGCATCACAGCTCGCTGACTTATGCACATTCAGGGCCTCTTTCCTGACCTATTGCTAGCTAGCGCTAGAGCTCGCATCGCCTGCTGAGCGCAAGGTCTTCGATTTGAAGCCATCGAACTTGACATCAATTATCGGCAAAAGTGCTGTCCACAACTTTATCGTCATATGACTATCAAAATCGGCCGAATTCTATCGTCAAATAACTATAAAAGCAGAGTTTTCGCATGGGCTTATGGCCATATGCCGGCAAAAACGGCCGAATGCAAACGAAGAGTTTTTGCAGCGCTTCTGCGTATCTCGATGGGCGAGAATAAGCGATAATGGACATAGCGGACCGATTCTTGAGAACCTAGTCACGGCCACGACCAGCAGCTGAGGCATATGCCCGACCCTATTCGCATCGTTGTAGTTGAGGACCATCATGTAACTCTCGATGGGCTTATTGGCGGTCTTTCGCGGCAAGAAGGCATCGAGGTGGTCGGCTCGTCGGATAACTCCGAGGACGGTCTGGCAATCACTGAGAAAACCAGACCGGATATCGTTTTGCTCGATTTGCATCTTCCCGGCAAACTGGGGCCGAAGGGCATGATCAAAGAGTTTCTGCGCTTTGCAGACATTCGCCTGGTGATTTTCTCAGCCGAGAGTCGACAAGCGTTTATCCAGGACGTGCTGAACATGGGGGTGGCCGCTTATCTTTTGAAATCGGAGCGCGTCGCTAAAGTAGCGGAGGTGATTCGCCGCGTTCACAAAGGCGAGAAGGGCATCGTCACTGAAGACATCAGTTTTGACCGCAAGAAGCTGACGCCATCTGAGCAGGAGGTTCTGCACATGCTCGGGCGTGGCATGAAGTATCAAGAAATCGCCGAACAACGCTATACCTCTGTAGCCACTGCCCGAAAGCAATGCGAGGTTCTCCTCTTGAAGCTTGGTTTGCAAAATCGCGAGCAGTTGATCGCCTGGGCCGTTCAAAACGGCTATGGCAGCGATGAATTGAATAACTGAGCCCAACTTGCACAGAGGAGAAACGGCTCTCGCTTCCAAGACCATGACTCAATCCCAGAAGACAACCTCTATTGCGGACCTGCTCTACAAGGCACAATTGATCAACCACGATCAGCTTACGCGTGCCATCGCCACCTCGGTTCGCACGAATGCTTCGATTGGCTCCGTGCTGGTTCAAAACAAGGCGGTCAGCGGCGAAACAATGCGATCGGCAGTTCTGGTGCACTCTTTGCTGGTCGAGAATCTCATTCCAATCGATATGGCTGCCGAGGCTCTGCGCCGCTCGGCCGAGGAGAAAGTCAGTCTGGAAGAGGCGCTGGACAACCTCGGATGGCGGAGCGATTTTCGTCTGGTCACCGCCCGGCTGCGCCAGATCCTGGTTGAGTCCGGCACGGTCAAAGAGTCGGATTTGAACAACGCAGTGGAAGCAAGCTATGCAAGCGGGCTGCCGCTCGGCCGCGTGCTCGTCGTCAGGCGCGTGGTCCCTGAAGCGCATGCTTATGCGGCGCTGACGGCGCAAGTTCTGATTCGCGAGGGCCGCATTACGGCCGAGCAAGCCATAGAAGGATTGAAATTAGCTTATCGTGATCACACCACCATTGAAGAAGCGCTCTCAAACATGGGGGCTCTGGCGCTCACCCGCTCCGATCCGATCAGGCTGGGCGAGCTCCTCATCTCGGCCGGTCTGGTCAGTGAAATCGATTTGCTCTCTGCCGTGGAAAAGGGCATGGCCACCGAAATGCCTATTGGTCAGCTTCTTCTCAAGCAGGGTCTTCTGCCGCAGCAGATCTTAGATCGGGCATTGACGCTGCAGTTCATGGTTAACAACCGCTCCATGAGCCCGAGTGAAGCGGTCAATCATCTGCAGCGCGCCGCCAAGACACGCGACAGCGACACCGCCGGACTGCCCGCCGAGCTGCAGATGCCCGATCCCGCCAGTGCCGGTGCTGGGGAAACGGTCGACGTGCCCGACGCCGGCAAGCTCTTCGGTATGTACAAGCGCGAGGATTGGGTGCGCACCATTCAGGAGCTCACTCTGGAGAAGCAAAACCTTGCCTACAAAGTCGTCAGCCAGCAAGAAGAGATGAAATACAGGTTGGCGCGCGAGTTGCACGACACGATCATTGCCGATCTGATGATGTTGAAACGTTATCTTGGCGGCGATAAACAGCTATCAACAGAAGAGATTCTCGAGATAGTAGATCATGTCGTCATGCAGTTGCGCGATATCTGCAGCGATTTCGCTCCCCGCAATTTCAAGGAATGGGGCTTGAAAATGTGTCTCAAGGACATGCTCGATCGCATGAGCGAGAGAACCGGAATCAGATCTAACTTTCTATGCGATTTCGACTTGCCGGAATTGCCCGATCCTGTCGGACTGCATACCTTCCGGATCATTCAAGAGGGTTTGAACAATGTCGAGAAGTACTCAGGCGCCTCGGAAGTGATGATGAAGATCGAAAGGCCGCAGGAAAAGCTTTTGCGTTTCAGCCTGGCTGACAACGGCAAGGGTTTCGATATTGAAGCAGGCAGCGCTCCGCGACGCGGTATTGACAGTGGTGGCATGGGCATGGGGGGCATGAGGGAGCGCGCCGATCTGATTCGCTGCTTCTATCCCGTTTCGCTGTCAATAAATTCCGCGCCCGGTCGGGGTTCGACCATAATTCTCGAGATGCAGCTGCCTTGAGGCGCCGTTCTTCTTCCAAGAGAGCGCTTGGCGGCGGAAACATCAGTCCGAACAGCAGATTTAATCTTCGCGAAAATCTGGTCAAGCGCAGCTTACCATGAGCTTCTCCGTCTATTCGTACGCGCTTTTGATAAGGGTAATTCGCGAATTTTCTTCTTGACATCCCTCGCATACCATTCTGATTACCGGCTATCGCCCCCCGATCACCCGCCCCTAAAAAATCCAGGTAATCAGCCATGCCAGCACAACAGCCGCTTCCTGAAGATGCTACTCGCTTAACCCCATCGACGCCTTATGGCTCGAGATCCGGAGCCGTGGTTCCGGTCTCCCAGGCACGGAGGTCTCGGTTCATAAAAGTGGGCAGGCTCCTTATGTCTGCCGGGCTGATTTCACCAGCCGCTTTGCAGGATGCACTTACTATCGCAGATGACCTTCAAACTCAAATCGGAAAAGTTCTCACAAGCAGCCAGCAGATATCAGAGCGTGATTTGCAGTCGGCACTCCTGGCACAGTCGATGCTGGTCGAGGGTTTGATTGAAGAGCATACGGCCATTGAAGCGCTCAAGCTTGCGGCCAATGAAGGCATCGCTTACCAAGACGCTCTCGAGATGCTGCAGCAAGTCGGCAAACAATCACCTCTGGTTGGCGAACTGGAAGAATTGCTTTTGAGCTCGGGCATCGCCAGTGCCGCTCATGTAGAGGAAGCCAAACGCATGAGCGTCGAGAACAAGCTTCCTCTCGGGCGCAACTTAATCTCCACCCGCGGCATCACCCTCACTCACCTGGATCATGTATTCGAGTGCCTGAAGCTGATGAGCGAAGGTCGCATAACCAAGCAAAGCGCCATCCGCGCACTCGCCGACGTCAAACAGAACAATCGCGATCTCGGCCAAGCCCTGAAACGATTGCGGCTATCGGCGCGCAACACGCAATCGAAATTGAAATTGGGCGACCTGCTCATTACCGGCGAGGTCATATCGGAAAAGGACAATCTCGCTGCCGTTGAAAAGGCGCTCATGGAAAAACGGCTGATGGGTGAGATTCTGGTCAATTCCGGTCTGGTTTCAGCGGAGCTGCTTCAGCAAGCTCTCAACATGCAATCTCTGGTGATCAGGGAAGTAATCACCAAAGAAGATGCCGCTCAAATTCTCAGGGAGATGGTGAGCGAGAAAAAGACGATCACTGAAGCATCTCGGGCTCACGGCTATTTCCAGGATGATGCTGATGTTGCCGCCCTGGCTCGCGATCTGCTCACTCGAGCCGGCATGGTCGATGACGAAACGATATCAAAGGCGGTGCTATGCCAGGCTCAATTTGAAATGCACCCCCTGAAAGCACTGCTTGCCTCAGAGGTAATAAACCCTAATGTTTATCGCGCCTCGATTGCCTGCGCTCGCCTGGTTGAGAAGGATGAGATGACGCCGCAGGAAGCAGTCTTGACCATACATCAGTGCGATCAAGGACATTGCGAATACAGGCAAGCGATTCGCGAACTGGGATTCGAGTTCAAGAAAAACGAACAGCAGCCTCACGAAGCTTTCAGAATGCCGGTTTGGTCCAAGTCGCTTGAGGCAAAGATAGTTATGGGCGTGATCGTCGCCGGTATCATCGGCGGTATCACCACCCTGGCAGTCAATCCCGACTACATGGGCGGCTTTTGGCTCTGCGCCATTGTTCTGAGCGTGGGAATCGTTTTCTTTGTCGTCGGCCGCATATGGGAATATCGCCTGAAGGAAAAGGAACACGAGATCAAGCAGCACGAGGAATCCGCCAAACAACACATGTCCCGCCTGGTCAAAATTCGACCGAAAGACGAATAGCCGCCATCATCATTCAAACCGGGTGGTAGAGACAGTGTACTGCTTCCAATAGTAGAGGAACAAAAAGAAAGAAAAAGACTGAGTTTACTAGACTGAGGTAAGGGATAAGCAAGAAGGGAGACGGCGGCAACCGTCTCCCTTCTCCCATGCAAATGCACTGCCCGGTCGCCTCAGCTCTGCTGACCGCTTTGCTCGGAGCGCAGAATTGCTTCGTAGGCGTCGCGGTCCGTCAGAGTGAGCAGCCGGAATGCCAGGTCCCAGAGGAATCTGACCGGCATAATCGGATCGAACAGGCCGGTTCCCAGACCGAGGATCCCGGTTCCGTACTCGTTCGTCTTGATGCCCAGCCGCCTCAGGAGCTCCAGACAGATGCCGATGCAAGTCCAGCGATCGGCATGGCGTTGACCGATCAGCAATCCAAGCCAGTCGTAACCGGTAACCGGAAACTTCTTGATCATGAACTGCTTGATTGCGGCCGGCAGCCAGAGTTTGCCGAACAGCTTCTCACGCCGGGCTTGCGCTGCTGTGCGATAGCCGGCGTTCTGCCTGAGGAGGATGTTGACGATGTGCGGCAGCGCGGCAAGCTGGTCGTCATCGAGTTCTTGAACGACCTCGAGGGCGATATAGTGACCGCGGTCCACCAGCTTGTCGGCAACCGCATCCGCCTCTTGCAGGATGGCACCCTTCTCCATGTAGGAGCTGAGGAAGTACATCTTTCCATCGGGCATGATCACCGCGATCTCGCCGTGACCGACGCTTTCGTGCAGGCGGTTTGCCATACGCCCGCTGGTCAGGATGAGAACCAGCTTGCGCCGCTTGACGATGCGCCGAATGGCGTCGACGGGCGGATTGACCCAGGCGTTTTTCGGCAGCGGACCGTGCCCCTGAGACTTGTACTTCTTGCAATTGATGCGGTAGCGAACGTAGATGCTCAGCCAGGCAACAAGCAGCAACCCGCCGCACCACTTCAGAACGACGACTCTGGCGAACCACAACGCCAGCGCGGACAGAGCCGCACCGATCGTGGTGGGAACGATGATCTTGAGCCGCGAGAAGATGTCGAAGTAGGTGCGGAAGAGATCGCCAAGCTCGAGGAAGGTGAGAGCGAGCCAGAGGCTGCTGACCAGAATGCATCCCAGGCTGAAGCCCCAGGTTAGGTCACCTCGGAACCATTGCCAGGTAAGCCAGATCAACAGCAGATAAGCGAAGGCAGATGCAGTTTTCTTCAATCGATACATACGATTGCTCCTTGGTAGTTGGCGCGCCCTATCGCCTGGGCGATGAGCGCGCCTCGTAGTTCAAAGAATCGACGCGCGAGCGCCGGGCTAGCGGACCGGAATCAACCCACGCTCCACTAAGGGCGTGAGGCGGTCCAGGGTGACTTGCCGTCCGTGGCTGACCATTTTGCGCAAATCGCGCTCGGGTAAGCCGAAGGAGAAACAAGCAACATCGGATGAGCCAACCGGCACGACGATGTGCTTGTCGGGATCCGGGAAACAGTAGTCGAGCAGGGGAGCGCTGATCAGTTCCAGAGCATGAAACCAGAGGTCAACCGGTCCCAGTAGCCGGGGCGGAAGCTCGCTGGCAAAGCCAAGTTTCGAGATGATCGCCTGCCCGCGCGCAAATTGACCGGGAGCGGGATGGTGCAACCCGCCATCGATCAAAACGCC
>JAJPJO010000109.1 GCA_021324135.1 Pseudomonadota bacterium
CGCGGAATGCTGCAGCGCCTCGGACTCGCTCAAGCGCTCATCGGCAATCCCAGGATTCTCTTTCTGGACGAGCCGGGCTCCGGCATGGATCCCCCGGGCGTGGCATTATTGCGTGAAATACTTCTGGCTTTGAAACGCGAGAAAGTGACTATCATTCTCAACTCGCATCATCTCGATGAGATGGAACGAATTTGCGATCGGGTCGCTTTTCTTCGTGATGGAAAAATCCAGGCTATCAAGTCGCTCTCGACGGATTCCGATTATCCCCATATATTGCGCATGCGCTTCGGTGAGTCAAACGGTCTGGATCTGCAGCAGGTTCTGAACGAGGCCGCCACCGCCATCGGTGCAACGATTGTCGAGATAGATCGACGCAGTGCGAGAATCGCCGTGGCGAACGGCCGAATGGCGTCGGAGATGATCAAATGCTGCGTCGGCCGCGACCTGGAAATTCAGGCTGCAAGCCCGGAATCAACATCACTCGAGCACTTGTTCAAGGATCTTCCCGATCTCGTCAAGTCCGAGTCCAGCCTCGAGCAAGAGAGCAGCGAGGGCATCAAGACATGAACACCACCATTTACCTTACCACTCTCAAGAAAGTGATGAAGAACAACTTCGTCATCTTCATGCTGTTTGTGTTCGCTGTCCTGGGTCCTGTTGCCATCTCTCTATCCCCTGCAGATCCATCGATCACCTCCGGCGACGCCTTCGATGCTTTTCTCAACTCAGCGCTGGTGGGTTTGTTCGTCATTACCACATCAAATATCATCGGCAGCGCTTTGACGATTGGCGGAAGAAGCGATTACATGCCGCTCATCGTCACCAGGCCATTGCATCGTTTTCAGTACGTCCTGTCCAAGTGGCTGGCACTGGCGACTATTATCTTGATTGTATCGCTTACTCAGCAATTGATTTATACCTGCACCGGTGCCTATGCCAGGTGGGGCATGACACCATCTATGATATCGCTCGGTTTTCCCGAGCGCGTGATTTCGGCCCTGTGTGTCGGCAGTGTTTTAACGCTTATCTATTTGCTTCCCAAGCAACAAATGGTGCTTGTCGGAATCGTGTCCTTCGAAGCCGCCACCATATTCAGTATGTTCAACTATTCGTTAAATATCCCTATGTCATCATCGTCCAGCAAACTGGCTGAGATGTATGCGGCGATCCTCGGGATTGATACATGGGCGAAGACACAGCTACTGCCCAGCATCTTCGGTGGCAATGCTCTTGATTCTCTGCATCAATACATGCTGACCCTGAGCAGCGTTTGCAATTTTTTGGCCCCGCAAGTATTCGTTTACGACATCTTCTATGCCCGCCCATTTCAATGGCTGCCGGTGCTCGAAGTTTCGAGCAATACTCTTTTGGCTCTCACTCTTGCCACCCTCGTACTGAACGCCCGGGAGTACCATTATGATTCTGACTGAGAAGGGCTCCACGCGCGGTACTGTATCATTTCTTTTGCTTTCGACGATCGTATTGCTGATCGCTCGCATTCTTGTAGGCATTATGGAAGACATGCTACCGCATGTAGTGCCGACTGCTATTCACTGGCAGCCAATCGCCGATGTGGTTAAGGATGATGACGAGGATGCTTTCGACGTCAAAAAAGAGGGTCAATCACACTCGGAGGACTCGCCTTTTAGCTCGCACAGCGGCCGCCTCGCCCTCGACAAGCTCCTCTGCAATAACAAGAAACATCTGCCTGTTCTTATGTTTTTCACCGACAGTAGCCCGCTTTGCAAAAATATGGAAGCCCGATCCTTATCTCCAGAAGAGGTCAGCAAGCTGGCCGACGAGAATTTCTATCCGGTAAGAATTGCAACGGAGAATGCCCTTTCGAAAACCGAATATAAGATCTGGCAGAAGTACGGGATTGTGGGCGTGCCTCAAATTATAATCACCACTTTTGAAGGAGAGCGAATCAGCAGCGGCTTCGGCTATCTCAGCGCTGCCAAAGTACGCATGATTTTGCATTCTGCGCTGAAAACTCTGCGCGCCAGTGCTGAAAAGAAACAGAAGCAGGGTGAAAAGAAACAGAATCAGGGTGCGGCGCATGACTAGACAGACCGAGCAACTTAGCGATCTGTTCCTCGCCCGTGTATCGGAGCTTCTCGAGCAGTACCTAGGTCGATTTCCGGAAGAGCGCCGTCATCTATCGATCCTGATCGAACAGTTATTGCATAACGACAGGCGTTTATGCGATCGAAAGAACATGAGAGGACATCTGACGGCGAGCGGTTTACTCCTGGATCGAAACTGTGAGAGCGTGCTCCTCATTTACCATAACTTCCTGCAATGCTGGCTTCAGCCCGGCGGCCACCTTGAGCCCGAGGAGATGCCGGCGCAAGGAGCGCTTCGCGAATTCTCGGAAGAGACGGGCATCGAAGCTCTGGAGCTTCATCCCTGGCATACCGGCAGTCTGATTCCGATCGATGTCGATACGCATCACATACCTGTCAGTGAAAAAAAGGGCGAGGGTGAGCATTACCATCATGATTTTCAATATCTGCTCGAGCTTCGCGATTGCCATTCAAATTCACCGATTGACGGGTCGCAACTACCCAAGCTGAACTTAGCGATAGACGAGATTTCGAAATACCGCTGGGTCCCCATAGACGAGCTGCTGGGGGGCGACTTCGATGGCAGGCTGAAACGATCGCTTTCAAAAGTGAAACGATTGATCAAGCAGATATGATCGATGCGATCCGGTATGCGTGGAAGCAGCAAAATGAATCAGCCTGTACGAGTCGAATGAGCGTTTTTTTAGTGCTCTACCTCTGAGCTACAGGACCATACCGGTCCTGGCAGGATTCGAACCTGCGGCCCCTACCGTTAACAGCGGATTGTAGGCTCTGTCAGTTTGAGTACAAGCTTACAATCATGCTGACAGATTGCCTTCGTTCTGTCAATAAGATGCCACCATATTTAATATCGTATTTGATACCACTTTCAGGACATGCGGAAGCGGTCTCGCAGTCCTTGCCAGCGAAACATTGTCAGATGAGCGCCACTGCTCATGACGATCGATTTATCACCACTGGTGTCAGCTTCCGACAATATCCTCAACTCCTTCTTTATGTCCTTGAGCCAGGCGCTATCCGCCGGCAGTTGGCGGTGGCATCATCGCCGGCATCCAATACCATCGCTTTCATGCCACCGATGGCTGCTCCCGGCAACCAAAAGTTAAGCGATCTATACAACCAGGCCGGCGGTCAGGCAGACTTCCATTGTAGGGCATAGGCTTGCGATTGTCATGTGGAGCAGAGCGTGTGATAATGTAGTGTGACTAAGACCTTATAAGAGGTGAGAAGAAGTAATGGCTGAAACGACTACCAACAAAGAGACCGCGATCGTCGGTTTGACTGAAGCTGCGGCGGTTGAAGTCAAAAAGCTTTTGGCTGAGGAACCTGAGCAGGAAGGGCTGCGGCTGGAAATCCGCGGTGGTGGCTGCTCCGGCATGTCCTATGGTTTGCGCTTCGATAAAGCTCAAGAAAAAGATCATGTTGTAGAGCAGCATGGCGTCAAAGTTCTCATCGATCCGAAGAGCGCTATCTATCTCAAAGGAACGATTGTTGACTTCGAGTCCGGGCTGCATGGCAAGGGCTTTGTGATCAAGAATCCGCAAGCTAAAGGAAACTGCGGATGCGGGCAGTCCTTCTCCGTGTAGGTTTAAACTCGCCAGTTAAGGCTCAGGACAATTAAGACAAGGTTGCAGAAAAACATTGAAGCTGCCGACACGACTGCGCTCAGATCGATCGGCGGCTTTGCCTTTGCCGCCGCGCTAAACCTTTCGATAATTGAAATCCGCGGCGTGGACGCTGCCCGATATCTTCAAGCCCAGACGACTAACGACATCAATGCTCTGCTGCCCGGATCCGGGCAGTCCAGCTGCTTCATCGATCGCAAGGCACGACCGATTGCGGTCTTTCAGATTTTCAATAGCGGCGATCGGTATGCCATCATATGCGATACCAGGCAAAGCGATGCTCTCTTAGCCCATCTCGATAAGTTTCGTTTTGCCGACCAGGTCGAATTCGAGGATCTATCGAACTCCCGTTCGTCGGTGGCAGTGCAGGGTCCGCGGTCAAGACTGCTCCTGAAGTCACTGCTCGACGGTATTCCATCTATCGATTTGTTCAAACACGATGTCGCCGAATTCTCGATTGCCGAGCGACCGGTGACAAGCTTCAAATTGTCTCTCACGGGAGAGGAAGGCTTTCTCCTCACATTTGCTGCTGAGGCTAAGGATGCGCTCTGCAATTTGATTGAAACGAAAGCTCGCGAACTCGGCATGATTGAGCTCGATGCAGACCTGATGAACACAGCGCGAATCGAAGCGGGACTGGTGAAACTGGGAGTCGACTTCAGCGATGAGAATCTCCTGGCTGAAACTACACTTGATGAATCAGCGGTCAGCTACAGCAAGGGTTGCTTTCAGGGACAAGAAGTGCTCGCCCGGCTTCGCACGCAAGGCTCGCCCACGCGGGCACTGGTCGGACTGACAATCGAAAATGCAAATGTAGAGCCATATTCAATCGGCGCGGAGCTAGTCGTTGCCGGTGAGACCATCGGCTGGTTGAAGTCCAATTGTTATTCCAAGTTTCTCAAGCGTTTCATCGCCATTGCCCTTCTGAAGCGCGATTACCGCACGCCTGGCAAAACATGGACGGCTGCCCTGGATGGCAAAAGTGTTGAGATAACCGTGTCGCTTCTGCCGTTTTATCAAAGCCGATCGACTGAATCGATTGCACAGGAGCTATATGAGGAGGCATTGCAGGTCTTCGCCAATGAGGATGAGGAGCAAAGCTCGGACGATTCCGGATCGATTCGGCTCTTGCGTGATGCTCTGGTGCTCAATCCTGTTTTTGAAGATGCTTATGAATCGCTGGGGGTGATCCTGCACAAACGCGGCCGGCTCGATGAGGCAATCGAGCTCATGGAGTTCCTCTCGCGGCTCAATCCTGAGTCGGTCATGGCACACACGAACTTGTCCGTTTTTTACATTGAGAAAGGCTGGAAAGAAAAGGCGGAGGAAGAGAAAGCCGTATCGATGAGCATCCGCATGCGCATTGCCGCTCAGCAAATGGCTAAACAGAAGGAAGAAGAAAAACAGCGCGATGATTTGCACGCCGAGGCTGAGGAGCGGCTCAGCATGTTCCGCCAGGTTCTGGAGATCGACTCCGAGGATCAGTTGGCCAACTACGGATCTGGAGATTGTCTCGTGCAGCTCGGGCGTTTTGATGAAGCGCTAAATCATTTGCAGAAAGCTATAGACCTGAAACCCAACCATTCCGTCGCTTACCTGGCGCTCGGGCAGGCATTCGAGGGATTGAAACGATTGAGCGAGGCGAAAAACGCCTATGAGCGCGGCATCGATGTAGCTGCCAAACGTGGCGACATGGAGCCGCTCAAGAAGATGCAAGAGCGGCTGGCAATGCTGAGCTAGCCGTTCTGATTCGTATTTTTACCAGTGACGAATTCGACCGCTTTTGCTGTAATGATCGTGGCGACATTTTAACTCACTCACTGCTTAAATGACTCATCAACGGAACCATCCTTTAGGATGGCATGCTCAACTCGTGCAAGAGGCGCGCGCAGTCGCGCGGGAACTCGATTACGGCAATCCTGACCACGCCGTCAATCGGCTTCGCGACGACTTGCAGGCGCTCCAGGGCTACCCCAGGGGTCAAAAGGAATTCATCGATCTGGTGGAGCGCAACGAGCGCAAAGGCGCCGGAGTCGATCTCAAGGTCTTCAAAGTCAGGACTCCCGAGGGTACTCGCCTGGCAAACGTCCGCGCCGTGCAGAATTCGCCCTGGACGGAGACCATGCCCGGACGATTCAATGCCGGGCCCTCTGCCAATGTCGGGACATACATCCTCGGCCAAGATCGGCACAATCACAACCTCGGACAAGATCGGCACAATCAGGCCTCGTACTACAGCGTCAGAAACAATGGTATTTCTCTATTCGACTACTGCCGAAATTCATACGCTCAAAATCTTAACCTCAGACCCGGTGCCGGCCCATGCCGAGCCGAGCCCGGCATGGCTTATCTGGGAAGAAGCGGCATGTGGCTGGCTCCCAACGCTGCGGCTGCACTTGCCAGAGCTCAAACACTTGCAGCCATGGACGGCGTCAGGATCGACATATCGTCGGCCGGCAGGTCGCATCAACAGCAGGCGCGGCTTTACCACGAGCTTGCCGGCAGAGCCCCCGTAGCAAAGCCGGGCGAGTCCTTCCATGAATCCGGAATGGCCGTCGACGTCCGCAATTACAACCAGGCAAAAAGATATCTTATGGCGGCAGGTTTCGTCCATGGTGACGGCGCCGGTCCCATTCCCGGTGACCCGTGGCATTTTCGCTACATGGGTTAACTCACTGACCGTTTCACATATTTGTAATATCTTTCACCTAGACTGGATCTCGTAGCCCCCACTACATATTGCTGCATTCACGCACTCACTCGCGTTCAGGCAGGCGCCGGCAAGCCCTCAGCACTCACTCGCTACAACAGGATTGTTTTTATGCCCCAACCAAATCAAGCCCACGATGCCCATGCAAGCGGACACGACATTGCTACGTCCTTCGAGCAAGGAGCGCAGTCCAAAAATCTCTCGCAATTCGTTCAAAAGCTCCGCGAGGAGCAAACCGTAGACAAAAGCAAGCCCAATGATTGGCAAACCGCTATCACCCAGTTGAACGACGACCTGCACCACAGCTCCAATCCCCGCATCCAAGCGATTATGAGCAATTTCGATGTGATCGGTTACGACAGCGAGCACAACGGCGCCGTCATCAAGAATTTGAGCACCGGTCGCGAACAAGTTTTAATGGCTGACGGCCGCGTTCTCGACAAACAAACCGGAGCAGTCGCCGACCAAAACGCCCGCGGTAAAAATGGCGAGTACATCAAGCATGGCACTGACGGAAAGGGGAACGAACTGACCGTCACGAAATCGCAAGACGGTAAAACCGAAGTCGACAAATACAAAGACAAAGACGGCAAGACCTGGGAAATCCAGAAAGAAATGCAGGCTGACGGCGCAATGCATCCGACCAAAGTCACCATGCCCGACGGCTCGAAGCTCGAATATCAATGGAACAAAGTAGGCAGCACGATGATGCCCACTCATTTCAAAGAAACGAGCTCAAAAGGCGAAGTCGAGCAAGATTATGAGATGAACGTAAAAACGCTCTCCGATAAAAGCACCATGTACGATACCATTCATTGGAACAAAAAAGGCGGCAAGGGACCCGATCAGCTGACCGGCAACATTCGTGTTTTCCCGGACGGAACGTTCAGGGAAGACATTCGCCAACCATACATGTCTTTGACCCTGAACCCGGACGGAAACTACACGAAGTATTCATTCAACGGAACGAAGCTGAACACCGACAAGGGTCGGCGCGGCAGTTAAAGAAACGCTGTTCTAAGTCGAACCAAGGATTAAGACATGCTGAAGCTTGCAGCAGTCTTGTTATTCGCGTCTTCCTGAGGGTAAGATGTCATTAGCGACAAGCCCATTCCTTTTATTAATATGCGAGGCGCGCAATGAATTCAAAAGATGGAGCCCGCCGGTCCAGGCGGAGCTGTCTGGTGATTGCCGTAGCCCTGTCCTTTACTCTGTCGGCTTCGATTTGCTCAGCCCAGGCAGCCGATCGGTCCGAGGGTGCCACCGGCGACGGCAAGGTCGCCACTCCTGGACTGGACTCAGCCCCGGCTGCCCCAGGCGCCGATGCAAGCGCTGCGGGTGGCACGCCTGCTGCAAGCGCTCCGGGAGACAGCGGTAACGCTGGCGGTGCCAGTCAGGCTGCACAGGCAAGCGCCGCTGATAAAGATGACAAAGCGCCGCAGTTGCCAAATGTCGACGAGGCTTTTTCCAATTTGACGCAATCACACCAGGCGATTGAGCCCGCACCGTACATTCGCGGCACGATTGAAAAAACGGTGGACGGAACACCACCCACCCTGACTCAGACGGCCGCCGCATTGACTGCCACGACGACGAGCGCCTTATTCAAAACCGACAAGGCAGCGGCACCAGTTACGATCAATACGGTGATTCAAACTTATAAGTCCGGCAAATACAGAGACGCATTGACAATGATCGCCGGCATGAAACCTTCCGACGTGACCCATTATTGGTCCGGACTGTGCTACCAGGGCCAAAACCAGCTGCACCAGGCAGGGCTGGAATTTCAATGGGTGGCGTCTTACTCCAAAGATCCACAGCTGCGCTTCAACGCCCAGCGTGCTTTGCTCGTCGTTAATCGATACGCGCAAGGACGAACCTATGCTGGTCAGGGGAACACCTTCAACCGTCCTATAAGCTCTCCCGCCCGAGGTGGCGGCGGCAGCGGTCGCGGTTGAGGAGGCTAAGCCTGAGGAGCCGGGTGCTCCTCAAACCAAGAGAAATCGACAGAATAAAAAATCGAATTGGGTACAGATCGGATGCAATTCTGATTTAGTATCTAAAGCATGGCAAAGAAACAAACCAGGCAGCACCGAATGCAATACCACATGCAGAGGTATTGAGTGACCCGGGTATAATTCACATGGAAGCCAGAGCATCCAATGTCAAGCAGGTGATCGAAGAAAATGTTTAAGCTGATTTCTTATCCGATTATGTTCATTCTGATTTGCTATGGCGTGTGGCTGCTTCTTGCAGCAGGACAATACAAAGATAAATTCGTCAAAGCAAAAGATTGGAACACGGTGCAAGGTCGAGTGGTCATGCGAGATGAAGGCGTGCACTTTCAAATCTATAACCCGATGACCTGGCACCAGATTTTAGTTTGCCAACCATCAATCACATTTGCATACACAGTCAATGGTAAACGTATTGAAAAAACGGACAAGTTGCCACCGTGCTTGATGCTGGTTCGTATTGCCACGCGGGGCGATTACGATCCAAACGGCGTTGATGAGGAAAATGAGCCCACCTTCAGGCAAATGATGGAAGAAAGCGCCGCTGTTCGGGCCAAGCACCCGAGAGAACCGGTAGACATCAGTAAGCACATCTACATGCAGGATGGAAAAGTTCAGTTCAGGTCCCTGGGTAAACTCATGGATGCAACCAAAATCAGCGAGGAAGAACGGGATGTGTTCCGCCCGCGTGTCGAGGTGAAATACAGAGCCGGAGATCCTGAGGAGGCAGTCACTGACAAGGACATGATTAAGGGCTACGAAGCCATGTTCAATTCCGGAGTCTGGGGAATCATCATCGGAATCGTGGGAGCCGCCGCTCTATTCTTTCATCAATGGGTAACCAAACCCAGTCAGGAAGATATCGACATGCAATTCCAGGGGAGGCCATCGATCAAGTACTGATGCACGGTCATTCTCTTGAATCAATTCTGATCCTTCTAGGTACGGTTCTTCTCGCTACTGGCGTCGGTTTCGGTTGGTTTTGCTACTCCAAGGCCGACGTCGATGAGGTGGAGAAGGCTTCGTATCTGGTATCATTATCACATTCATTCGCATTCACGAACATCTGGATCTGGGGCTCGGTTTTCGGGCTGATAACCATGGTAGCAGGCATGTTTGCTCTGTTCGTCGGGCTTCTAGGTATGAAGCGACTTGACGAAATGCTGCTCTGGTACAAAACCATTTTTGGCTCTGGAACCATATGTGGTGGTCCGTTTTAAAGGCCCGTTAACTGCATCGCTTTTATTCGATCTCTAGAAGTTTGAGCGAGCCCAGGAATCTATTTGCCTCGGGCGAGTTGACAAAGCTCTTGGTTCCGCAAACGACAAGGCAGTAGCTGGATTTGAACTCCGTCGTGCCGATTAGATAAACGCGCAGTTTAAAGTACCGATCGCCCGAGCCAATGGTTCCTTCGATCTCCTTGCCCTGCCGAAATGCATCCGGCGCGCAACCGGCACCGTAATATTGAATCGGTGTCGTCATCGTCGGTGTGCCGTCAATCGATTTCACGAGCTTCGAGCTCAAGTCGTTCAGCGAAGCCTGGAATTGATCCGGAGTCATCAACACGCCCATTACCAGTCCGAAGGAAAGCGCATAAAAGCCTTCCTCGTGTTTGTACATGTAGGTCGAGTTGAACAGATCGTTAAAAGACGCCACTTCATCGCGCGGCCCCGGCATCACCACCTCGAGATGAGAGTGCTTTGGTTTGAACGTCTCCATTTGCGGCGTGCCCTTGGCGGCGCTTTGCAGTCCGAGTACATTCTTGAACGCCCGCGTGCAACCGGAATTAGCAACTACGATTAGAGAAAATAATGTGAG
The DNA here is from genome assembly GCA_021324135.1 of Pseudomonadota bacterium. GTDB lineage: Bacteria > Cyanobacteriota > Vampirovibrionia > Obscuribacterales > Obscuribacteraceae > JAJPJO01. Next base: position 10,256 of record JAJPJO010000109.1, read on the forward strand.
GATCAGAATCTTTTTCATGGCACTCTTCCTGGAATTTATCGTTTTTTTAAAAGGCTTGCTGGCAATGCTGGTTTTCGAAAGGTTACCATTTGACACATCCTATGTTCCCAAGAGAACAACTGCGAAAACGGCAAGCACATGAAAATATTAAAAGCGGATTTATAGCATATGGGCGAATATTACTGTATCCTAAAAATGGGTCGGACTGACACTTACAGAGCGTGCGATTCGGCGATTGGCGCTCCGGAACTTAAAATCTACAGGATGCTCGAGATGCGAAAGATTCTATTCACGTTGTTTGTTATCGGCGCCTGTTGCGCGTGCGACAATCCCGAAGATTATACGCACCCCAAGACAGGCTCTTCCGGCACCACAGGCAGTGCAGCCACCGGCTCGTCGACCGCATCCACCAGCGCGTCACAAAGCACGACAAGCAGCTCCAATACAGGAAGCTCAGCTGCAGTCAGCGGTCCAGTCGGCCGGGACGATTCTCCCACTAAGACGGCGGATATTGCGGCGAGCAAGTTTGAAACAGTCACCATCGATGGTGGCGGTGAAGTCGAAATCAATGTCGGTAAACCATACCATGTCGCCGTGCTCTGCAATGAGAAGAGCATGCCGATGCTCAAGGTGGTCGAGAAAGGCACCTCACTGAATATAACGACCGATCGAAACTTCAAAGCGGCAGTTGCAAAAGTGACCGTGGATACGCCAAAGTTGAACGAGATCTACGCTAATGGCACTATGCTGGTAAAGGTCAACGGTGTAACCGGAGCGCATCTGTCAATAACAGGGAACGGATCCTCTACCGTGGAAGCCAACGGCACGATTGATTCTCTCATGGCCAATGGTGATGGTGCCTGCCTGCTTCGCCTCAGCAATCTGGAATCGAAAACCGCAAATATTACATCTGCCGGGAAATCATGCCTGGAGATAAAAGCTACCCAGCAAGCCACCGCGAAAAGCACCGGCGATTCCGTCATAAAAATCAGCGGCAAACCAAACGTAACCAAGGAACGCTCCGATAACAGCATCATCAGCGTTGTCGGAGGGAAATAAAAGATATTGCGAATCACTATTGTCGCGAAAATACAAAAGCCATTTTGATTTCACCTTCGCTTCACGTTGGCTGACTAGGATACTGCCATCAAGCGGAGGTATGCTTAGTGAGACACCGATCAAGCCGCGGAAGTTTGCTGCTCCTCCTCATCTGCCTGGTGCCGCTTGTGGCTTTGGTCTTCGTTTTCGCCGTCAAATGCGTCGCCGTCGTGATCGCCCATGAAAGACACGTAGCTGCCGCCCAGGCAGCGGCACTGACCGCCGCGAAGGATCTTTCCAGAATTGTTATCGACGATCCGTATTTCGGCTATATTTCCCTCGCCGATCAGCCGCCTATAGGCAACGGCACTCTGGCGGAAGACGGTGAGCCTTTGCCTGTCACAGGTATAAACACAATCATCGGAACGGCACGCCTGGATTACATAATCGCCAATGCTATCGGAGATGACGATTTGATCTCCGAAGCGAGAATGGAAGCGCATCAGGCACGTCGCGCCGCCATTCGCCTCTCTCACGCCCTTGCCAAATCGTTGAATCAGGGCAACAACCAATACACCGATCTCGATGGCAAAAAAATCTCTCCTTACAAAGACGCTTTTGAAACTTACAAACAAAACCTTAAAACAGACGCCTATTTGAGCAAAGCAACAATTGATGAATTCACCCTCGAGCTGGGTTGGCTGTCAAAAGCGGCAACTACTCAAACGCCCATGCCGAAGCCCGAACAGTATGCTTCGCTGCCTAATGGTATCAAATACAGTGCGACATATCCGGGGTTCGTAAATCTTCCCGTCGGCAACGAAGACTTCTACTTCGCAGGTCTGGCAACCAGACCTGCGCTAGTCGACGAGCATAACTTTCAGCTGTTCGACTCGCAACATCCATCGACAATCGTCCGCGTATCCAGCAATGTTTCCGTGAGCTTGCCGACTAACGATGACGTCAATCTTTGCGCCGACAGTTGCGCAATGCCGTTCGCCACTGCTGATAAACAGCCCGGTTGTTGCTTTGTTTTATCCTTTTGCGACGGCGTCCCTCAACGCTTACGCTCATTGCATGATCTTTTCAGCGACCAGAGCATGGAGCGCTCGCAAGTTTCACCACTCACCGCATCAGGAGGCGACTATCCTGATGACACGCAAGCAGCATTGCGCCCAGCGGCGGGACGGACCACCCTCAATCGAATGTTTGCCCGCGGCTTCCTGCACTGGCTCCGCACAGCCCATACGCGTCCACGTGTCGACTCCGCGATCTCTGTCATCAATGCGCCACTGAAGGTGGTGCCTAATCCATATACCGGACGGGTTCGCCCGATCGTTTATTGGATCGACGAGAATGGCGAGATGCTCGTGTCCGCACCGGCGGAAAATCCGTTTTCGCAGCAGACCGTATTTCAAAATCAGGATTCGCTGCTTGCCTACGACTCCGTCAATCTCGACAGCAAATTCTGGACCGTATCTCTGCGCGATCTGGTGTCGCGCCTGGGGAACCAGGAGGGCGGCAAACATGCCGGTCAGCCGTTGGCGCCATCTAAAAACTGGAGCTCGATCTCCGGCGGACTGCCAATAACGGAGCGCAGTCCGGCCGCGCCATCAGCAAATGCGGCGGCAGCGAACGCGACGACCCTGCCGCGAGTTCGCAACTTCTATCAGGAGGGCCGGCTGGCATTCGAATTTCAGCTTATGGCACCACGCGCGATATCAGCCCAGCTGAACTCGACACACTGAAACTGGCAGTGCCAACACTGAAAGTGGGCAGCGGCTGGTGCAGCTTTTATCCGCAGCAGACCGCCAGCGCCTCAGCGCAGACATCGCAGACTTCGGGGAAGCGGCTATCAGAGCCGACTTTGTTCGAGTACTTCCAGCAGCGCGAGCACTTGTTTCCTTCCGCCCGGAGAACGCGCACAAAGACCCCGTCCTCATTAACTTGCGAAAGGATGCCATTGCCGGCCGTAGCGCTGCCGTTAGCCGCTGACTGCTGCACTTGTGCTTGCGAGGTGATGAAGAAGCCGCTCAAGTCATTGCCCAACGATTGCACCTTTCCTCGCAGCGCCTCATCGTCAAAATGAAGGATGACCTGCGCCTCCAGCGAGCTGCCGATCTTGCGCGCCGCTCGCGCTTCCTCGAGCGCTTTGTTGACCGTGTAGCGAACCGAGATGAGGTCCTTCCAAAATGTGGACAATTCCTCGTTCGAATACTTGCTCTGCACTTGAGGGAAGTCCGTCAGAAGCACGCTCTCTTCCTTGGCGCTGTTCTTCTTGATCGCCTCTGGTATGTGCTGCCAGATATCCTCGGCCAGATGCGGAGTGACAGGCACGAGCAAACGCACCAGCACGTTCAGGATCTCATGCAGCACGGTTTGCACTGCTCTGCGGCTCTCGGCCTTTTGAGGGGCCGTGTATAGGCGGTCCTTGACTATATCGAAGTAAAAGGCCGAGAGATCGACGACGCAGAAATTCTGCAGTAATTGATAATACTTGAAGAATTCGTAGTTATCGAAATCCTCGATCACTTCAGCCACCACTTGCTGCAATCTGTGCAGGATGAACTTGTCCAGATCGGACAGCTTCTCGTACGATACGGAATCGACGCCGGGATCGAAATCGTAGAGATTGCCGAGCAAATATCGTGCCGTGTTTCTCAGTTTGCGATAGACCTCGGCCAGCTGTGCCAGCATGTTCTTGCCGATCGGTATATCGTCCGTGTAATTTACCGATGCAACCCAGAGACGCAAAACATCGGCGCCGTACTGTTTGATTACTTCCTCGGGCTCGACCGAGTTGCCCAGTGACTTCGACATCTTGCGCCCGTTCTCATCAACGACGAAACCATGCGTAAGCACCGTCTTGTACGGCGCTCTTCCGTGCACCGCCACGCTGGTCAGAAGCGAGGACTGGAACCACCCGCGGTGCTGATCGCTGCCTTCCAGGTAGAGCTCGCAGGGCGTGCCTTTCAATTCCGGGCGCTGATCGAGCACACCGGCATGCGTGGTTCCCGAGTCGAACCAGACATCCATGGTGTCCGTTTCCTTCTCGAACTCGGAGCCGCCGCACTGGCACTTTATGCCCTCACCCAGCAATTCAGAGGCACTGCGCGTCCACCAGGCATCCGATCCTTCCTTCTCGAATATGCTCGCCACGTTCCCCATGCTCTCCGCCGTCATCAACGGCTTCTGGCAGGACTGACAATAGAAGACCGGTATGGGAACGCCCCAGGTTCGCTGCCGGCTTATGCACCAGTCAGAGCGATTCTCCACCATCGAATAAATGCGATTTCGTCCCGATGCGGGCAGCCATTTCACTTCATCGATCGCCTCGAGCGCCCGCTTTCTGAAACCATCGACTGATGCAAACCATTGTTCGGTCGCTCTGAATATCAATGGTTTTTTGCACCGCCAGCAGTGCGGGTAGCTGTGCCTATATTTGCTGTGATGCATCAAGGCGCCTATCTCTTTGAGGTGCTCGACGATCAGCGGATTGGCTTTATCGTAACGGTTTCCGGCAAACTGCCCGGCTTCCGCGCTGAATATGCCTCGCCCGTCCACCGGCGAGACAACGCCAAGTTTATATTTTTGACCGATCTCGAAGTCTTCCGGGCCATGACCTGGAGCGGTGTGCACAACGCCGGTTCCGACATCGGCCGTAACGTGCTCACCGACAATGACCCGGCTCAATCTGTCGAGGAACGGGTGCTTGGTCTCGATCAGCTCCAGCTCTTTCCCTTCAGCAACGCCGAGCACTTTCGCCTCACCATCGGCGATACCAACTTCGGCCAGGAATGCAGGCTTCAATTCATCCGCCACCACCAGCACACCATGCTCTTTAGTGTCCAGAAACTCGTAGCGGAATTTCGGATGCAGGGCAACGCCCAGGTTACCAGGCAAGGTCCAGGGAGTTGTCGTCCAGATGACGAAACTTACCTTCTTGTCGCGGGGAACGAAATCGGGAAGCTTTTTCAAGTAATCGGGATGCACCTCGAACTTCACATAGATCGAGTGCGATTCGTGATCGGCATATTCGACTTCCGCCTCGGCCAGAGCGGTTTCGCAATTCGGACACCACTGTACCGACTTCAAACCTTTGTAGAGATAGCCGGCAGTCGCCATCTTACTGAAAACACGGATTTGAGTCGCTTCGAACTTGGGATCGAGAGTGATGTATGGATGCGCCCAATCACCCCAAACCCCCAACCTGCGGAAGTTCGCTTCCTGACCTTTGAGATTTTGCAGAGCAAACTCGCGGCAACGATTGCGCAGCTCGACGGTCGAGAGAGCCGAACGTCCGCCTTTCACGTCTTTCAGAACAGCATTTTCAATCGGCAGTCCGTGACTGTCATAACCAGGAACATAAGGCGAATAAAAGCCGCGCTGGGCCTTGTATTTCGTCACTATGTCCTTGAGGATTTTGTTCAGGGCCGTGCCGATGTGGATCTTGCTCGAAGAAAGATAAGGCGGTCCATCGTGCAAGACGAATTTCTCGTTGTTCTTGCGCTTCTCAACGCTCTTCTCATAAATCCGCTTTTCGTCCCAGGTCTTCTGAAACTCGACCTCGCGCACGAAACTGTTGGCTTTCATTGGAAAGTCAGTCTGCGGCAGATTTACTTTGTAAGACTTCTCCGGCTTATCGCTCATAACCAAACTCCACTAAATTCGCTGTTCAACCGCCCTCAGGCAGCGTCCATAAACACAAAAAGCCAACGCGCTGCGCCGGCTCGAGACTGCAATTGGTCACTGCCGGCTTACAGGCAAATAATGATGATACCGCCGAGTAATCTCGGCGCATCCTTCATGACTGCATGTGAAACAGCAAACATAACCAATCGATCTTAATCTACTTATGGATAGAGCTTTAGCATAGCCTCCGCGCCAGCCAGCGGTCAAACAGACCGGCAAGGCACGTAAAAAATCTTATTGACCGGGCTTGGCCAGCCCGATCCTCTACAGGCTCGATCGCCTTTCACAGAGGGATGCAAAGGGCTGGCGGCGGGAGCCGGACCGGCGTCATCTCAACCTTTACGAGAATTTGCTAAATGGCAATTGTCTGCTCGGCAGGCGAAGTGAATCTAATAGAATAGGGACTCCTCGAGGAGCAAGATCTTGAATAAAGAACGTCAGGTAGCTTTCCGCGCCGCCCTGGAGGCAGGCTCGCTGATCAAAGAAAGGCTCGGTCAAATTACCAGAATTGACTACAAAGGTCAGTTCAACCTGGTCACGGACGTCGATAAAACATCAGAAACGCTCATCCTGGACATCTTAAAAGAAGCATTTCCCGAGGATCGCATTCTGGCTGAGGAAAGCGGCAGCATAAGATCAGAGGGGCAGCGGCGCTGGTTGATCGATCCGCTCGACGGCACCACCAACTTCGCTCATGGTTATCCATTTTTCTGCGTGTCGATCGCTCTTGAGCAAAACGGTCAGGTCGCTCTGGGTGTAGTTTACAACCCGATCAGCGATGAGCTCTTCTATGCCGTTCGTGGTGAAGGCGCATTTCTGAACGACGAGAAAATTCATGTCTCGATGGTAGAGAGCATCAATGAAAGTCTGATGGCAACAGGCTTCCCGCCCGACACGAGACACTCACCGATTAACAACATGTCGGAGTTCAAGACTTTGACTGACATGTCACACGGCGTGCGCAGAGACGGCAGCGCCGCTCTGGATCTTTGCTACGTCGCCTGCGGTCGCATCGATGCGTTTTGGGAAAGAAAGCTGGCGCCCTGGGATGTGGCAGCCGGCAGTTTGATCGTCGAGGAAGCGGGCGGAAAGGTCAGCAACCTCGAGGGTGATGCGCTCGATATCGACAGAGGTCATATTTTGGCAAGCAACGGCTTGATTCACAGCCAGATCATTCATGTTTTACATGAGTTGAAAGCCACCAGAGAAGAGATTTCGCAGAGCTGATTCATGCCACCGTATTTGGTGCAGCTCGTGCTTCATTTCGTGCTTTTCGTAGGCGATTTGCCGCCCCTGGAAACGAGCGGCCTGTACTTGCCGAGCCAGGCTCCCACGGCTACTTTGATTACCTCGAGGAACATCTTGGGCGAATCGGTGAAAACGTTCACCTTCGATCCTTCCACATTAGTCCAGTTGATCGGTATCTCCTCAATGGTATAGCCGCGCAAGCGCGCGATATAGAGCACTTCCACGTCGAAGGCGAAGCCATCCATTCTGGCCACTGAAAATAGATCCTGGGCAACATGATGGCGGAACATTTTGAATCCGCACTGCGTGTCGTAAATCCCCTTGAGCACAAGAGATTGAACGATGAGATTAAATGTGTTGCCGATATACTTTCTATAGGTCAGCGCTTCGACAACTCGCTGATCGTCTGGTTTGGCACGCGATCCTATAGCGATGTCATAACCCTGAGCAATGCTTTTCTCGAGCTTATCAATTTCTTCTATGGGCGAGCTGCCATCGGCATCGTTAAAAATAATCATATCGCCCACTGCCTTGAGCATGCCGATTCGCACCGCATGACCCTTCCCTCGATTGGGGGCATAGGACACGACTCTGACGCCGCTATGTGCTTGTGCAAACGCCTCGACGACATCCACCGTATGATCGGTGCTTCCATCGTCAACCACGACAATTTCAAAAGATTTTCCATGCCTGGATAAGTATGAATAAACGGACTCGAGCGTGCGAGGCAACCTCGCCTCTTCGTTGTAGGCAGGGATAACAACTGAGAGCTCCGTCATGCTCTCAGTATAGGCTATTGGAAAGCGCGAAAAATTTATAAATTCGTGCTTAGAGCGCACCCCTTAATAAGACTTTGCCAATCGATTATGGAAATGGGCAGGCGGCAGGATCTCATTCGTTTTTCGGCGGCGTAACATCTTGCCCGGTGCCGAAGACCGTCCTTTGATTGATGCTCTTCGGGTCGATGAATTTTTGATCGACCTGGGGAACGTAGTTGAACTGCTGGCCCATCTGATCCAGATTCAAATTGAACTGCTGATTGTCGCCGGGATGACGGGGGTTCAGTCCATGCTTGAATTGGCGGTTGTAGTAGTCTTGAACGAGCGGATAGATGAAGCTCTGATCGTCCTTGACACCACCCTGCACCGGGTTGCCCTGCGCATCATAGGTCGTGCCTGCCGTATTCTTGCCGAGAAAATCGTGGTAGACATACTGATTCAGACCCTGATTGATTCCATAGTTGAATGTCTCATTGAAGAGCGTCGCGTTCCTTGCATACCTCAAATTCGTGGCAAACTCCGAGCCTGCATTTGATACCGGACCGTTCAACATGCGCCCTCTCAGAAGTCCGACTGCAAGCGTGTTCATAGTGCCGTTAAACAGGAAGTCCTTGCCGGCATCACCGACTGATTTGTGTCCGGACAGGACATTGTAGGTCTCTGCAATTCCGGAACTGCCGTAGCCAATTGCCACAGTTTTGCGACCGAGGTCGATAACTCTGGCAGCCGTCGGAGCTTCGCTCGCCACTTCTTTGGCCGCCGCCCATTTGCCGCCCCAGCCGAACAACAAAGTGTTCAATGCCATCGATTTGCCGAAGTCGCCGGAGGCCTGACCAAGCGTTCTGTTACCGGCGAGGTAATCCGAGCCGGAGGTAATGAACGAGGTGGTGGCGCTTGTTGCAAGAATTGGTCTGAGTGTTTGACTGGTCAGCCCGACCATACGTCCGCCTGATACACCAATCGTTCGTCCCATCTGCAGCAGCCTGCTTCCCCAGCCTGCGGCATTGGCGGTCGTGGCCGCCACTTCCGTTCCGCCGGCTCCCGCTGCCACCAGAGTGCTGGTGCCGGCGGCGCCGGTTGTAAGAGCTGTCCCTTCAACGACCGCAGCCGTGCCGGTACCGGCTGCGACTTCCGTCGTAACCACCGCTCCGCCAGCGGCGGCGCCGCCGGCATTTGCCACCGCCCACGGTGCCACGATCATACCGGATGTGAGAGCACCGATCTTGGCGCCCTTGAGGAAGCTGTTCAAACCCGCGTCCTTATGTACCGTACGCTCCACGGCCCAGTGAGCTCCGCCGCCGGCAGCCGATCCCAGTCCGACGGCCGCGACCGTAGTCAAAACCATGCCGGCACCAAGGGCGCTACCAGCGCCGAGGGTTCCGACCGTAACCGCCGCGGCTGCAACTACAGCAGCGCCGATGGCCACATAACCCCAGTTCCTGTGCCACCATCCCTTGAAGCCGCCGGCCGTTTCATTCAGCTTGTCTTCCAGATGGAGATCCTTCTTCAGTTTCTCATCATGCTCGTTGTGATCGAAGGTTTGGAACTTTTGATTGGCCGCTGAATAATCCTCTTTAGCCTGGTACCAGAGACCGTCCATGTAATTGTTGAGATTCTCTCGACGCTGAATGAATGCATCGCGTTGAGCATTCTCCTGATCGATGACCCTCATCTCGGTCTTCAGTCTCCACTGTTCGATCTTGTCGGCCTCGGACAGATCCTTCTTCTTCTCCAGATCTTGCTCCTGTTTCTGCAGCTCTTGCTTGCGCTGCTCGAGTTGCACTTTCTGTCTGGCATACTCATCTTTGATGTTTTGCACCGACTTGTGCATCTCGGTCAGTTGCGTCTGGGCAGCCTTGGTGTCGCCCTTCTGCAAGTTATCGAGGAAGGCTCCCTGAGCCTGGTTATAATCGCCGCCGACGGCCTGCGTGCCCATCGTAATCTTCTGATCGAGTTTCTCCATGTGCTCGTCGCGATAGCTGCCGTCTTCCTTGTAGATCAAAGTCGGCATGTCCGTTTTCACTTTGTTGAACACCATGAGCGCCTCATCGGCTTTGCCATGGTCGGACAGGTAACTGGCGTACTCGAGTTGAGCCGTCTTTGCCATGGCGACGATGCCCATCATATCCTCGGATGCGTGCGAGGTGAGATTGTCGGGAAGCTCTGCCTGACTCGTCAGGAAGCCGACGTTGATGTTCTTGACCGTATCGTTGGCTCGTTTCAAAAAATCTTCTTGAGTCAGTGTCTGTTTTTTGCCGTCGATCGTGACCGTGAGTTTGCCGCCATTCTCCGGCTTGGCGGCCTCAGTGGCCCAGGTCATGTTTTGAATGACCTGCTGGCTGAGCTGACCGTTTACCATCAAGCCAATCGCCTTTTCAGAGTCGGAGTACATCGAGGTCGCCTTGAAATCAGGGTCGTCTCTGCCGACTTGCTTGAGGGTATCGTATGCCTTCAAAATCGTGCCTTGCTGCGGCACATCATTAATGCCCAGTCGCGGGTTGTTGTAGCCGAGCACGGACATCTCCGCCTCTTGCAGCTTCACATAAGCCGGAGCATGGCGGATCATCTCGAGCGCTTCGCGCTCCTGCAGATTGGTTGCCAGTGCCTGGATCTTGTCCTGTCGGTCTTTATCGCCTTTCGCTTTGGCGAACTCGCTCTTCAACTGATCGAGCGAGACGGTATTGGGGTTGAGTTTCAACTCACCGGCCAGCCGCACTTTGTCCATTTGATGTTGATTGATCAATTCCTTGACCGAGTCAGGTCCTTTATCGAAATCGATCGTTTTGAGCGCATCCTTGGCGGCTTGAATCTCTGTCTGCACCTCTGTTTTCAAACGTCTGACCTTTTCGGGATCATTAGGCTGTTTGCCGTCATGAATTTCATCAAGCGTTTTTCTGAGCGCTTTTACCCGGTCGACATGCTCGTACGGATCTTGAACATCACCGCCCGCGCTGGTGCGGGTATTGTCTGCAACCTGGGTTCGATCAGATCCTCCCTGGGCAGCTTGCTTCTTGGTCTCTGCATGAAACTCGTCGCGCAGCCCGTCGAGACTGCCGTCGGTCAGGGCAACGCGCCCCTTGTCCGAGCCACCCTTGACTTTGGGGTCGTCTACTTTTCCAGTTGGTCCGTCGCCGCTTCCCACAGCCTTTTACCTCTCAACCCAACACCTGATTCCGGTTCACCCGCAGGCCCACCCCTTTGGATATTGGGTTATATACAATTTGTACCCAAAATTGGACACAATCACTCGAAACGCTTGCCAGCTTTTGATTTTGCTCTGGTAAGAACGGCGATTTCACAATCGCGACATCGATGAAATTTGAGACAGAGACATCAGTACAGAGACATCAGTAAGAAACGCTCAATGAGCAGCAGCGACCGTTACTCAAAACGCGAGCAGTAATCGCGCCATCCTATGATAGCTGCCAGACGTAACAAATGCGTGACGGACCGCCCGCCGGACGCAAGTCTTCGGTCCTTTTCAGATTAATTCTGGGACTATTTGTCTTTCTCGTCTCTTGGCTTGCCTTGCCGGCTGTAGTCGAAAAACTGGCCGCGGGCGCCGTTGCGACGCGGGTCCGGTTCTTTATGATCGACGTTCGTGCCACCGGTGACCGTCTGGCTGATCTCATTAAGACGGCGATTGATTTCCCGCAAGTCTCCGGGATGAGCCGGATCGAGACTGCCGAAATTGTAGTCGAGCCAATCTTCGACCAATCCGTAAAGCGGATTCACCGGGCGGTCCTTGATGTAATAGTCCTTCTTGGCGATGTCGTGCATGTACGTCTTCATGCCGCGGTCGATCAGGAGATCCCAGGAATTCTGCATCATGTAGGCGCGCAAGGCGTAATTCGTCGTTTGCGCCATGGTTGGCGCCCCGGTTACTGGTTTGCCGTCGGTCAAACCGAATTTACGGACGGCCCAGAAGGCGACGAAGTTCTTTGTCCCTTCCGTGGCCAGCTGTTTGAGGTCGAACTTGCCATCTTTGATTTGCGGAATTGCCGCCATGCCGTAGCCCAGAGAGGCGGGCAATATGAGCCGCCTGGCCCAGCTGGCTTTTGCCGCTGAGGCTGCTGCTTCGGCTTCAGGGGCTGTGGCGCCCCATTTTCGAGCGATTCCTAGAAGCAAGCCATCGAGGGTTCCGAATTTGAAGGTGTCGAGCGCCGCATCCTTCAGATTCTTATCGTCGAAGAACATGTTGCCTGCCTCAGCCAGACCGTTTATCGCATAAGCACCAGCCATGGTGTATCTGGTAATGCCGAGCCTGCCTGCCAGTCCGACTACTTTGCTTGCCTGGGCGGCATTGGCGACATCGGCAGCGGTCTTAGCTCGGTAGGCTTGAGCTGCCCAGGGGCTCGCCACCAGGGCCGCGCTTATAGCGCCCAGTTTGGCACCATCGCGGAACTCGTGCCAGCCTGCCTTCGGATCCACCGTTCGATTAATCGCCCAGTTGGTCGTCCCTCCGACGAGCGCACCACTGCCGGTGGCAAGTATGGAAGTGGACATAATGCCCATTTCAAGCGAGCTGCAAACGCCGATTACGCCTACGCCAGTCAGTGTGGCTGCGGCGGCGGCGGCAGCCAGACCGATCTTCTTGTAGTTGCGCTGCCAGTATGCATCAAGAGTATTGTCTGTAAGCTTGACCAGATCAGTCAGCGTTTTGGCGTCGGCATATTTTTCCGGATCTCTTTTCTTCAGCTCCTCGACTTCTTTATCGAGCGACGGGTCCTTTTCTCGCGCTTTGCGGAACAAGTCGTTGGCGCTCTTTGCCGCACCCTGACTCAAGTGCATGATGCCTTCGTACATGTCGGTGAGCGCTTCGGTGCGCGTAAGGTAACGCTCGCGCTCCAGTTTGTTGACGCTGTTCAAGGCAATCTGCCGCTCCAGCCGGCCGTGCTGAACGGCATCGTCCACGCTCAATTTGCTTTGAATCAGTTTGCCGAGCTCTTCTTCTTTGCTGTTTTTTGTTTTCTGATCGCTTGTGCCATTAATTTCGGCTTCCAGTTTCGCCTTCTGCTCTTTTTCGGCCGGTGTCATCTTGTCGACCGCTTTCTTTACGTACGCTTCGCGCTGCTCGTTGAGCTTGCCGTTTTCCTCATCAATTTTCTTGTTCGCTTCAGTCACATCTTTTTTGACTTGCTCGCGATAGACCTTCATCATCTTCAAGCATTCGGCGGCAGTGCCGGAGCCCTTGCCGTCCTCCACCTTGAGCTTGTTCATGATGGCTTCTTCGTTCTTATATTTTCCGGCGCGCAGATCTTCGAGAAATTGCTTTCCTTCCTTCTCGCTCGTGCCGATCTGTCCGGCTTGAATGTTCTCCACCAGGTAGTTCTGTACCTGCTCGAATCTGCCTGGTCTGAAGGACAATCCCAGGGTTATCTTGCGATCGAGATCCTCATAGGTCTTATCATTCTCATACTTTCTGTATTTCGGTCTGCCGTCTTTATCGAAGCCCTCATAGATCAACTCCGGCGAATCGGTTTTTACCTTGGTCCAGTATTTCTGGGCTTCGCCTAACTTTCCCTGGCTCTCGAGGTATTCAGCCATCTCGAGATTGGCTTTGCTTCCGGCTTGAACATAATTCATCATCTCAAGGGAAACACCGGACTGCAGGTTGTCCGCTTTCACCGCCTCAGTGGCGAGGAAAGGAACATCCAGGTTTTCTGCCAGCTGCACGGCCTTCTTCAGGTGCTCCTCTTTATTGCCGTTTTTCGCTTCGGCCAGCTCGGCAATTACTTTAGTAGCGTGCTCTTGCTGCTTGGCGGCGTAGAGCATGTGCACAGTCTTATCGGAGATGCTGAACATGCCTTGCGCTTGCTTCACTTCATTGCCGGCTCCGAACAATGCATTTTCAGCGTCGACTTTCGGCTTCGCTTTCTCAAGATCTGCCATGGCTTGCTTGAACTCGGAGTCGGGGATGGAATCGCCCGCTTTAATATCCGGGTTCAGGTAGCCTCTGGCTCGATATTCGCTCTCCAGCAGTGACACTGCCAGCGGTGCATAATGCAGCATCGTCAATGCTTCGCGGCTGGCTACCAGTTCGATCAGTTGATCGATCTTCTTCTGTTTGTCTTTATCTCCATTGGCCTTTTGATGCTCGGTGAGCAATCGCTCCGCAGTCGCTTCCTCCGGCTTCAGCCCCAGTTCCTTAGCTAGCTTGTCGCGCTTTTCACGGTTGGTCTTAATCTCTTCATCGAAGGTCGGATTCTTCGTATCGAGAATCGCCTGCGCGCCTTTGCGAGCCAACTTCAGCTCTTCAATGATCTCGCCTTTGAGCTGAGCTACGCGCGCTGCCACCGTCATTTCTTTCAGCTCGATCTTGTTCGGGTCGGTCTTTGATCGCTCGCGAACAATGATCTTCTCGTCCGGCCGCCGGTCTTGCTTGAGCAACAACTCGAGCGCCTCGCCCTTTTCCTTCGCTTTAGTAATTTGATCGTAAGGATCGATCGGATCATCGGCCTTGGCGCCTTGCGCGACCGCGCGATCGGAGACCGGCTGCACATCACGCTTCTCAGCGCCTTTTTTCTGATCCTTCTCATCGTTTTTGGGCTGCTCTTTGGCAGGCTCCTTCCCGTCATTTGCATCGGCACGAGCCAGCAAGACTTGATTGTTGCCCGGTCCGGCGAACAGTTCACGATGAAACGCCGTGCCTTTCTTGTCTTCGGCGGGAGGATTTTGAGCGGGAAAAAATTCAAGTGAGTTATTGCCGACCATGCCAAAACCAAACCTATGTCAAAGGGTGCTCGGGGTTACGCGAATATATGCAAACAGCTTGATCTTTTTGACATTCATTTTGAAACGCGGAGCCGCAAACCTTGTATCCATAATCGTTTCCGGCGACTGATCGCCTGTATCGATCTGCTGCAATATCACAAGCATCACGGTTTTCTATAAGCAGTTGCGAGCGGGGTCAATATCTAAAGCTAAGTAAAACGAATTTATGTGGCGAAAATGTACCTGGATTGGGGCAATACTGGATTTCGGGTAATACATGTGCCTGGACTTCAGGCATACATGTACCTGGACCTGAGGCAATACATGTGCCTCGATAATCCCTTATGTTCATTTGACGATTACGTCAAACACGCCAATTCTGCACATGACAATCGAAAACCAAAAGGCTCAGGCACACTTGGTTTTCAGCCGCATCTTGTCATCCGGCTTGCCAAGTACTTTGACTTAATCGTCATAACAACCGAAGGATATTCGGAAGTGCCACCAGTGCATCGATCTCGCGATCGCATCAACATGCATTGATCTCGCGATCGCCGCCCTCATGGAAGTGCTGTTGCACGGAGGCGATGTATCGAAGCCGCCGGAAAATCTAGAAGGCAAAGCTGATTGGCCAGAACGATTTGGCGCCTCAGCCTGGAGGACCCGTGTCATCGTCGCCTTCCTTCTTCGGTTTAGGCGATGGTTTCGGATCATCTCCGCCCAGGTCTTCACGCTTTTGAGGAGGCAGTGGCTCGTTTCTGGAGCCTTGTTGCGTTCTTCTCAGCATGTCTTTGTATTTGCCGACCTTGAGTTGTCCATCGAGTTGGTCTTGCATGCTCGGCAGAGTCATACTGGCAAATGATCCGGCAGGAGCGAAGGCTCCGGACCAACGCTCAGGCGATACGGCCGCCCAACTGCGTCTGATCATGCCCATGTCTCGACCTTCGTAGCCGGCGCGCGATAACATGCCCGGTCTGCCGCCGAAGAGCACCGTTCCCCACAATGCTTGTCCAGGCGATCCCACCAGGGTGGAGGCGACGTATTTCAAACCGTAGGGAAGATTCTCCGTGCCAGCCACGGTTGGGAAGTTTGCTTCGATGAGAGCGGCACCAAGACTGTAATTTTGACCGGTTCTCGGGTCGGTCTGGTCCGTCAGATCGGCGGTCTTCGCAATGCTGTTGTACGTGAATGTACCTGCCATCATACCCTGCAATCCAGAGGCGAAACGGGCACGGACCAACGATTCCGGTGGTGCCTTCAGTGGATCGAGTTTGGCCGGGCTGAGTGTTCTTTCCCACATGTTCGAGAGTTTTCCGCCCGTCCAGCGCGCACCAGCTCTGGTGCCTTCCCAAGCGCCTGCGTAATCCCATTTCAATGGATTCACAACCGTTTTCGCCGTACGTCCTACGCTGTTCCATGTATCTCTGTTGACGAGAGTGCGACCACCGGCTTTGAGATTCTCGACGACGCGCTTGCTCAAAGTCATGCTTTGAGGAGGCTTAGCCATGAACTTCTCAATCGTTTCCGGCCTGACGAATAGACCGATGCGCTTGTCCGGCGGAACCAGTTCGATTACCGCCTTCAGACCATCACCCTCAAAAATGTGGTTGCTCATCTTAGACAGATCGCTGAGCGATGTAGCATCGCTGATCGGCTTGCCGTCCGGTGCTTTGTAGCCGGCCTTTTTCATCTGCTCGATCTTCTGGAAGAGATCTTCGGCGCTGGTCGAAGCTGCCTTTTGCACGGCACTGCGCAGATTGCCTACGGTCGACTTAGGACCAAGTCCTAAAGCATTAGCCGAGTCAAGTAACTTTTGCGCTTCGCCGGCATCCATGCCGCCGTCTGTAACCAGCTTCTGGACCGCGTCTTTCAGACCGGTACTGTTGTCGACGCCGACGCCGAGTTTTTCGGCCAGTGTGTGCAATGCCTGGTTGTTCGAGAACACTTCTTTCAGTTCGCCGAGTGTCTTGATCGGCTTGCCGCTTGAAAGCGTTGTTCCTTCGCCCAGCGCCTTGACGAGCTCGTCTTGTTTCAGTCCGGGAGCGCCGCGCTCGGCAAGCAGTGCTGCATCAGCTTTCATGAACTTGGCCAGTGTACCGACTTGCGCCCCCTTCATGAAGGAGAGATCGGCGCCGGCCTTTTCCAACTGCTCAACCGCATCGACCAATTTCATATCACGCGACAGACCGGCGAACTTCTTCGACAATTCGATGTAGCCGTGTCCTTCTGCACTGGTTGCCATCAGGCGTTTGCCTTCCGTTTCGAGCAGATCTTGGAACTTGCCTACGGTCTCGTAAGTTTGACCATTAGCACCGCGCGACAGATATTCGGCTGTTACCTTCGGATCTCTGAAGGCTGCGAACTGGCGCGGACCAAGCGCTTCTCCACCAAGCAGGCTGCCACGACCCATGACTCTGCTGCCCAACTCCGCTGCAGCAAGCGAACCGACAAAGTGGGCGGTGCTCTGACCCCAACTTTCATCAGCGCCGGTAGCCAGGTGATAGGCATAGTGGCGGGCGGGAACGCCGCCGATTAAAACTGTGGAGTAGCCGGCCACGGGCAGGATCTTGCCGAGTTTGCCTTCCAGCTCGACGCCTGGAATCTTGCCCAGGATCTTCTCCATGGTGGCAGCAACTTTGGGGTTGCGCGAGGCGGCAATGATACCAGCCGCGGTGACAACGATTCCCAGGTCGATAAGCAAGCTTGTGACACCGCTGTCTTTGTGAATTTCTTTCTTGATGTTCTCGATGCTGTGTGCATCGACGACATCGTAGAGATTGTATTTCTCCGGATGATCGACAACATCGAGAATGCCACCATATAGAGCGGCAACGCCGGGATTCTGCTTTGCTTGATCTTGATCCATCGGATCGAAGCCCAGGATTTGCTTCGTGTATTCGCGAGCCTTGTCTGCGGCTTCCTTTGCTTTGACCGGAGTGAATCCGGGAGAGACACCAAATTTGATACCTTCTTGCGTTTTGCCATCCTTGCTCCACACGACTTCGGTGCGCAAATAAAGTTGGGCTCGGAAGCGCTCCGTGTTGATCGGCTGCTTCATGAATCCGGAATCCATGTCGGCGCCCGCGATATTCGTGCTCAGCTCCTGCAATGCTTTCTTGCGGTTCGGATCGCTGATGTTGGCTCCGGTGTCTTCGATCAGTCGTGCTTTCTCTGCCTTGAGCAGATCCATCGGTTTGACTTGCTGACCGTTGACGTTATAAGTTTGCATCAAGCGGGCTGCCTTTTCGCAAGCTTGATTGGACCAGTACGCAGCACCGTTGGGATCTTTGTCGGCGCCGCCGCCTTTGCTCGGTCCGCCGCCGTATGTGTCATCGCCGGGTTGTTTGGCGGCTTTCAAAAGCTCGGCCAATTCTTGTCTGTACTGAACCTGTTTGGCCATGGTCTCCATGTCGGAGTACATGGTCAAGTGATAGTTCCAACGCTGTTCTTCGGTGAGAGGCTGATCGCCGACGTGAGCGGGAATGATTTGCCCGGTCTTCTCGTCCTTGCTCTCCGGAACTGCGGCCTTGCCCTTCTGCAGAGCCTCCAGGAATAGCTTTTGCGCTGCCAGAGATTTCTCGATCTCTTTATCGTTGAGCATCAAATCATAGCGCTTGACCAGCTCTTCGAAGGCATCTTTAGCGTCCGCCAAAGTCTCCAGACTTTGCGCCTTTTCATGCGCGAACTTGTCGAGTTCGGCAATTTCCATTTTGGCGAAGCGAGGATTCAACCCCGAGGTATCCGGCTTGTCATCTTGCTTGTCGCCCTTGCCGTCAGCTTTATCTCCTTTGTCGCCTTTACCATCATTAGCTGGCGCCACCACCTTTAGTGTCGGCTCAGGAAGCTTGTCGATATCGGCTTTGGTTATACCGGCTTGGGTAGCGATTTCACGAATCGGATAAGTCTTGCTGCCGTCTTGTTTGGGATCGCCCTCGCGATTCCAGAGAATTTCGCGCGAGGACTTGGGCACTGCACCAAATGCGGCCAGCGCTTGAGCTTTGGCTCCATCTTTGTTGCCCGTCTCGAGCATCATGCGCGCCATCAGATAACGGCTGTAGAACTGATTGTCCAGAGCTTGATTGACGTTTTGAGTGTGCTGAATGATATCGCCTTGCGCCTTCAAGAGGGCAGGCAGCTTATCTCCGGCAAGCTCTTTCCAACGATCGGCGGCCTTGAGCCAATCAGGTTGAGACTTTTGAAGGGCGGCCCGGGCAGCGTTTCGATCGCCCTCGGCGCTGGTTGGATCGCCTAAAATACCGGCATTTTGAAGATCTTCTTTGCTGAATTTCGCCTCTGCGGTCCTCATTGTCTTCTGACAATCGATCATTTCTTTTTTCTGACCGGCATCGCTCGGCATCGCCGCTTCATAAGCAGCGCTCAACGTTTTAGTCTTGCCTTGCAACTGGGCAAATTCAGTATCGGCCATGTCTTGCAACTGCTTGAACGGCTCTTCAAGCTGCTTGGCAAAAGTGGCTTGATTTTCCTGGGCCTTCTTCTTAGCGGCGGCATCTTTCTGGGCATCTCCGGTTTTGTCGTAATCGCCCAGGCCGTTGTACATGCTGAAGGAATCGCCGAGGATGTTTTCCACCTCGAGGCAATGACCGTTTGCCCCGCCGCCTCTAGCTTTATTTTGATCGATGGCCGCTTTGACGAGATCAATCGGCTCTACACCAGCATTAAGTGCCATCTGGCGCAGACCCAGTGTCTGGTCGGGATCTTGATTCCAGGCGTAGGCACCCTTAGCCCAGTTTGGCGCATCAGGGTCGGTGGCATTGGTGAGCAACTCGGCATACAAAGCCCGAGCCTGTGCCGATTGATTGGCCTCCATCGAGACCCTGGCAGTCAGTCCGTTGAACGTATACAGATCGGGACGCACCTTCTCGGTGGCTTTGTCACGCTCATCAAGAAGGGCGGTAACCGCTTTGCCATCCGCCGAATCCGGAATCAATTTTTTCAAATTGCCCAGAGTTTGTTTATATGCTTTGTCCGAGCTGCAATCATCTAAAGCAGACCAGAGTTGCAAAACTTGATCGTGATAGTCGTCTTTTGATCCTTTGAAATCTTTCGGCGGCTCGAGCTTCTGGACTTTCTCTTGAGCGGCTTGACCGATGCGGCGAATCGCCTGACGCACAGTCTCGTTCGAGCCGGGGATTTTGCTGTCCAGACCCTGCCCGACCTTTTCCTCGGCTGCATCTCTGTCTTGCTTGAGTTTGCCCAGAGTGGGAGAGATAGCGTTTTTGTCCTGGGGACCATCGGCATCTGCAATGGCCTGCTCAATCGCTTTTTTGGTATCGGGTGATAGTTTGAGCGACCGATTTTCCTTTTGCCAGTTCGGGTCGGCGGCATAAGCTTTGTCTATCTCGGCAAGGACGCGATCCACGGGGCTCTTGCCGCCAACGGCGGGCGAGAGTACTACCTCTTTGACGGTCTTATCTTTTACATCCTTGACCTCAGGCTGAGTTGTTGGCGCCGGTTTGCTGATTTCGCGCGTGCCCAGCTCGGTGGAGTCTTTCTTGAAGGTGAGAACCGTTTTCGACTTGTCTGTGCCGTCTTTCATTTCCATGCTGAAGCCTTTGGCTTTCAGCTCGTCGCCAATTACCTTAGCAGCCGCGACTTGATCGGCTTTGCCCGAGAGATTTTGGGCAATGGCATCCATGGCTTTTTTCTGATCGTCGGGCGTTTTGGCCTCGATCAGATTCTTAGCCAGGGTTTTGCGAGCCTCCAGATCCTTGTCCGCTTGTGCTCCCGGAGGCGGCTTCACCTCGCCTTTATCATCTTTAGGTGGGATATTTTCTGGCTGGGTGGTGCCGATCGCTTTGTTGAATTCATCCCAGATGTTGAGCGGTTTGCCCGAGTCCGTCGAGTATTTCTCGCTGATCTCTTTGACGCGCTTGCCGAAGTTGGGCTCCTTGGCCAGCCACGGCTCCTTCAGGAGACCGGCTTTGATCATTTCTTGCTCGTTGGCATTGGCCTTCTTGTAATACTCTTTGGCTTGATTCAAATCACCGGTTTGCACCGCTACGAGCGCCGCATTGGCCTGCGTGAATATCGGGGCGTAAGCCAGTGTACGCAACTGGCGCTCCAGTTGCTTCATGGCTTCCAGTTTTTTGGCATCCTGCCCTTCGGTCTTCGCTTGCTCTAGCCGGATCTGCTCTTTCACTTTCAGTTGCAGATCGAGAAACTTCTTTTGATCGGCGGGTGTTATGAGGGCGGAGGCATCATCATAAGCTTTCATGGCGCCCTTGCCATCGCCGTTGCCCAGGGCATCGGCACCCTTTTCGATATTGTCGACTACTTTCTTGCTCAGATCGACGACTTGCGCGCGCGTGGCAGGATCGATTACGCCTTCGAGCAATTTATCGGTTGCCGCTTTGTCAGGATCGCCGGCGCCTTTATCGCCATCTCCGCCCTGACCGGCTGCTTTCTTTCTGGCTTCCTCGAGCTTGCGCGCCGCCTCTTGCTGCGCTAATTTTTCCGCCGCAGCTCTTTTGGCTGCTTCGTCATTGTTAGCCGGCGGACCCACATCCCCATCGAGGGGATTGGTCGTATTATTGGTTTTCTTGCCGTCTTTGGGATCTACTTGAGCGACCTTCGTATCACCGCCGGTCTTCTTGCTCATTATGCTGTTGTAGAGTGACTCACCCTTGGGCTTTTGATTGCCGGCTCCAGCGTCTGAAACGTCACCTGCCATAACTCCATGACCTCACCACAAATACGAACCTCGCCCACCCGAGTCATACTGTATTGATCATTCCCTTGTTTGTATGTGGGAAAACTACGTAGGACCTTGCATTCCGGCTCTAGATTTTACCTGCGAGCTGTTTCTCATAGGGCGGTTATGCGGTTCTACACCGACTGGATTATTTTTGGACAGGCGGGTGGGGTAAATACGAAGCCATTATTTAACAGAAACGATGGTGACGCCATCGCCGCCCTCATAAAGCTCTCCAGGCCGGAACGACAGGACGTATCCGGAGATGGCCAGATTTTCGCGTACCGCCACTTTCATGGCACCGGTGCCATGCCCGTGAATGATCATCACCGGACTGACACCATCAAGAGTGCACTGATCGAGAAACCGCTCCAACCGGCCCAGAGCGGCATCGACTCTTTCACCGCGCAAATCGAGTGTGTTGCCCGATGTGCGGATGAAAGCATCGAGCTGGTGCGCGCCGTGAGCGGACAATTTTGCCGGCGGGGACGAACCGCCTGCCGATCTGCTCGAGCGCAATCCGGCGCGGCTCTTCCGGGCGGCCGATGCGGCGTTTTGTTTAAACGGCACGAGGTCCTCGATGGCGACCTTAATTCGCATGTTGGCGCACTGGACTGTTGCCATAGTCTTGTTTCCATCACCTGGACTCAACGATTCAACCACTCCCGTCTGGTTAAGAGAGGGGATCTTGACCCGGCTGCCTGCCTGAATGGTTTCCTTTTGCCTCTCCTGCCCTTGAGTTTGCTGCCGCTCGCTTTCCAACCAGCCAAGCTCTTTGCGCAGGTGCTCCAGTTTGTCGCGTGTCTCTTGAGCCGATTTGGAAGTCGGATTCTTCTGCATCTCTCTAATCAGATTTTTGATTGTCTCTTGTGCTTCTTTGAATTGCCTCTCGATTTGCTCGGCATAGGAAAGCCGTTTCAACTCAATCTCTTCAAGATCAACGCGGCGCTGGGACTCGAACTGTTCCTTGCTTTGCTCGAAGAGATCGCGCTCCTGATCGAGAGCTCGTTCTTTATCTTGCACCAGCTTCGAGCGCCTCTCCAGCTCCTCCATCGCCCGGCTGATCTCTTCCTCACGCCCTGCCAGTAGCTGCCTGGCGCGATCCACCACGTTCGCATCGAGACCGAGGCGTTGTGATATTGATGTGGCTTTAGAACTACCGGCGATACCAAGGCGCAATCTATAGGTGGGCGCCAGGTTCACTTCGTCAAATGCCAGACTGCCGTTGACAAAGCCAGGTTCCTGATAAGCAAGCATTTTCAACTCGCCGAAGTGAGTTGTTGATATTGTCGTTGCCCCCGATCTATTTAAATGCTCGAGAACCGAGCGAGCCAGTGCAGCTCCTTCTTTCGGATCGGTTCCTGCTCCTATCTCATCAAGCAAGATCAGGGTTTCACTTGCTGCTTTGTCGATGATCTCGACGATGTTTTTCATGTGAGACGAGAATGTCGAAAGGCTTTGCACCAGAGATTGCTCATCGCCGATATCGGCCCAGACGCGCTTATAAATCGGCACAGCCGAGCCGGGCTTGGCCGGCACGAGCATGCCGGCTTTGAGCATGAGTGCGATCAAGCCGGCCTGTTTTAAAAGGACGGTCTTGCCACCTGTATTAGGTCCGGTGATCACAAGCGTGCGATCTCCGCCACCCAGAGTTAAGTCATTGCCCACGACCGTTACTTTCTTCTGCAGGACCAGGAGAGGGTGCCGCGCGTCGATCAAATGCAAGCGATCGTCGCGGCTGATCTCCGGTCGCATACCACCGTATCTGGTTGCAAGCCGTGCGCGAGCCAGAATCACGTCGATCTCAATCAGGGTATTGAAGGCCGTCTGGAGATCATCGACATGACTGTGGGCGAGGCTGCTCAACTCGAGAAGAATACGCTCGATTTCGCGCTCGATCTCGCCTTCCTGCAGGCGCGCTTTGTTGGAAGGCTCCACAATCGACATGGGTTCGATGTATACCGTCAGCCCGGACTGGGATGAGTCGTGAACGATACCATATACGGTGCCGCGTTTGCTGACATCGACCGGCAAAACGTAGCGCCCGGATCGCTGAGTGAAAATCGGCTCCTGCAGCGCTTTAGAAACATCGGACGAGTGGATGAGCCTGTGCAACTCCTGCTTGATCTCAGCCTGCAGGCGTTTCAATCCATTGCGCAAATTTTTCAGCGCCGGGCTTGCCTCGTCTTTCACCTCGCCCTGATCGTCAAGGCAGCGCTCGATCTCTTGCCGCAATTTGTCTATTGTGGGCAGAGAGGCGATGAAGTCAGTCAGTCGCGGAAATGATTCAGGCGAAAGAAGATTGAGAGCATTTCTTGCCCGCCTGCCAATCGACAGCGTCTCTTTGATCGCCAGAAGCTCTTGGGCGGTAAGCGATCCACCCGCTCGCGCCGAATCAATCACGGCTCTCAAATCAGGCAAGACATCAACCAGGAGTGGCGACTGATTGGTTAGAAGGCTCAGCGCTTCGTCCGTCTCATCAAGCGCTTTTTCTGATTGATCGGGATCGATAAAGGGCAGGAGTGAACTGCACTTCTCTTGAGCGACGAGCGAACGCGCTTCGGCGCTCAAATATGCACAAAGTCGATCCCACTCGAGAGTTCGAAGTGATCTGCGATCTATATCTCCAACTGGCGGTGGCTCATCGCTGGGAGCCGCATCGTATCTATTAATGATTGATGATAACGCTTAATTCAAATCGGGGGTCGGCGGCACTGGCGGTTCTGGGAAAATTGCTGGTTGCTCTGGTGGAAGGTTTTCCATTCCGAGATTGCCCATTAGCTTCTTAAGCCGAATTCTTTGTAATTCGTAGCAACGGTTATTGCGCTTGTGGACCACTCCAATTCGCTCTAATTGTTTTATGGCATCCAGATGGTCTTCAGGCACGGATCCTACATCCACAGATCCTTTTTCGCTAAGCCAGCTGATTGTCGGCGAGAGGGTTCCCAAAAGTTTGCGCATAGGTTGTTCAAAAACGGGCATGTCGGTCACTCCTTTTTCCCGGGATTAATTTTAACATCTTTGCAACCAAAAAACTCGCGATGGGAACAAACTGGACGCATTGAGAACCTGCATAAAATGCACATCTATGGTATAGCCCCTTGATAAACCACAGGCTGGCCTGTGCTTTGCAAGAAACAGGGAAAAAACACCGCAACCGATTAGTAGACAAGGGATTATCGAACTTTACACAACGAATACGTTGCCCGATTTGTTCAGGAAAATTACCTAAGCTAATACTGAGCTAAATAGTGCATCATGTGGCGAAAGGACAACAATAATGATCTACCGTTTCCTCGAATTCACACCGCGCATAAATGCATCGGCATTCATTGCGCCCAATGCAACTATCATCGGTCGCGTGCATATAGAAGAGAATGCGAGCATCTGGTTCAACACCGTCGTTCGCGCCGACATCAATGAGATCTCGGTAGGAGCGAACAGCAACATTCAGGACAATTGTTTGTTGCACGTCACGCACGAAGAGAAAGTCAGCGTTGGAGAGCGGGTCACAGTCGGGCATGGCGTCATTTTGCACGGATGCACGATCGAATCCGATTGCCTGATCGGCATGGGATCGATCATTCTCGATGGTGCTGTGGTCGGCGCGCAAAGCGTCATCGCCGCAGGCGCTCTGGTCGCTCCCGGCGCTCGCATACCTGAGGGCAGCCTGGTAATGGGCATGCCCGGCAAAGTCGTGCGTCCGGTCAGCGAAGACGAGCGCTTGCGCTTCAAACAGAACTGGCAGGGTTACGTTGTCTACTCCAGTCAATACAATAATCCGGACATCTTTGCGCCGGTCGAGGCAGGCGCCCAGGCATTGCCCTGAAGCGTTTGCATCGAGAATGGATGACGTCTATTCAGGAACGGACGTCTCTCACTCGGCTTCGATGTGATCGTGACCGTGCACTTCGGCTCGGACCAGGTTGGCTTTCTGTGAATGATCGATCAGCCAATCGCTGACAATCGTCATGGTTTCAGGCAGAATGTACGGCGTCTCCAAAAGCAAATGACCTTTGCCTTTGAACCACTTCACCGTTTGATCGCGCGTCTTCATGTTGTTGATCAGCACCACGACCCCGTTCGATCGCATGATGCGATCCTGATCGCCTTGCATGACCAGAACCGGAACGCTGTCAGGAACGCGGCGCGCATGTCTTATGTTCGAGTGGACAAGCGCAGCCGTTTTGACCAGATCGACGACGCACAGCCGTTTTCTCACGAGCGGATCGGTGACCATGGCCTGGATAATCTGAGGATCATTAGAAGCAAGGTGCCTCATATACGGTATCAGATCGACTTCTTTCGTCGGATTGGTGACGAATGCGGCCATATCGCAAACTACATCCTTCATCACTGATGGACCGACGGTGAGGCGGCGTTTGATGGCCGGGCTGGACAGAACTATGCCGTCGATGCTGCCCGGCATATCGGCGGCAGCGTGCAGGGCCATGCCGGCACCCAAACTTTCACCGATGATGAACAAAGGCAGAGATGGATAGGCGTTTCGCGTCGCTCTGATCAGTTCTTTGACATCCTGATAACTGCGTTCGTATGAGACTCTCGGAAGACGTTCTTTCGTCTCGATTTTTACCGTGGCGGTACTGCGCGCGGTATCACCGGCAGTTAAGTCTGCATCACTGCTGGTGGCAGCCACTTTTTCTTTTTCGATCGCGGTGGCATCGCGGGTGGTGGCATCGTCGCCAACCTCGACCAGGGATGACTCGACGATCGTGTTCGGACTACCTTCATCGTCATCACTCTCAGCCAGTCTGTTACCGTTTTTCCCGGTCGGGATGCTCATTCTGGTAGTCTTGCACCATCTGCCGTAGCCTCGCATGTCGGCAGCGATCACAATGAATCCTTTGGCCGCCAGGTTTCGCGCCATGACATCATATGTGGCGCCATGCAGAACCAATCCGTGACAAGCAATTGCCACACCTCGCGGTTTGATATCCGGATCGCGCCATTCGTATATGCGCGTGTGAGGCGGCGCCTCTATAAGAGTTGGCAGATCGCTGCGGATCACGTCCGCGCGCGCCGGAGCCTCAAGGGCGCCGGAGACTAGTAAGGCAGAGATTGCCAGAGCAATTCTCGTTGCCGAAGCAAAAGCAGGATTCCATCTCCGCATATAAACATCCCCCACGGATATTTGAATGCTCAATTCGCCACGAACTCTTTCAAACTCCTACGTACCCAATGTGGAAGCCGGTTTAAAACCGCGCGGCGAAATTCTCATCTTTCGGTCTCTGACCTGGGAGGCACAAACAAAGGATTTATAGTCAATGAAAGTGAACTTTGTGTCCCCAAATCGATGTGCTTGAGCCGCTAACGTGTAAACTTGAGCAATGCAAGGCGAGCCAGTCCGCCTTGCCGTATACAAGTGTGTATACAGAAAAAATATGCGCCGTGTACGAAAGCCGCCCAACCTTGCACAGAGCTGACAGATGCCTAAGCGGACCGATATAAAAAAGATTCTCGTTCTGGGAGCGGGACCGATTACGATCGGTCAAGCTTGCGAATTCGATTACTCGGGCAGTCAAGCCTGTAAGGCGCTGCGCGACGAGGGTTACGAGGTAATCCTCATCAACTCGAACCCGGCCACGATCATGACCGACCCGGAGACTGCCGACCGGACATATGTCGAGCCTGTCACAGCCGAGGTGGCCAGAGCCGTGATCGAGAAGGAGCGCCCCCAGGCAGTCCTGCCGACTATGGGCGGTCAGACGGCGCTGAACGTCGCTTGCCAGCTGGCCGAATCCGGATTTCTAGACGCGATGAATGTCGAGCTGATTGGCGCCAAGCTGCCGGCAATAAAACTGGCGGAGGGCAGGGAGCTGTTCAAGGCGAAGATGCTTGAAATCGGGCTCGACGTGCCCAACTCCGGCATCGCTCACACGACTCAAGAAGCGCAAAGTATCGCCCATCGCATCGGCTTTCCGGTGATCATCAGGCCGGCATTTACCCTTGGTGGCTCCGGTGGTGGCGTGGCTTACAACCATGAGGAACTGGATGAGATCGCCCTTCAGGGTTTGAACGCCAGCCCGGTCAATGAGATTCTGGTCGAGGAGAGCGTGCTGGGCTGGAAAGAGATCGAGCTCGAGGTGGTCCGCGATACCAGAGACAATGTGGTCATCGTTTGCTCTATTGAAAACCTGGACCCGATGGGCATTCACACCGGCGACTCGATCACGGTGGCGCCGGTGCAGACGCTCACCGATCGCGAGTTTCAGTACCTGCGCGACGCCGCCATAAAAGTGATTCGCGCCGTGGGGGTGGACACGGGCGGCTCCAACATTCAGTTCGGATTGAATCCCAAAACCGGCCGCACGGTAGTGATCGAGATGAACCCGCGCGTCTCGCGCTCATCGGCTCTCGCCAGTAAAGCCACCGGCTACCCGATCGCCAAGATTGCCGCCAAGCTGGCTGTCGGTTTCACTCTCGATGAATTGTCCAACGACATCACTCGCGACACGCCCGCCTCATTCGAGCCGGTGCTGGACTATGTCGTGGTCAAAATTCCGCGCTTCAATTTCGATAAATTCCGCGGCGCCGACACCACCCTCACGACCCAGATGCGCTCGGTCGGCGAAGTCATGGCGATCGGCAGAACTTTCCAGGAGGCCATCCAGAAGGCGCTGCGCGGACTGGAGCTCGGGCTGTCCGGATTCACTCAAGTAAAAGCTCGCAAAGAGGCCGATTTCTGGGAGTGGCGCAGCCGCCTGTCACGCCCGAGCCCGCACCGCATCACCGATATATTCGGCGCGTTCGATATTGGCATATCCACTCAGGAAATCCATGAGCTCACCGCCATCGACATGTGGTTTCTCAACAATCTCAAAGAAATATATGAGGATTATGTCGAGCTGAGGAAAACGGCTAATGAGAGCAACGAGCGCGCCGGGGTCGTGCAAGCCCAACCCCTGGCGTATTTGAGCAAGGACAAATTGCTGGCTTTGAAACGGCAGGGCTTCAGTGACAAACAGATCGCCGAAGCTCTTGATCTGGATGAGTCCGACATCCGCGATAAACGTCTAAAAGAGGGCGTCGAGCCGGTTTATAAAATTGTCGACACCTGCGCCGCCGAGTTTCAAGCATTTACTCCCTACCTCTACTCGACCTATGAAAGCGAGTCGGAGGTGCCGCCATCAAGCAAGCCGCGCGTCATGATTTTGGGCGGCGGACCAAACCGAATCGGGCAAGGCATCGAATTCGACTACTGCTGCGTGCATGCCAGCCTGGCCCTCAATGAACTGGGCTACGAGTCGGTCATGGTCAATTCGAACCCGGAGACGGTTTCAACCGATTACGATGTCTCCGATCGCCTCTACTTCGAGCCTGTAACCCTCGAGGATGTATTGAACATCGCCCGAGTGGAACAGCCGATCGGCATCATCGTTCAATTGGGCGGGCAGACACCGCTGAAACTGGCTCATGGACTGGAGGCGAACGGTTACAAAGTTCTGGGAACCTCCGTCGAGTCAATCGACATCGCCGAGGATCGAGCGCGATTTAACGGTCTGATCAAAAAGCTGGGGCTGAAACAGCCTCCGGGCGCCATCGCCTTCAACTCCGAGGAAACCGTCGCGGCCGCCGAGAAAGTCGGTTATCCGGTTCTCGTCCGACCATCCTACGTGCTCGGCGGACAGGCGATGCAGATCATATACAACCGCGAAGATCTGCAGGCCTGGCTGAATCGCGGCTTCCAGAACTCGAACAAATTCTCGGTGCTCATCGATCAGTTTCTTGAGAATGCTATCGAGATCGATGTCGATGCGATATCTGATGGTCGAGCGACAATCATAGCCGGCATCATGGAGCACGTCGAGCAAGCCGGCGTTCACTCCGGTGACAGCACTTGCGTCTTGCCCACCCAGACAATTCCTCTGCGCATCATCGAAGAGATTCGCAAAGCCACGGCTAACCTGGCTAAAGAGCTGAGCGTCAAGGGCTTGATGAATGTTCAATTTGCCCTCAAAGATGAAGAGCTGTTCGTCCTTGAAGTCAATCCCCGCGCCTCCCGGAGCATTCCTTTCGTTTCAAAAGCCACCGGCGTGCCCTGGGCGAAAATGGCTGCCGGCGTGATGGTCGGCAAGACTCTTTCGGAATTAGGCTTGTCACCGCGGCACATCCCGCCTCATGTGGCGGTCAAATCGGTAGTGATACCATTCGAGCGTTTCCCCGGTGCGGTCATTTCACTCGGGCCGGAGATGCGCTCTACAGGCGAGGTTATGGGTGTGGCTTCGCGCTTCGATCTGGCCTTCGCCAAAGCCCACGTGGCCACCGGGCAAGCCCTGCCTTTGAAGGGGGGAGTGTTCATAAGCGTTACCGATCAGTACAAGCAGGATGTCGTGCCGATAGCGCAAAACTTGTATCAACTGGGCTTTCAATTGATCGCCACGAGAGGAACGGCCTCTACGATCGCCTCGGCCGGTATACCGGTAAAAGTGACGAACAAGGTCTCGGAAGGCAGACCAAACCTGGTCGACCAGTTGAAAAACGGCGAGATCCAGCTGGTGATCAACATTCCCTCCGGACGCACCGCCTATGGTGACGATCAGATCATCAGGCGCACGGCGATAAACTATCACATTCCTGTCGTGACGACCCTCTCCGGCGCACGCGCGACCGCATCGGCAATCGCTGCAATTCAGTCCGGACCTCTTTCGGTGCAAGCGCTGCAGGATTATCACAAGAACATCAGCCACTGGGAAGCCGCATCAAGAGCGAGAAGCGCGCCCTTCTCGTCCTCGCACTGATCGAGCTTGACGCAATCCATATCTATGATCTCGTTTTACCCTTGCCAGGGAAATCCCTGCATGGTGAAACGGATATTGAAACACCAGGGTTTTGTCGCTCGACGCTGCTGAGGGTCAGACGGATAATTAGCAAAGGTGGGCGGGAAATACCATGGCAAGGCTAAGAAAACGCGGATTGCGAGCTGCTTCAATTCTTATTCTCACTGCCGTTCTTGTGAGCGCCGCGTTCAATGATGCGTGCATTGCGCAAGCGGAAGACCCGGTTGTAAAAATGTATGCAGAAACCTACGGCAGCGCCTCAG
>JAJPJO010000259.1 GCA_021324135.1 Pseudomonadota bacterium
CCCGAGGCTTGATACCACGTTATGAAAGCGTTGCGGACGATTTGAACGTACTCAGGATTGAAACCACGCGCGCTTGATGAAGGCTGGATATAAACCTTCAAAGGAATTCGGCTTCGGTCCCACTGATGAGCTGCCGACTCGGCCATCAGCTGAGACAAATAGTCAGTGTCGGAAGATCCGAATTCTTTGAGCTTTTCTTGTTCCCTTTTTAAACTCTCGATTAGCGCCAATGCATTCGTGCGTTTTTCACCGCTGACCATTTCGGTATAGCGGTTGAGAAACTTGATGCCATCCTGATATCGGCGCGCGTCCTTGCAATAAAGACCCATGTTGTAATAGATGTTCGTCATCGACGGGTCATAGCGCAAAGCGACGAGCGCTTCCTGAATAGCACGCTCGGGATTGCCGAGGTCGTGATAAATCTCGGAGAGCGCCGCGTGCACATAAGGAGACACGGAAGTCGGATCGTATGCAGCCGCCTTCTCGAGCAGAATGCGCGCGTATACGTTGCGATCGTCCTTGGAATACTTCAGTGCGCGGTTATAGAGTTGTATTACTTCGTTTTCAGTCTGGGGGTCCTTAATCGGACGAAGCGTTTTTGCCTGGCAGGGAAAAATAATTGCAAGAATGAGCGCAACAGCACTTGTAATCGCTATGGATTTCGACCTAATATTGCGCATATCAAAACTTTTCTGCCGGAAGATTCATCGTGATTACTAAGTGGTATGCCCTTTTGTGAAACTATTGAATCCACTTCAATATCTCTGAATCAGCGAACTCTAGTGCTATTGCATGAAATACCCACTGCACACTCAGAATTGAATTACTAGTAGATTACAAAAATTTGTTACTTTGTACGCCGCTTTCAGTGGGGTAAACCCCACTGAAAATGGACAAATTAATGCTTCCAATCCGGGCCGTTCTAAGGTAGCTTAACGTTTGGCGACTGACGGACTGGGTGCTCTTGTGAGCAGGCGGGCGGGAAATGATTGACGAGGCCTTCATCAGCCTTCGCAAGAAGGCAGAAGATGGAAGCGCAGATGCTCAATATGAGCTTGCCGTGATTTTGCTCGACGAGGGCATGGGCGACGGCGATGACTATGAATTGGAATCATCCAGACGCTCGAAAGAATTGCATGAAGGCTCGCATTGGCTATTGCAAGCGGCTACGCAAGGACATCGCGACGCACAAACCGATCTGGCGAAACGATATTATTTCGGCATCGATTTTCCTGAGAATCTAGTTAAGGCACATGAGTGGTTCCAAAAGGCGGCCGAATCTGGTTCTCCGGAGGCGCAGTTTTATATCGGCGAAATGTATACCGGCGATCAAGTCTTGCCTTATGATATTGAAACGGCAATCGAATGGTACGAACGCTCTGCTCAACTAGGATTCCAGTGGGCACAACTGGCGCTGTTCGATATTTATTGCCATGGTGCCGATCTGATCGAAGCGGATGAAGAGAAGGCCCTTCACTGGGGGCGCAAAGCCGCTGAGCAAGGAAACGTCTCGGCTCAGTTGTCCCTGGGCAAACTATTGTTCGAAGGCACGGTATTGTCGCGCAACTCTTATGAAGCGGCGTTCTGGTTGCACCTCGCCGCCGATGTTGATGACGAAGCCACCTATTATCTCGCCGTTCTCTACTATCACGGAGATGGTGTCAATCGTGATACCAATAAGGCTGCCGAGCTGTTTCGCTCACTGGCACGTAAGGGCGACACCGAGGCAATGGTTCAGCTTGCAATTGTTCTCTCACATACTCCGGGCGCATCGCGTGAAGAGATAAAGACCTGGCTTTTGACCGCCGGCGATCTTGGTCATGTACATGCCAGAGAATTGCTCGAGGAGCAATTTGCCGACGATGAGTCATTGTTCGGCGCCTCATCAAAAAATCCATTGCAGCGCATCATTCCTTCATATGATGAGTTTCAAGTTTCAGGCAAAGAGCTTTTGCCGATCGAGCAGTGTATAGCCAGAGCCGAAGCCGGGGATCCGGAAGCGCAATTCCAATTAGGGCAAATGTTCGAGGACAGTCAGGAAGGTCTGACAGACTATCTGCAAGCGGTCAAATGGTATCAGCCTGCTGCCGTCGGCGGGCATGCCGCAGCGCAGTGGCGCCTGAGTTTGTGCTACCAGAAAGGGTTGGGCGTTTGCCCCGATGATGTCCTTGCGACACATTACCTCAAGTTGTCTGCTGAAGGCGGTCATCCGGAGGCGCAGCTCCAGCTGGGCTGGCAATACTTCTACGGTTCGGTGGTCGATCAGGATTACATGGAAGCATTCAGGCTCTTCAAAAAATCCGCCGATCAGTGGAATCTCAATGCGCTCGTTTGGCTCGGGCACTGTTATCAATATGGAACAGGTGTGGATGCCGATCTCGAAAAGGCATTCGACATCTATTCGAAAGCGGCGGAGCTGGGCATCGTCAGCGGGCAGTTCAAGTTAGGAATGATGTATTCGCGCGGCTGGGGCGTACGGCAGCATATGAAGACTGCCCTGCAGTGGCTGAAACTCGCCGCGGACAACGAGCACAAATCCGCTCTCATGGAATTGGGACGCATCTATCTCGAAGGCGACGGCGTTGAGCATTGCCAGTGGCGAGCCGAGCTGTACTTCAGGCGGGCTGCCGAGCTTGGCGATGAGCCCTGCAAATTCGAAGTGGAACGCCAGCGCGCCTGGTATTACATTCGGTGAATTTTTGCAGCGAAGATGAGCCGGAGCCGGCACTGCGACCGGCTGTGTTTGCTATTTGAACGCAAAGATGTTTTTAGAAATCCGCCTGCCTCGTCGCAGGCTGAACGTCATGCTCAGAAAGTTTCGAAATGCTCTGTGTATTGTTCTGGCGCTCAGTGCCGCTAGCTTGTATGCACCGCAAATTGGCAGATACAGTGTGTGCGTTTGCGCTCAGGAACAATCCGGCGGCGGATTTTTCTCACGGCATCCCAAGTTGAAAAAAATATTCAAAGGCGCTGCAATAGGTGCCGGACTTGGAACCGGCTTGGGGCTGGTCACAGGCGCGGGCGCGGTCGCCGGGGCTGTTGGCGGCGCTGGAAGGGGTGCCGCATTCGGGGCCGTTCGCACGACAAAGACGTGGGAAAGAACCAAAGAAAAAGTCACTCATCGTTTCCACAAAGATGAGAAGCAGCA
>JAJPJO010000255.1 GCA_021324135.1 Pseudomonadota bacterium
AAGCATCCGCTCAGCCAACAGTTCATGAGAGGAGCCTGCATGACCACTCACCAGACGACTACGGAAGAAACTTCGCATCACTCGAGCGAACCGATTCCCGACGACATTATGCATGAAGCGTCGGAGCTGAGCCGCGGTGCTGAGATACTGCCGGAGGGGAAGATTGGCCTGGCGCGCAAACTGTTGGCCGCCCGCAAGGAAGGGCGCAAGTTGCGGGTCAAGCTCGGCATCGATCCAACTTCGATGGATCTGCACATCGGTCATGCGGTAGTGCTCCGCAAACTGCGGCGCTTCCAGGAGTTCGGTCATCAGATTGTTTTGATCATCGGAGGCTTCACCGCCCAGATTGGCGATCCATCGGGCAGGAATAAGACCAGACCTACCTTGACACGAGCGCAAGTCGATGAAAACGCACAAACATACTTGAACCAGGCCGGTCTGGTTATCGATTTGGAAAAAACGGAACTGACTAATAACGCCGATTGGCTTGCGGTGCTGTCTCTCAATGACATTCTCAAGTTGGCAGGCAGCGTCACAGTCAACCAGTTGCTCGCCAAGGAAGCCTTTGGAGATCGTCTCGACAAGCAGCTCCCCGTGTCCTTTCATGAATTGTTTTATCCGCTCTTGCAGGGCTATGACTCAGTGCAGATTCGCGCCGACGTTGAACTGGGCGGTACCGATCAGCGCTTCAACATTTTGCAAGGACGCGAGCTTCAGCCTTATTACGGGCAGGAACCTCAGCTTGCCTGTCTCTTGCCGTTGCTGGAAGGGACGGACGGCGAGCAGAAGATGTCGAAAACGTACAACAATTACATAGGACTGAAAGAAGATCCCAAAGATATGTTTGGAAAATGCATGCGCATTCCCGATTCGCTGATCATCAAATACTTCGATCTCGCCACCGATCTGAGCGGTTCCGAGATTGACGCCATCAAGCAGGAGCTGGATGCAGGCAAGAATCCCAATGAAGTAAAGAAAGCCCTGGCGGCGCGCATCGTTCTTCAGTACCACGGTAAAGCGGTCGCCGACAACGCCATCGCCGATTGGGAAAAGGTGCACAGCAAAGGTGAGCTTCCCGAGGACATACCGAATTTCAAAATCACTGAGCCCAAGCCGCTTTTTAAGGTGTTGAGCGAGAGCGGGATGGCTGAAAGTTCCGCTCAGGCAAAACGGTTAGTCACCGAGGGCGGTGTCAAGGTGGACGGAGAAAAAATAACCGATCCTAATTATTCAGTTGAGAAGGACGGAGCGGTCATACAAATAGGCAAGCGCAAGTTCGTAAGAATCGAACGCTGAGCCAATATTCAATACTGGTACGGCAGCTCCGTTTGCAAGACGATCTCGTGCAGAAACCTCCGCTTTCCTTCGCGCGCCAGATAACTGATACCATCGGCGGTGAGGAGCGGACAGCCGGCGGCAAAAATTCGGTGCAGCCGGGGCAATTCAACCAGTGCTGCAACACCCCTGTCCGTGATCTTCGGGTTGCCCGTCAGTACCAAAGACTCCAGCCGCTTCATCTGGCTCAGCTGCCTCAAGTCGTCGTCAGTCAAATCGTGATACTCGAGCGAGAGATTGGGCAAAGTTTTTAGCGTCAAGAAGGACTTCATGGTCGTGTGCGTATGGTCAGCCTTGAGCCGGTCGAAGGCAAGAGCTGCCAGCATTTTTATGCCATTGTCGGTGATACCATCGCAGTATGAGATATTGAGGTTCTTTATTGACTTCATAGTGGCGATCGTCTTCAGTGACTGGTCGGTAATCGCCGTTTTCTGCAGGGAAAGATGACTCAGAGGAAGATTGACGATGTTTCTCACACCTTTATCGGTAATGGCTGTGCCGTCCAGCTTGAGGTGTCTCAATCGTCGCATGCGTCCAATTGATTCAAGGCCGGCATCGGTGATTTTAGTGAAGCCCAAATCGAGACCTTCAAAATCCGAACGTCGCGCTAAATATTGCAGTCCGCGATCGGTTATTTTGGATTGCGCCAACACGATCCAGCCGGCATGTTTGCCGGTGCTCGGCTCGACGCCTCCCTTCTCGAGATCCTCATCTGTAACGTCCATATACTGACTCTGGAGATAACCGCCGAGCGCCTTGCTGATCTGTCCATAGCGCGTCGGATCGTCGTCCATGTCTGTACTGATTCTCGAGAGGACGCGGTCGGCCTGGGAATGTTGATTGACTACCTCGTCTTGCAGCAAGGCAAAAACCAGCGCGAAACTGAGCGCCAATAGAGCCACAGTCGCGCAAAGTATCCATTTGATTTTCGCTTTCGGACCATAAAGATAGAGATTGGACCGCCAATCAGCAGAGAAGGCTCGCCGCGGAGGAGTATCATCGTGGATGACCCTGATTGAATCGGGCAGTAACTCCGCTGTATCGATGACAGCGTTCAAGAGCTCTTCGGCTGTCTGATATCTTTTCAGAGGATCTTTTTCCAGACATTTTTCAATGACCAACTGCAGGCGCTCAACTAGTATCGAATGTGATGGCATAGAGGAAGGTTGTGGCGGAATAAACTCAGCTAGTCGAGGCGCTATGCCTTCTGCGTGCAGGCGAGCCATCTCGAGTGAGCTATCGGCGATGAATGGTGTCCTTCCAGTCAGACATTCGAAGAAAAGACAGCCAAGCGAGTAAATATCGGATCGAGCATCGATAATCTCTCCCCTGATGCTTTCCGGACTCATGTAAGCGGGGCTGCCGACTTTGCCGGTCGTCTCGATTATGCTTCGCTCCTCCAGCGTGCGCAGTTGCGCGACGCCAAAGTCAATCACTCTTATTTTTGGAGCACCGCCCTGGTTCTGTCCATCTTCCAGAATTATGTTCGCCGATTTCAGGTCACGATGAAGGACTCCGTGCTTGTGCGCATGATCTACGGCCTTGAGAACTTGCGCGAAGATTGCCAGTGCCTCGCCGAGATCCACTATCGGCCCGACTGCCAGGATCTCGCTCAACGGCGTTCCCGGCACATATTCCATAGACATATACGGCAAGCCGTTTCTGGTCACGCCGAGGTCATACACGCGAGTCAGGTTGGGATGAAAAAAACGGCTCAACGCCTTGGCTTCTTTCTGAAAGCGCACCAGGCTCTTTTGATTGTGCGGTTTCATCGGCAAGGTTTTTATCGCGACATCAATACCAAGGCTGGTATCATGAGCTTGATAAACGACTCCGCCTCTGCCGCGGCCAAGCAGTTTAATAAAGCTATACCGGCCGGCCAGGTCGATTGGAAATCCTGATTGTCCTACCATGAGGACCTCTTAGCATCGCATGTGCTGCTTTCGATATTGTATTCTTTCATTGGGGAGTTTGGGACTTTACGCGCACGGTCAGTTCGCGGTCCCAGGCGTTACAATCGGTACTGATTAATTGGGAGCTGCTGGATGAGAATTCTTGTTACGGGGTCATCAGGTTTGGTAGGTTCGCACCTGATTGCCGCGCTGCGCGCCAAAGGGCACGACGCAATTCGCCTGGTCCGCAACGCCGAGAATGTCGATCCAGGAGAGATCTACTGGGATCCTGAAAAGGGTGAGCTTGATTCGGCCAAGCTCGAAGGCTGCAATGCCGTCGTTCATCTTGCCGGCGAGAATATCGCTCACAAATTATGGACAACTGAGCAGAAGCGCAAGATCCGAAACAGCCGTATCGAATCAACCAAACTGTTTGCCAAAGCACTGAGCCAATTGAGCAGCCCCCCGGCCGTTTTCGTCTCAGCATCGGCGATTGGCTATTATGGCGATCGCGGTGCGGAAGAGGTTCGTGAAAAGAGCCCGATCGGAATTGGTTTTCTCGCCAGTCTTTGTCGAGAATGGGAAGAGGCCGCTCGACCCGCGCAGCAAGCCGGGATTCGTGTAGTCAATTTGCGATTCGGAATTGTTCTCAGCCCGGAGGGCGGCGTCTTGAAGTTGATGCTTGTACCTTTTCGGCTCGGTTTGGGCGGTCCGCTCGGATCCGGCCAACAATACATGAGCTGGATCTCAATTTTTGATGCGGTCGAGGCGATCGTCTTTTGCATCACCAACGATACCATCAAGGGTCCTGTGAATATCGTTTCGCCATCACCGGTGACCAATGCGGAGTTTACTAAAGTTCTAGCCACCGTACTCGGCAAATCGGCTTCGTTGGCTGTTCCGGCTGGGCCATTAAGGATGATTCTCAAAGGACTGGCTGATGAATTGATGTTGGCGAGCACGAGAGTTTATCCCGAGAAACTGCTCGAAGCTGATTTCAAATATCAGGCACCAAAACTAGAGCCGGCATTGCGCCGGCTCATGGCTGAATTTGAGAAGAATAAGGCTGGGAAATAGCAATTACGGCTGCACGCCCCAGAGCACTGAGCGAATGCCGCGCCGCATCATTGCTTGTGGTCCCATGCCCCGCATCTTCATGGGTTTTTCCGGAACTTGACCGAGCATCTTCTGATGCTTGGCGCCTTCCTTGTCGGCCAGTTCACCCGTCTCGGGATCGCGGAAGTCCTCGTTCTTATCATATTTCGGTCGACCGTAATCGGCGAACGCCGCTACATCAAACTGGCTGTATGGCACAAAGGGTCTGTTAGCCATGCGCTCGTGCATGATCACATCGGTGGTTTTGAAGGCGCTGACGGCGTCCTTTTTCGTCGACATATCCTTTGAAAGAATCATTTGAGCCAATTGCGGGTTCGATATCGTATCGGAGTTGTAGAGGTGATTCTTCGCCTCATACTGCATGTCGAATCCCTGCATTTTGCTGCGCTTCACCATTTGCACCGGGTGCTCCTGGATGTGCTCCAACTGCATTTCACGGAAAGCTTCTTTCTTCTGAGCGCGGCTCAAACTGGGATTCTCCCAGACGTCATACAGGCGTCCGGCAAACTCGACTTCGCGAACCAGATCTTGCGGCTGCCAGTAGCCGGGCAGGCAATGAAGCACGGTACCGTCGGAAGCGAGCAGGAAGGTTTGCAGGTTATGCGGTCCGGCACCATTGCTGGTGACGGCGGCATTTCCATTGACGCGATGGGCGCCTGAGAAGCCGGCGTACGGCTCCTTCGAAATATCCTTGTATCCGCAAACCAGCTCATTTCTCAAAAGCGACAGGGCGGGTTCTTGTGAGAGCGACACGGCTCTCAAGCTGTTCGCCGCACTTCAAGTGGCGCCGTCCATCTGGCCAATCATGTGGACCCAGAGCACCATTTTGTTTTCCCTGCGCGCTTGATCTTCGGCCTGGTTCAAGGAGGTGTACCAGTGGATCTCGTTGTTCACCTTTTCAATGTTGTCTTTAGCGACGTAGCCAGGAATTATGCCTTTGGGCTTGACAGATTTCGTCGTGTTTGATAATCGGGCGGCCATATTCGTTTGTGATGATCCGTTCTGCCACTGTCCATTTGATGGGGCTTCCCATACACGCCCATTTTGGGCGAGAGCGGGCATACCGGAGGCTACAAAAGAGCCTATAGCCAGGCTTAGAATGAGCGTTCTTTTGAGCATGGGCGCAAACCTTAAATATGTTCCTCAGCGTCGATTGGAAGGTGGGTCTTTCGGAACTAAAAACCCTTGCATATTGACAGACGACTTCCAAAATCAAAAAGTTCAAAATCAAGTTTGTTTCGAACATTAAATTTATACCCAGATGCTGCCGAGTCAACAAGGGTAGCTCAGGGAAGAATATTTATGCCCCTGGTTGGTGTTCAGGATATGGAATTAAGGATCGCGTATCTGGCGCATGGAAGGCTGTTTTTGCGCAACGGCAGCGCCTCTGAATTGATTGAGAGCCAGTATGGACAAGAAGTGATCAAACGTTCGATCGAGCGGCAGAAGAAAAACGAATGGAAAACCGCCGGGGCGAGCCCGACCTCGCTCTACAGCCGCCAGAGCCTCTGGGGCACAGGTGATCCTTCTCAGGCGGTGAATGTGCGCATCACAGCCGTCGCACCCGGCAAGAGCGATGAAGAGCTCATTTATGTAGTCTCGACTGATTCGGTCGGCGGTTTATTCCGCTATGACACGAAAAATAAGAAAGAGACTCGCGAGTTTCACAAGGAAAAGCTCTATTTATCCGATATTTCGCGGCAACCGGGCGGCGACCTGCTTTTGTGCTGCCGCAAGCAATGGAATGGAACGGCTAGCATTGCCGTTGTAAAAGGCAACGATGTCGACGAGCTCACCGAGGGCGATTCAGTAGATGAGGCTCCGTCGTGGGTCCCGATCGGCAATACCGGCCCCAGCAATGGTGATGGCGCAGTTACCTCGAGCGCCATCGTCTATCAATCCGCCGGCGTGGCTCGCAATCAGAGCGGTGTGATGATGGGCATCGGTCCCTGCCGGATTGAGAAATTGAATATAGCGACTGGATCGCTCGAGACTCTACTGGAGAGTGAGAGCATCGATTACCTCAGCCCCAGGATGAACAGTGAAGGCGATCTCTTCGTAATCAAGCGTCCTTATGAAACGCCTTTCAAGAAGTCTTATCCGATTCACAAAC
Source organism: Pseudomonadota bacterium (assembly GCA_021324135.1). Classification (GTDB taxonomy): domain Bacteria; phylum Cyanobacteriota; class Vampirovibrionia; order Obscuribacterales; family Obscuribacteraceae; genus JAJPJO01. The sequence goes on from JAJPJO010000255.1 coordinate 6,457, forward strand.
AATTGTTAGACATTCTCTTGTTTCCTTTTCGCCTTTTGCGGGCGTTTTTCCACTTCCTGAATTTCATGTCTCTTACATTTTCAAAGACTCCATTAACAACAGCCTCGGGTCCCAAAGTTGAAGGTCCTGATGAGAAGACGCTTTTCCTTAAGGGCCGGATAATTGATGCTGAAGAATTCCTGAAGGAGCAGCAGAACAAGAATGAAGCACCATCCCTGGTGCCAAAGAATTGGCAGCTCATGCGCCGCAGTCGGGACGGCCGTGAAAACGTGCTCGCCGACTCGGTTCTGTCGTTCGATCTTGCCGCTGATGGAACGCTGGTCTATACCAACGGCATTTGCGTTTATCAAATGAAAGCCGATGGCAGTGAGCGGCAGTTGTTATTCAAAGACAAGCTCGTCGATACTATTGTGTTGATCTAGTTTAGGCGAATCAGGCAAATGCCCTGGCTACTGATATTTGATGGAGCAGCCGTACGGCTTCGTTTCGGCCACGGTCACTTGTTTGCCTTCGGTCAGCTCATTGATGGCGGCTCGCACATAGTTCTTTGCCGTGGCTACTGACTCGGGGCTGAAATCGTTTTTGTCATCGATGGCGCCCTCGTAGCGAAGCACTCCGTGTTTGTCGATCACATACATGTTGGGCGTGGCCTTGGCTCCATAAAGACGTCCGACTTTGCCGTCCGGGTCGAGCAGCACCGCACTTGGTGCAGCGCCCTTTTCTTTCATAGCTTTCTCTTGCTCGGCTGGTTCGGCATAGCCCTGTTTGCCTGGTGCTGATGAGCAGATCGACAGCCAAACAATGCCTTTGCCCGTCATTTCCTTTTGCAGCTTCTGCATATTGCCGCTGTTGTAGTGCTTCTTGACGAATGGGCAGCCGAAGTTGAACCACTCGAGCACGATAATCTTGCCCTTGTGCTCCCTCAGGTCCCACTTCTTGCCCTCTGTATCGGTAAGCTGGAAATCGGGTGCCGGCTTGCCGATTTGCGCTTCGGAAAGTGAGGCTTCCGGCGCTGCCTTGACGAAGCGATCCACACCAAGTTCGCTGGGAATCACGATCGCCGCGGTCATTAGTAATAGAGCGACTATTTTTTGAGTTGTCTTTGCTGAGGCATTCATACGTTCACCGCTAATGTTCGATTGTCATTCATGCGAGCCAGTTATTCTACACCGCGGCTGAGCGGCCACAGAGAGGCTGATGTGCCTGAAGTGCCAAAACGCAGAGCCATTGGGCTGTTTCCACTTGCAACATGCTGAAATATTTATCAGAATTGCTGCCAGACGGCTAGGATTAACATTTTTCGCACCATTGCGCTTTGCAACAAGGCGATCTGGACGGTAACTTGTTGTGCTGAAGTTGACGACTGGCTGCCTGTAGGTCGGTATATGTTCTATAATGCACACATACCTGGGGTTATAGCTCAGTTGGTAGAGCGCACGGATCGCACCCGTGAGGTCAGGGGTTCGAATCCCCTTAACTCCAATTTTTATTGGAAACGAAATCTTTTAGACTAATACTCTCCTTTTCCCCAACGCTTTTCTGAAACGCTCAGGGTATAAAAGACTAAGTAGTTAGTTGCCGGTGCCTGACTGCATGTCTAGTCATCTAAAAGCTGGTGAACTGTATGCCTTTGCCACGCGAGATGGTTCGTGCATTGTCGGCAAGCTTTTGAACGTCGCCGGAAACCATCTTGATTTGTACGTTTTCGATAGAGCCTTCCGGCCGCTGACCTTGAAGGCGGATATTCTCGAGGCGCTGGCGCAGCACGACAGCGCGCACGATTATCGCATCGCCATCACCAGGCGCCACTTTGCCCTGATGTATCCTCTCTGGCTTGCAGAGACGGATGTGAAAGAACGGGACTTTCTTGCCAATCGGCAGACGAGCATCACTATTGAAGGCAAGCCGGCTCGCTTCAATCGCAAATCCCCTTACTGGGCATTCGTACTGACCGGGCTGTGCGCCTGGCTCTTCATGTTTGTTCTCTTGTTCAACAGCGTTCCAGGCGATGCCGAATCAACCTGGGCCCTCGGCCGCTGGATGACTCAAGTCCTGCATCCGGCTGTGGTTTGCATTATTTTTGCCAGCCTGGCGACGGCGCCCTGGTGGATGCTCCTGGTTTTGCGCTGGGTGGAGGCGACGCGCACGGGCTTTTCAGTGCGGCGAACGCCGACGCTCGAGTTGACCTTACCGCTGCCCATGGACGAGGCGTTCACCCGTTGCCGCGACACGCTCGGAGCGAGCACCTCGAGAGATTTTGATTTTGTCGATCGGCGCTCCGGCTTCATTCAAGGCAGAGTCAATCATTTTGCCAACCAGCAAATTCCCGGACACAATCTGGTCCGCATCCTTTGTTATAGGATTGATGAGGCTAAGACCGGTGTAATAATCTCATGCGTCGACATTGACGCCTGCGGTGTTTTGGGGACGGACTTCTGGATCCTCAAGAAGTTGGTGGCAGCCATTCAGGCCGAGCCGAGCCCGAATCCGGAAGTGATGCGCTCCACGGCCGAAGTCGTTTTCGAGAAGGCTCGGGGACTGCAACTGCGCAGACTTATGCTCTTCGGTTTCACTGCCGTTTTTGCCTCATTCAGCGCCGTTCTTTTGAAAATGGCTATGCTGGGCGATTCTGATGTCTGCCCGCTCTTGACCGTCACCGTATGCGCTACCATATGCGGTTTCCTGCTCTTCTCAATGGAGTCGCAAGCCCCATCTCAGAATTCCTGATCCCCTCTTTTCCTTTGACAATTGACCTGGAGGGGGGCTCTGAAATAGCTCCCGGCGTTCAAAATATAAAGAAACGTGGCAATCGTCTCAATTTACTGTTCAATTTGATGGTAATATGTCAAACATCAATCCAATGTGCATGTAACAGTGCCATGATTGCGGGCTATTAGCTCAGGTGGCTAGAGCGCACCCCTGATAAGGGTGAGGTCCGTGGTTCGAGTCCACGATAGCCCAGATTTTCAATTGAAAAATTTATCGGTCCAGATCACTGAGCAACATCGCCGGAATCTGACTCCGTCTTCCAGCCGCCGTCCGGTTCGCCTTCCAGACCCCAGCCCAGGCGCAGTGGTTTGGCATTGCGTGGATGGAGGACGGCGAACTTGGTTTGCGGATACTCCGGATCGGGGCTGTCGGCATTGAGGTTGTAAAACGTCAGTCCGCCGCCTTCGAGTTCGAAACGATAATTGGCATGGCGCCACTGAATCAGCGATCGTTTCAAGCGCTTGTCCTTCCACATGCGGCTTATGCTCAAGCCGTCCTTTGTTTTGAAGGAGGGCGAATCAAAGTTAACCTCCTGAACTTTTCCCTTGTTTAGCAGAACGATAAGGTCATGTTTGGTGCCTTTGTAAGTGTAAACTGCAAAGTCGGGCATGCTCTTGTCGGTCGTGGTCGGTTTTCCCATGGCATCAAGCAAGCTATGCTCGGTCATTCCCAGGGTGATCTTGCCGATTGATTTACCTGGAACGACAAGATGCGCCTCATCCTGAGCGCCAGATGCGCCAGCAATCATGCCGGTGAGGGTAAACGAGGTCCAGCTGAAGACGATGAGCGATGCCAGAAGTGGCATCCGGCGATCATTGTTCTTTGCCGGTTTTGTCGTCGTCTGCTTTCTCATTATTCTTGTCCTCTGATTTCTCAGATGCCGCTGAATCTTTTGAATCGTCTTTGGCTTGCTCAGGTTCAGCCTCGTCAGGCTTCTTCATCGTAAATGTGCGAAACGACCAGATCAACAAGCCCAGTCCCGGCACCGCCAGCAGTATCACAAGAGGTGTTGATGCGGCTGCGGAGCTCTCACGCCCGGTCTTCGCTTCCTTGAGCAGCTCAACTGCGGGTTTGACTGTGACGATGCAGGGGTGGTGCTCGTCGATAGCTCTAAGACGCAGCCCATCATGACCTTCATCGCTGAATTTCTCGACTTTTGCCACCACGGTGACTTGAGAGTCAGGCGGCAAGACCTGAAGATCATAGGCCATAGCCGGTCCCCAATCTATGTTGGCCGCCGGCAGTTTGGCATCGAGCATTGTTTTATCTTTGCAGATGCCGGTAGCCGCCCAGGTCAGTTTTGAGACGTCGATGTCCTTAGTGCTGACGCTGAGCTTGATGGACTGCCCTTCATCAGAAAGCTGTATTTTGTCGGGGAAATACTGGCATCGCTGGGTCATGCGCTTCAAGTGCTCGTTCATTTCATTGAAGGTGAGAACGGCGAGCGCATAGGTTTTGCCGTTCTTTGCGGTAATGCCATCATGGGCGGTGCGCATCGTGAAGCAGAGCGGTGTCTTTCCATCGGCGAATTTCTGCAACTGCGATGCCTCGATTTGTCTTGCAACCTCGATGCCCTCCTGACCGGGCCCGCTGTTGGCTCCGCATGCCATAGCCAGGAGAAGGACGCCTCCGATGAACATGACTACGGCGTCAAAATAGCGCCGCTTATAGATTTCCTGGGGTGTCAGAGGTCGAAACATGCTGAGTGAATCGATTAAACCTGCAAAACTAGTGATAATAGCTAGGACTGTATTGCTATACCACTTTTAAAAACATTCGTGACATTTTTGTCTTATAGGACCCGCCTTTATCTTGCACGGGTAAAAACGGTCCGAGAGGAAGAAAACTGCACGAGAGGAGGGAGCCACGAGCCCGTCACCGCATATGGTATTACCTAAAGGATGGATTGTCGCCGGTACAAAACCCAGATCGTACGAGATTGGGGTTTTGTCTTGAAATGATACGCCTATGGCGGACACTTCTTTTTCTGTGTCGATTGTAAGTCAAACAACATGTTGTAGCGATCAAGCACAGTGTTCATGAAGTCTTCGCAGTTATTACCCGTCGCATGATATGCGTTCGGGTCGCCATGCCCGATTACGGTATCCTTGATCGTTGTGAGAGGCGAAAGAATGAGAGCGAGAGGATCGTTTGGCGCAACGTAAGCCGGATCCCAACCTCCTTCACTTATTATCTGTTCGACGGCATTCTTCATGAGAGTGTCATCGTATTGAGTGGGCGCCGGTCCTGGCCAGTATCCTGATACATCCACATTCCTTGCTATTCCACCGTTGCCGAAGCCGACATTGGAACCGTCGCTGAAAACCAGCTGCGGATGTACCGTGTTCCAGGTGATATAAGCAAGTCCCGATAAGTCTCGAAAATTTACCGCTCGGTTATCGACGTAGGCGTACAGGTTTATGCCACCTTCCTCACCGACCAGATCTCTGCTGATCCATCTTCCAAGTTGCGGACTGTAGGCTCGATATAGAGCAAAGCACAGACCGCTTCTTTCATGGAAATAATACTTGGCGTACTGAAAGCGCGCGCTCAACTCGCCCTTCGATTTCGCAACCACTCCAAAAGGATCGTAGTGATAACGGGCGCACACATTGCCTTTCTTGTCCGTCATCTCGCGAACGGAGCCAAGATGATCGGACGTGTAATAATAGTTTGCTCCGCCGATGCGTTCACCCTTTGGGAAAAACTGCCTGGTGACCGAGCCTGATGTGTTCCTTTCTTCGCACATCTGAGTGCTGCTCCAGACAAATTGTTTTTTTTCCTTCTCATTGCCGTTATGAACTTCAGTAAGCGAAGCCAGGCGCTGAAGCGCATCGTAGGCAAGGGCGCTGTAGTTGTTGTCTCCCGGATAAATAATTTTCACCAGACGGTTTTCGGCGTTCCATTCGTATTTATTGATGCCGTCATCGATCAGGTTGCCGTTAGCATCGTATTGAAGTTGTCGCTTCCCATGCTGACTTGAAACAGTGCACAATTGATTCAACTCGTTATAGCTCGCCTTGCTCGATTCAGATCCGTTTTTCGCAAGCGTGCGATTAGAGGCAGCATCAAAGTTGTAGTGGAACTCCGGGGCAAACGGCAGAGTTCGATCCTTGCCGGTCAGCTGCGCCTCTTTTAACTGTCCGGCAGCATCATAGACGAAGTTGTAGTCCATGAAGGCATTGCCGTCGAATCCCTGCCTCCACTGAACCACATCGCCCTTGGCGTTGTGCTTGTATTCGAATCGCGACAATGCCGATGATGAGGGAAGCTTGTTGACTATTTCTCTAATCCGGTGATCGTCGGCATTGTCGAAGTATTTGAGATCGGTGCTTTGACCGTTGGGATAGTCAACCGACGAAAGCATCCATATGGATTTTTGATCCTGGTTCGGTGTATAGGCATAGTTGTATTTGAATTCGCCCAGTGCGTTCGTGTCCGAGGTGACGAAACCGAGCGGATCGTATTTCAGCGTTTCGGAATTTTGTTCGCCGTCAATGGAACGATTAATCAAACGGCCGACTTCGTCATACCGGTAGGCAAGCGTCGATCTGGCGATGGCTGAATTTGAGACCGCCCGCAACTTGCCAGCACCCGTGGTGGCACTTGCCGACGAGTCGGAAATGCGCGGATAGTAATCGAGTTGTATCTTGCCGCAGCCATTTTCCACAGAGATGAGCCGTGGATAATCCTGATCGTATACAGCTTTGAAGGTAGATGTTGGAATCCTGGCATTGGCGTGGGAAACTCGCGCGATTGTGTCGTCGACAGCATAAGCAAAGGTGGTCGTTTGATTCAGCGCGTCGGTGCGACTGTGGAGGCGGCTGGTGCCTTGCTCATAAGTGAAGTGGACCGATGTTTTATCGGGAAAAATCTTGCGCACCATTCGCCCTTCGAGATCACGCTCGAAGGTGGTGGTGTGTCCGCCTGCGTCAGTGAAACTTTCCAGGGCGTTGCAGCAATGGCACCAGGTCAGCTTTAGCTCTCGACCGAGCGGATCGGTTTGCGAGGCAACTTGCTCCATCGAATTATAGGTTCGCTTTGTCGTGTCGCCCATCCGGCCTGTGAAACATACGGCGTCGAGTCGATCGTAAAGCAAACGCTCGGAGGTTCCATCGGGATAGCCGGCGCGCGTCGGTCGATCGGCATCATCGTAGTCGAATGAAACTGTGTATCCATCCGCATTGGTGATTGTGCGTGTTCGCCCGCAGCGATCGTAGCTGTAAGCGACCAAGCTCTTCGTGGCGGGCTTTGGCCCGGCTATGGAAAGCAGGTAGCCATGGGAGTCGTATGTTCTAGACCAGGCGTTTGACAAGGGATCTACCGTGATTGTCGGTTGACCGAAACTGTTGTGCTCCGCCTTCCAGTGCTGGCCCGATCCATCAGTGAATAGAACCGGGAGATGCCTGGTGTCATATTCCCATTTGTACAGCAGTTCATTGTTTTTTCCTCTGCACTGCTTTATCTCAAGCAGATCTATGCCGTTTTCCGCATATTTGTAGGTGAACACTCGTCCGACCGGATCGACCTCACGAGTCACATGTCCAAATGGATTGTATTCATATGAGCGCGCTTGCAGGGCATCGAATGTGGTGCCTGATTCGTTAGCGGCAGGCACGGTCCGGATGACCCTGATCGGCAAATTACTTGTTCCTGTAAATCCCTTCTCGGTCTCTCCTTCGTATACATATTTGATTCGATTCTCCAATGGAGGTTTTTCAAACGATTTGACGGCGATTTGTCTGCCGCTTGTGTCGGGCAGCCATTGAATCGTTGTGCAGTGCATGTGAAGTCGCTTTTCAGGATCTGTCGGATACAGCTTCATCGCCTCTCGGCTCCAGCTGTAGCTTTGTCTTATTGCTCCCGACCAATTCTCAACCACTGAGGTGCTGCCGTTGGCGTAAGTCGTTTTCAATCCCCGGGAGCCCTGGGGAGCACCATTGGGCACGTATGAATGAAAGGACGTGGTTCCATAAGGCGTGGTCATTGAATTGATCGTGTGTGTTTGGGAATCGTAATTGAATCGAGAAACCAGACCGATTGTGTCGGTGCTGGTCAAAAGATTATGCATCTGTCCGTCATAGCCGAACTTGCATGAGCGCCCAAAAGGATCAGTTATTTTTGCTATTTTGAAAAATCCGGCATCACTGGCGGTATCAGAGGCGTGAGTAACAATCGTTTTCTGACCAATGGCGTCGACCACTGAAGCGATGCGAAAGTGATCGTCGTAGTTTACCTTGACCGAGTTGCCATGCCGGTCTACGATCCGCGTCATAATGAGACGTCCGTCCGGATGCTTGAGGTCGTAAACCTCCATTGAACCATCCGGAAGCAGTCGTTCATAAACGTTATCTCCGGCAACTTTCAGCCCTGCGTGCGAGACCAAACCATGCCCGTATGGCTCGGTTGTGTTGCCCAGATAATTGTATGTTTCCGCGCCACCGCCGGGCACGCGCACTATGACATTTTTGGCAGAGTCCACGCTGAGAAAGGCAATCCAATTCAGACTCCAACCCGGGCCGAGATTGCTGATCGACTTCCTGTCCGCCTCCCACATTGGAAGCGCTTCGATCTGGCTGTAGTTTATGCGAAACTCCATTGCCGGTCCGACAGGGGTTCGATACCGCAGTGGAGTGTCGAAAACATTCAGGGTCGCGGCAGCCAGGAAGGTACGGGCTTGTGCCATTCCGCCCTTTCTGTATATGCGAGCTGGTTCACACAGAGGTTCGAACGCCTGGGACAATGGCGGCGAGGCAAGCTCCGGTTCGCTGACAGCGCCGTATGCCGCGGCGGCGGAAACCGCATCGACTTGATCTATTAAAGGGAAATTGATCAGACATAGAGCGATGCCGGTGGCAAGAGTGAACGAAGACCTACTGCCTTTTAACGCCATTAGTAACGGTGCCTCTGGATTACAAATGAATGAACGAATGACCTGTAACAATGCTCGAATAGTACACGAGTTGGTCAATCTCTCCATTACGGCACAGTTAGGTTAAGGCTTGACTAGCGATTGGGCTGCTTACTCAAAGCGAGCTGTCAGGGGCAAGAGGATGGATCGGATTGGGTGGGAGAATTGTTGCTCGGCGGCGGGTCGTTCGGTACAGATCCGGGCCCGTACATGGGACCGTCGCCGTACTGTTGGATTTGAGCCAGTAACCTGTAGTATTGGGCGCTGTCGGCGAGCATTCTTTGATAATAAGCCAGGGCGCCGGAGCCCATGCCGGGTGGCTGAAGCGGCGCATTGGCTGGGAATTGTGGCGGTGGAGGCGGCACAAGATCGGCCGGCCGCGGCACGTCGGTGCCGTAGTATGGTTTTATAACGACGTCGTACGCTTGCTTCCAATACGATTGTATGGCTGCATTATCCGCTTGAGGCGTATAACCGATCCAATCTTCATACTGCTCACACTGAGACTCAAACTCCCAGCTCAGATCTTTCAATTTCTGCGACTTCGTTTCGGTGAGCATGGCGATTACCGCGGAGGGTGTTGCGCCGATTCCGTAAACTTCTCTGAATTGCAAGGCTGTGAGAGTATTCCTGCCGTCGTTCGCGGCACCAAACAGTTGATTGTATTCATTCAGCGCCGCCATTTCGTCTGAGGAAAACGGTGCATTCAAAGCCTTTTGAATCACGGGGTCAATGGGCGGTTGTGGAGGTGAGTCCATCGCCTGTTGTGATGCTGCTGCATCTCCATCTCCCGGGTCTTGCCAGCCGGAAGAATCTCCTGTGCCGGCTCCGTTGAGCACGGAATTTGACGGCAATGGAGTTGAAGTGATGTCTGTAGGCGTGAGACCCGGCGTAGAACCCGGTACAGGACCTCCAGGTGTTGTCGGCACCGCAACGGTCGGAGCGGGCGCAGACGGCTGAGTCGGAGCCGGTGGTGGTGTTGATGTTGTGGAAGTGGTCGAGCCGCCCCCGCCGCCGCCTCCTCCTCCTCCCCCGCCAAGTGCGGCCTGGCTCTTTTGGCTGCTTCCGCACAAGATGAGTAGAGTTGCAGCCAGCACGACTGCTGAAGCTCGATTTTTTTTCATACCCGGCTCCCGTTTACCAGAAACGACACGGTGGCATGCTTAGAGTCTAGCGGATGGCAGACTGCTTTGCCAAGCATCCAAATGCAACCAAAATAAGCAGAAACAGGCAGATTGCGAGCCGATTTTAGTTTGAAGGCGATTGCTCCGATCTGGGGTAATATATCTGACTTCACCCAATTCGGAAAATTTTCATGCGATCTATTCTGCTCCTGTCAGCGATAATTTCTTCGTTCCTCATTGCACCACAGGCGGTGCAAGCGGGGGCGAAGCAGGACTTTTGGAATAGGCAACGAGCAGGAGCCAATTGCTTTAATCGCGAAGTAACATCGGACTGGCTCAAGGCGGCGAAGGAACGTCATATACAATTTATTCGCTTGACGCCCAGCAAATGGAAATCGGCGGGGCGCGATTTTCTAATCGGCAATGCCGATCGCTACGATGGAATTCCTGAGGAAGATTTTGCGAAGCTCGTGCAAGTGCTCGATCTGGCGCAAGAGCAAGGGATCAAAGTAATCGTCACTCCTCTTTCTCTGCCGGGAGCCCGCTGGTTGCAGCAAAACGGCGATAAGCCGGATCATCGGCTCTGGCAGGACGAATCGTTTCAGCGGCAAGCGGCGATGTTCTGGCACGATCTCGCCGTTGCCCTGAAAGATCATCCTGCCGTGGTTGGCTATAACATCATTAATGAACCGGCGCCGGAGCGAGCCACTAAGCCGCGTTTGAACGATTCACTTACCGAGGCATTCAGCCGCTGGTATGAGCAGCATGCTCATGGCACAGCTGCCGATCTGAACGCCTTCTATGCCAGAATCATCAGCGCCATTCGTGCTGTGGACAAGGAAACACCGATTGTGCTTGATTCGGGTCAATATGCGACCGTGAATGCTTTTGATTATCTGGAACCCTATAAATCAGATCCTGGAATTCTTTATTCTTTTCATCAATACGAGCCTGCCGCTTATACAAACATCAAGGAAAACGGCGGGCGCTTCTCCTATCCCTGCGTGGTGAGCAGTGAGGGCGACACTCGCATGTGGAATGCAGAGGCGATTTTGCAATATGTAGATCGCGTTCGTGAGTGGGCAAAGAAAAACAAGATTCCGCCAAATCGCATCTTGGCTGGCGAGTTTGGTGTAAATCGAGTCATTCCCGGCGCTTCCCAGTACCTGGCCGATAACATCGGCGCCTTTAATGAGAATGGCTGGCACTGGGCGTTTTACTCATTTAGAGAAGACACCTGGGAGGGTATGGACTACGAGCTCGGCGTGAGGAAATTGCCGCAGGAATATTTTGACTCGAAAGGCAAAGGTGAATCAACAGAGGTAGCGCGCGGCGACAATCCCGTATTCGAGCCGATAAAGAAGGGGCTCGATCTTGTTTGGTCGAAGAGCCGTCCGGTTCGCGCTCAGTGAGCTCACCACGCGCGGTGCTTCCGCAGTTAGCACCATGAGCAGTGCCTGCTAAAAAAGCGCTTAACTGGGAAATATCTTGTTGAGCTCTTCTCGTGACTCGCCGAGATCCTTAGGCCTGGTACCTATGTCGATGAAGCGCAGCAGAGCATGGAAGTCCGCGTTAAATGAGAACCCTCGCGATCTCGGTGAGACGATACGACCTTCATCGTTTAACACCTTGACCATATAGGTGGTCAGTGGACTTGAGATGGTGAAGAGTTCCTTGGCATAGTCGTCAGGCAGCGCTGATGGATCATCCGGGAACTGAATCGGGTCTTTGCCGAAAGACGAAATGTGCAGGTTGAAGAGCAGAATATTGCCGTCCTTGCTTGCCAGGCTCATGAGCGTAGAGCCCTCAACCCGAGGGTCGCCATCGGTTGCCTCGCCATCGGTGATGTTAATGACGATCGGTGGGAAGCATGTAGGATGTTCGAGCAAGAATCTGCTCACGATCCGATGGGCCTGCCGAAAAGCTTCGCACATGGGCGTCACTCCGCCATGTTTTGGCTCTACCCAGACAGGGGCAGTCACTTGTTTCTCAATGAATCCGCCCTTGCCATCAGGTATTCGCTTTGCCCGGCGCTCGACTCTTGTCGGGTAGTTGCCGATCAGACTGATGGGGACCAGATCTTTGTTGGCAAACGGTCCCTCGGTGAGGACCGATCCGACTCCCTGACCGCTATAACCGATGATGCCTATATAGTAGTAGTCGTGTATCCCGGTTGATTTTGTGCATTTGGCCACCAGGGTCTGCAACGATCGATTGATGACATCCGCCACTCCTTGAGCTTTGGTTTTTTTGCCGTCAGCGGTTACGAACTCTTCGTTCATCGAGTGCGATTGATCGATCAGGAACAATAAACAAGAGGGATTTGAGCGGCTTATCTCGGCATTGTATGGCATATCACTTCAACCGTCGGTGGCGCAAGCCCGCCCATTATATCGTGGATTCGCCATCGCAAGCTGTTAAGAGAAAGTTCCTTGCGGGTAGATGAATGGCAAATGCCGCGGGGGGATAAACCCTTGGTGCACTGGCCAAACCCACAAGACTATTGCGAAGCGGTTCAGTTTCCGGAAGTGTCGTTCGAGGATCCGGAGCTTCAAGTCGGCGAGGTTGAGCTGACACCGATTGGATTGCCGAAAGTTGCATCGGGAAATTTCGCCAGCGTCTTTCAGTTTAACTGCGGTGCGAAACAGTATGCGGTCAAATGCTTCCTGCGCAATGTCTATAACCAGCACATGCGCTACGGACAGTTGACGCAGTTCACTATGACCACTCATGTTCCGCATATGGTCGACTTCGAATACATTCTCAAAGGTATTCGAGTTGATGAGAACTGGTTCCCCATCGTTAAGATGGAATGGGTCGACGGCATCGGGCTTGATTTGTTTATTCGAAAGAATTGGAGCAATCGCGTACAAATCAATCGAATAATCAATCAATTCGTCGAGATGATGCAGGACCTGCAGCGCCTTGGTGTTGCTCACTGCGACTTGCAGCATGGCAACATTCTGGTTAAGGATAATGCCATCAAGCTGGTCGATTACGATAACATGTTCGTTCCTGCGATGACGGGCGAGGCAAGCGCTGAGCTGGGGCATGCTAACTATCAGCATTTACAACGAACGGAGCGACACTTTGGACCGGCGGTCGATAACTTTTCGGCATGGATTATTTACTACTCGCTTTATTTCCTCCGCCTGGATTCCTCGCTGTGGCAGCGCTTTTCCGGTGGCGATGATTGTCTGTTGTTTCGTCGGGCTGATTTTTCCGATCCGCTAAACTCGCGTTTGTTGAACTGTATAAAGAGTCACGAGATTCCGGACATTAGAGCCCAATATCAGCCTTTGATGGAGCTGCTCTATTCGCCGATTGATAATATACCGACCTTCGGCTTTCGCACCGCATATGGTGCGGCACAACAAGGAACTGTTTATGCTGCTTCGGCACCTCAAGCTGAAGCTTTTGCTCCTGTGTCCCGGCAGGGCGAAGGTGCGGTGAGGACGGGCGATAACTATGCGGTGCCGAGTGGTGGGCAAGCTCAGCAGCCGGCTCAAGCGCATAATCAGCAAGCGGCGTACGATGTCGCCGTTCAGAATCAGACGATGAGCGGCACGTGGGAGACGTACAAAGCGGCGCCTGCTTATCCCGATAGATGGCCGCGGGCTGAGGATTTCTTTTGGGCGGCGGTGAAACCCAAGAAGTGTTACACGGATGAGAAGTTGGCTCGCGGTGTTCCTGTGGCGACGCGCGGGAAAACGACTATGCATGTGGAAGTGGATGCCAACACTCAATGGAGCGTGGTCTTCGATCAGCTCGTAATCAAAGGTCGGCACCACATGGTCTTTCACGTCATCGGCGAAAGCCAGGGCGATGAGGAAAGAAGACAATATGCCGTAAAGTGCTTCTTGAGCAACATTCCGGACAGGCATCTCCGCTATAGCGCCATACACAAGCACAAAAAGAATTATTCGAATCGCTATTTCGTCCCCTTTCTTTATCAACCCAATGGTATTAAGGTTGGTGAGCACTCATTTCCTATTTTGAAAATGCTCTGGGTCCAAGGCGAAACGCTGGATGATTACGTGGCTCAGCAATTGCGACTGGGAAACACCGGTGCGATTGAGGAGCTCTTGCCTAAGTTTGTTGCCCTTGTGAAGGCGTTAAACGAAGATGGTATCGCGCATGGTGACCTCGAGCCCCGCAATATCATTGTCGATGAAAGCGGAAATCTGAAGATCGTCGATTATGATGCCATGTATGTGCCTGCCCTTGCTAATCTGCAATCCTGCGAACTGGGCATGAAGGCGTATCAACATCCCGCCCGCAACATTCATAATTATGGAAATTACCTGGATAACTATTCTTCTTTGGCCATTTATGGGCTTCTTTCCTGCATGGCGCGCAGACCTCCAGAAAGATTCTGGAACTTTGAAACAATGTTGCAGCATATTCGCAGTCAACCGTTGCAATTGAGAGGTGCAGAGGGACGCTTGCAAAAACGAAGCCTCGACGGCGGCATGCGATTGCCTAAACAGAAAAATCCCGAATCCAGCGTAGACTCCATTTTTAATCCTGTCTTTGAGAAGGTCTCGGCGGCTGATTATCAAACAAGCACCTTCGAGAACTCGATGCAGAAGCTCGGTCGTGTTTTGCAAGAGCAGCAGAAACGCAGAATCGATCAGGTCTTGAAACTGGATGTAACGCTCTGGAATCTCACGTGATATGGAAAAGAGTACCGCCAACAAATCAACAGGGTTCATAACCCTGAGCTACCGAGAAAACTGTTTTGCGACTCTGGAAGGCATGGTGCGCGATGGCACCACATATGACGGCATATTGGTCGACCTCATGCAAGTCGGATTTTCCCTTTCCATGGAGCAGCTGAGCAAATTCATCAGTTATGCAAAAAAACTGTTGAACCCGCGGGGAGTGATGCTCTTCGTAAAAGCGGACGGAGCCATGACGCTCGCCAGAGATGATTACGGAGGCGGGCTGAGCATCGATGTTTATGATAGTCCCTATAGTGCATTGATGTCGAATCCAATGTTGGTGCCGCACGCATGTGATACTGTCCCTGGTATTGATAAGAAAAGGCTTACCGATGCCGGCAGCACTCTCTCTCATCACATTCTGCTTTCCTCGACTCCGGTGTTGACGGCAGCCGGTAAGCGTCTGAAGGGCGACTATAGTCTTCCTGCTTCTTTGAACTGGGTGATCCAACTGATCGACGACTATACATCAATTGAATCGCTGATTCACAAGTTGGAAAGCCGTCAACTATTGGATGCGCATGAGGTTTTAAGTATCCTCCAGGATTTCGAGCGAAACAAACTGATTTTCCCGATTTTCACCCGTGTTCAGTTTCTTTCCAATTGCTACCAGAGCCACAAACCATTCAGACTGGGCCGCTATCTCCTCGCTTGCGGAATTATCAACGAGTCTCAACTGCAAGATTTGTTGGAACAGCAGCAAGCGGAAGGGTGGGGTGACGGACAACGCAGCTTCATCGGCATCCTGGCAGTGCGCGCCGGTTACATCACTATGCGTGAATTGCAGATTTTGGTGGCGGATCAATATTTATATGGTGGTCATCAAAGAGATCTGGAAGAGGAGCTGGCTGGCATAACCGGCGTTGATGCAAACGTTATCTGTGATTCCATGATTGGCAGCTTGAGCACAATCGATCCTCCGGGGCTCTTGCAATCATTGCACACGGCCAACAAGTCCGGGTTGTTGACTTGCGAGGACCGCGAAAAGATAATCAACGTCGCATTCCTGGATGGCAGGCCGACCCATGCCCGGATCAGCGATTTGCGCGGCACCGACGCGCTGGAAGAATTTATCACTACCTGGTCGGATGGCATTTTCATCTTCAAGGATGGCGGCTCATCATCCGAACTGGACGCCAGTGCGCAAATTAAGGTGCCACTCGATCGCATTCTTCTCGACTCGGCCCTCTACCACGACAATATCAACAAAATCATCGCCGAGCTGCCTCAGGGCAGAGAAACGGTTCTGGAGCGCCGGCCGGATTTTGATCGTTTGTGGAATGAATGCTCGCAGCATAATTTGCAGTTTATGGATGAATCTGAAGTCGGTGCGCAGGATCGCCTCACAATCGGGCGACTGGCACATTACATTAATGGGCTCTGCACAATCGACGAGGTGGTGGCATCATATTCCTCCTGGCCGACCCACAAAATTTTAAAAGCGATTGATTTGCTGATCAGGCACAACCTTATCATTCAGCAGAAGGGGAGCCTCTTCAGGCCACTGAGTGTTTTTCAGGGAATTGTCTGCCAGATGCGCGAACTGTTGGGCAGTGAAGAAAACAAAGTGCTGCTTCATTCATCCTTGCATTATGCTCATGGCGATTCACCATCCAAGATCATTTTCCAGATCGACCAGGAGGGCGGTGTTTCCGTCAGTCTTGGGCATCTTAAGGAAACAGGTGTGCCACTGTCAGCGGTGTTGCCAGATTTGAGGCAATGGATGGAAGCATATCTGGCTTATTGCAGGCAGCGGGTGGATGCACAAACGGTCGACGCAATAGTGGCGCGAGTCGTCGGGCAAACCGATCACGCCTAAGATATAAGATGCAACGCTATTTATGTCAGGGGAGAGGGCGCAATGAGAAGTCTTCGTAGTTGAAGGAAAGAACGACTTCGATTTCCGACGGCGCGCTCGCCGGGAGTTTCTTAAACGGAGCCGAGCGCTCTACTGCTTGTATCGCTTCCTGCAAATGCGGTTGCGCCGCTGGATCATATGGACCAAATGGCTGAACTGCCTTCAGTTCGGTTAGCTTGCCATTGCGGTGAAGCTTGAAGTACACGCAGATGGACTGCCGATTCTCACCTTCTGTGGGCACCCATGCCCTCTTGATCTTCTGCTCGAGATCCAGCAAATAAGCCTGTGTTTCAGCATTGTGACCATCGGATCTAATATTACGGAACTGTGGCGGTGCATTGTCTGGTGCCGATTGTGCCGTGAGAAAACCGTAGGCTGCGCCAACGGCAGCAAAAGCAAAGACTAGAACTGTCGTCACTTGAGTTAAAATGCGGCTTTTCATGGATTGTTTACTCGCGTTTGAGACTTAGTAGATCCGATCTGTGTGGCGCTCGCTATGTTCAATTTATGTCTCTCTACAATAGTTCCACGGTCATGGTGATCTTCAAACCGGAGATGCTAATAAACCTCTTGAATGTGCTAGCATTTGCGGAAATTGGAACTTTCTGGATCATGATCAGAATCGCCGTCTTAGCATTTGCTTTTACTTTGCTCTGCTTCGGAGTGTGGGATCTTTGCATGTCAATGCAATACGCTTCCAGAGGCAAGGACTGTCCCTCGGTGGACGGCTGGTTGTGCGAACATGGGGAGGGCCTGCAACTGCCGGGAAGGCTTCATTTGCTCAATTTATTTCTGGCGCAGCCGTATGTCGGCTTCGTTTATTTTGTGGACGGCAAAATGTACTACGAGCGTCAGGAATTGCCGACTTGTCTTTTGTTCGTTTGTCCCGCTCCGACAAACAAGGCTCTAGGTGGAAGTCCTGAGGAGCTTGACTATTCGTATCTGGAAACGTCATCACATCAGCTGGCGCGCTTCAAACCTGAGACACGAAAGTTGGAGATTTTGACCGAGGAAGGCATGACGATCAGTTCCAATTACGGCACCAGTCATCTCGGGCAAAAATGGGGAGAAGTGCCACAATCGGAATGGGATGCTTATCTTCCCAGAGTGAGCGTACAATACAATCGATCGAATCCCCAGGAGTCGGTGACTGTACCGGATCAACTCAATGGCAGTGAGCTGCTGATGAAATCGGGAGTGACAGCCATTCTTGGTGCTGTTATTGTTGCCGGGGCGGTGTTTTTCCATGCTTGGGTAACCAGGCCGTCTCCCGAACCAGATCTGCAACAAGGCCGGCGATACTAATTTTTGTGCGTGATGCAGAGCACAAGCAGCTTAGGATCTATCGATGGACTTAGAACAAAAGGAAAATGAGCAGATCAAGATCACTGAGGTGATTGATGATATCAGCTCGAGTCCTGAGCCGCAGCCAGAAGAGTCCGGTGTGGTGCGCGTCGATCCTCTCATCGGGAATGATTTCGAGAAGCGCTATCATATTGAATCGTTGCTGGGTAAGGGAGCGACCAGTTCGGTATATAAAGCGGTCGATCGCAATAAGAATAGCGTGGTGGCAATTAAAATACTTCATAGCCACCTCGCCTCAGATCCGACGATTGCAAAACGATTCAAGCAAGAGGCGAAGACCAGCAGTTTGCTGCAGCATCCTAACATTGCTGAGGTGATGGAGTATAACAAAACCGAGAGTGGTGCACCGTATCTGGTGATGGAGTATGTCGAAGGAACAAGCCTATATGATGCGATCCAGGCGGCTGGATGGCTGCCAGTAAGCAAGGTTTTGACAATGTCGATGCAAGTCTGCGCCGCTCTTTCCGCTGCGCATGAGAAAGGCATCGTCCACCGGGATCTGAAGCCCAGCAACATAATATTGTCCAAAGGTCCCGATGGAAATATGCTGGTAAAGGTTCTCGACTTCGGCATAGCAAAGGTGCTGCCCGCACAAGGGGATACACTTTTCAAGCTCACGCAAACAGGAGAGACACTGGGAAGCCTGCTTTATATGAGCCCGGAGCAGTGTCTGGACCAGGATGTAGACGCGCGCTCGGATTGTTACTCTCTCGGCTGCGTTATGTACGAAGCGCTTACCGGCAAGCCACCACTGGCGGCGCGCACCGCATTTGAAACCATGAACAAGCACATGACCGACATGCCTGAGCGTCTTGAGCGAGTTAGACCTGATGTGTACTGGCCCGACGGTCTGCAAGAACTTCTGTTTAAGGCACTGGCGAAGGAGCCGGGCCAACGTTATCAGCGAATTGTTGATTTGCAGGATCGGATCAAATCTTTGTCGACGGGAATCGGACAGCCGAGGAAACATGAATACAGCCTCAGCGATGATGCGATTGTCGGTGAGAAGAAACCCGCCGACTATGGAGGTGGACAAGAAAAAGACAACCCATCTCAGGGCAAGATGGTCTTGCATTCATTTGACAGCGTGGAGAGGTTCGTCGAGACGAAACGACCAAGGGAGTTGGCGAAGCTGGAGTCAAAACCTCCCACGTTAACTTTAATACTTATGATCGTGGGACTCCTGGTTTTGTGCGCCGTGTTCCCTTCTCCCATGGTCTTTATTATTGCCGGATCGATCATCGTCATATGTTCAATTGTTTCCGTCTGCTGGTATGCTTTCACAAGCATCAGCGCTAAAGCTCAAGCTGAATTAACGGAGCGGTATGAGCGCTTAAACAGGCAGCTGGATGTGCTTCGAAATGCAGAGCACAAACCAATGCTTCTCACCGGTGGAGCGTGGTCGCTGGCTCCGGACTCGTGGACGCACGAACCGATTTTTATTGTCGACGAGTTGAAATCCCGTGAGGGCGAGCAAGCTTTTTTCGAGGGATTGAAAACAATTCCAGTGGATGAAGAAGCCAAGATTTGGGACAACATAGAAAGCCTATCGCAATTGGGTGAGCTCGCTCCGCCCTATGCGCTTCCTTTGGAAAGCGAAGTCTACTTTGACCAAGGCGGCAAGCCTATCGCCATTTGCGTCAAGGGTAAATTCGCTCTGGTGCTGTGAGACCAAAAACACTATTGAATATCGAGGCCCAACATGATTGGTAAAAGCCCAAAAGACCTAGGAGCAACACAGTAAAAGCGTGAAACGACTATTGAAATTGCAATCAGTTCATATTGCAATTCTCGTTTTGCTAATCCTGGCTTGCTATTCGTCTACGCTCAACAATTTTTTCACCGCCGACGATCTCTGGCACGTTCACTATGCGTATCGCATTACTAATGGTGATTGGGCACTGTTTTGGCGAAACCTCTGCGGTAATTATATTCAAATCCCGGGATTCGATTTCTATCGTCCCCTCTTAGGTCTGACATTCCTGTTGGATTATTTGCTCTGGAAAACCAATCCATTCGGCTATCACATCAGTAGCATTTTGCTCTACACAGGCAATGTCGTTCTGTTCTATTTTGTCATGCTGGAGCTCAGTACAGCCTCTGCGCTGGACAAGCGGAAGAAAACATCAATTGCATTTTGGTCGAGTGCTACCTTTGCAGTCAATCCATTGCATTGTGAAGCAGTAACATGGTTGTCCGGGCGGGCCGATGTTCTTGCCGGGGTTTTTTATTTGCTGGCACTATATTTGGTGCAGACGCGCGAGAAATCGCGCCGTCGAATGTTCAGGCACATCCTATCTATAGTAGCTTTCGTTCTAGCCTTGTGCTCGAAGGAGATTGCCATTGGATTCCCCATTGTCGCGGCGGCCTTTATTTTTTTATGCGCTGAGACGAATGAAAAGTGCGCGCTTCATTCTCGCCTGCTCAAAGTACTTAAGCCTATAGCTCCGTATCTGCTCGTTTGTTGCCTGTACCTTGCTGTTCGTTACCTCTGTTTCGGAACGATTGGCGGCGGTTATGGTGGCGCATTTGGTATCGCGAAAAGCAAGATAGCGCATCTGCAGTGGTTGGACCTGGGGACGTGGTTGCGGATTCTTGCGCCCTTCAATCTGTACGCTTTAGACAAGGTTTCTTTTTTACCTCGACTCTATTCTTGTTTTATTTGTTTCACCGTTCTTCTAGCCGGAATCCGCTGTGCGTTAGCCGGCGTTCCCGGGCGGTGCATGGTTTTCCTGGGTGTCTGGTTCTTATCCGCTCTGCTGCCGCTTGCTAATGTTTTCGGGCTCGATCCACTTCTGCACAACAGCCGCATGCTTTTCTTTGCCACTATGCCACTCAGTGCCGTGCTGCCGCTGCTC
>JAJPJO010000192.1 GCA_021324135.1 Pseudomonadota bacterium
CCCTTTTCTTTATTCGATTTCATGCTGATCAAGCGGTAACCTTTTTTGCGCAAGAATTGATAGAGCTTGCGGCTCAAAAGCCTGTCAGAGCTTTGATTTAGAATGGTGACCCTCAATCTTTCTCGATTTGTTTCCAAAAATGTCGAGCCACAAAACTTAGCAATCGTTCGCCGAATTTCAGCACGGTCGACAACCCAATTGCCGGTCCCCGAGAAATCGCCAGGCAACATTACGAGGCTCTGATTGCCTTTTGGAACTCCACGAATGAATGACACCATGGATGATATGTCGCTTATCGACATATCGGTAGCGGTATTCTGCCGGGCGATATTCACAAGCTCGGGAACGTGTGCCCACGAGTCCGGCTGCATAGCGCGATCGAGCACCGCTCGAATAAACATCTCCTGCCGCTGCACGCGACCGATATCACCCAGGGTGTCATGACGAAAACGCACGAATCCCATTGCCTGAATTCCGTTAAGCTTGTGCACGCCCGGCTCCAGATCAATGTTTAGCTTAGCGGTGTTGTCGACATATCTCATTCTCTTCGGGATATCAATGGTGATACCACCAATCTCATCGACAAAGTCGACAAGACCATTGACGTTAAGAACGGCATAATGATCGATCGGCATGTTGAGCAGATTTTGAACGGTTTCACGCGCCAGATCAGGACCGCCGATCGAATTCGCTGCATTGATCTTCATCGTGCCGTGACCGGGCACGCGCACCCAGGTGTCGCGTGGTATGGAGAGCACCGAGAGCGTGTTGCGGTACGGATCGAGTCGCGCCACCATCATGGTGTCAGAGCGTCCGGTATAAGCACTTTTATCAGCCTTCAAGCTGCGCCCGTGCCCGCTGTAAACGACGTCGGTTCCCATGACCAAAACGTTGACCGGTTGGCTTAATGAGCCTAAACGCAGAAGTGGTGGCAACAAAGAGGGCTGGACGAAAAGGGTCACCACGTACCCGATGAGCGCGCCCGCCAGCGCGCACATCAAGAAGGTGACATACCAGTTTTTCTGCTCCAAATGCTAAGACTCTGAAATGTAGAGGGAGTTCGGTGCGGATATTATACTTGTGTCGTTCTTACTAAACGGCGCAAAGCGCATCTAAGAAGGTCATAACACAAAAGTAGAGCAGTTGTGTAGCTGTCTGAATTGATGAACAACGAAATTGGCGATAACAAGCGCATTCTGGCCATAAACTTCGGCGGCATCGGCGATGAGATTCTCTTTCTGCCGACGTTGAAAACGATAAAGTCCGTCGCCCCGTCAAGCTCTATAACCCTGCTTCTGGAGCCGCGATCGCGCTCAGTCGAGCAATTGACGACGCTTGTCGATGACGTTCTCACTTTTGATATAAAAAAACGACCGCTGCTTGTTGGAGACCTGCTCGACCTTCTGATGCTTATTAAGGAAGGCGGCTATGATTGCGTCGTTTCATCGGGTGGTTCGCCTATGGTGGCAGGATTGCTCTTCCTCTCCGGTATTAGAGAACGAATCGGCTACGGAACGAGCGCGCTGAGCCGCCTTTTGCTCACCTGTCCTGTAAACCTCAACAAGAACCAATACGCGGCCGATATGTATCACGACCTGGCGATCGGATTTGCAAGGCGGCTCAATCAGGGCGGGAGCCGCACTGGCTCCGGTGGCGGGCAGCGCTCGATACCAGAGGTAAATCTTCATCAGGAATCGGTGGAGCGCATGACTGAGCTGCTAAAGAACCTCGGCATCACAGGTAGTGGCAGGCGAACTGTCGTCCTCCATCCGGGTAGCAGCCGTTTAGCGACTAAAAAAGGAATCTACAAAACCTGGCCTACCGATCGCTGGTTGGAACTATTGAGCCTGATCGGCGAGTTCAACAAGAAATCAAGCAATGATACGGACAGGATTCTCGTCGTCCTGGCCGGCGGACCCGATGACAGCGAAATCATCGAGGAAATTCAGACAGGTTATTCCACAAAGAAGAGGCAACAAGATAAGGAGTCACCAGATTTGGTGTCGGTATTCGGCAAGACAAAAAATATTGCCGATCTGGCAGCTCTGATTCATCTCTGCGATCTTCTCGTCTGCGTTGACTCGGCACCGATGCACGTTGGCGTCGGATTGAACAAAAGATTGCTCGCCCTCTTCGGACCTACCAATCCGGCCCTGCTTTTGCCCGCCGAACCTACTTTCCGCGCCATCTGGGACAAACGCGACGGCAACCGCCACATGTTCGACCGCCTCGGCGTAGTCATACCGGCACGCGAAGTCTTCGATGCAATGCTGAGTATGCTCAATTCAACGCCCTGGGAATAAAGGTCATAGGCCGATCGGAGCATAAAACCAGCGTATGTCCAGCCAGCCCAGCCCCTCAGGCGTTTCACCCCAGTCGCCATCATTTGGCGAGCGCTACGAATTGCTCAAGAAGCTGGGCACGGGCGGCATGGGCGCCGTGTTCATGGCCAATGATAAGCTGCTCGGCAAAGTTGTCGCTGTAAAGATCCTCTTGCCGGGGCTCTCGAGTGAAGCGGTGGTTCGTTTCCAGCAAGAAGCCAAGGCGGCGGCAAAGCTGGACCATCGCAATGTCATCAAAGTGCTGGACTTCGGCAGCATGCCATCGGGCGATCTGTACCTGGTAATGGATTACATTGACGGACGAAGCCTCGATCAGCGCCTCAAGGCAGGCGGGGCCATGCCGCTGAGTGAGGCGCTGCCTGTATTCATACAGATTTGTGCCGGTCTTGCGCATGCACACTCTCATGGTATCCTGCATCGCGATATCAAACCTTCTAATGTCATGCTCCCGGAGGATCCCAGCCGGCCCATTCAGATTGTCGATTTCAGCATCGCTAAAATGCAAAGCGACGAGCAGAAATTGACCAGCACAGGCACGCGCATCGGCAGCCCTCTGTACATGAGCCCCGAGCAGGCGAGCGGGCTCGCCGTCGATGCCCGATCGGACATCTTTTCACTGGGGCTGTTGATGTACAAAACACTGACCAACGAGCTTCCGCTCATGGGCGAGACATACATGGAGACGGTGCTCCGGCATAAAGAGGAAGACGCCCCTTTGTTGAACGAAAATAAGGCCGGACTTCAGTTCCCGAAGGCTCTGGAAATTATAGTATCGAAAGCACTCGCCCGAGATCGGAATGCCCGCTTTGAAAACGCAGATCAGCTGAACCATTCATTAGCCTCGCTTCAGGAGCAGCTCGCCTATGAAGTACCCGCTGCCCCACACGAGCCTTCAACTGAGGTGATGGAGGAGTTCCGTACGGCAAAAACTGAGCGCTGGATGAAATCGTCCGTGATCCTGGCCTGTGTCTGGGGCGTCGCCTTTCTGATCGTTGCAGCCGTTGTTCTGTTTCAAGTCAAGGACAGGTGGTGGCGTACTGATACGGCCAACTCCGAGCGCCACGTGATCAGCAAGAAAGAATTTTCCGATGCGGTGATGTCGAATCTTGAAGACAAAATCGACAAAGACCTGGAGTACGAGCCGGAAAAGAGAGCTCAGTATTTCGACACTTTAGTATCAAGTCCGGTGGCGGCGGATTTGATCAACAAGGATCCGCAATTAAAGCGGGCTCTTGCCGACGGCAGCCTGAAGCGCAAGTATATGATCGAAGCAGTGGGGAAGTTAAATTGCCGGCGTATTTATCACAATTACATGTGGTGGGATCTCCTGGAGCTCTGGGGTGACCCCAGCTTGAGCGAGGTCTGGACGAATCGCCAGGTCGTCAGGTTCGTTGAATCTCCGGAACTCTGGAGACACTGGAATGATGAGCCACCGCCGGCGGTGATGGTTGAGTACAAGAAAAATCCGGGTCTTTTAAAGCTTATGCAAGACGGACGCTTCACATCACTCCTGGTTCAAGAGAACTTTGTCAAACTCGTCAAAGAGCCCGGCTTCAAAACACTGATCGAAGACCCAATCCAGGTCAAATTTAGAACAGTTCTGGCCCAGAGCGAACGCGCCAAAATTTTTCGCGACAAAGCCATGGATCACCTCGAAAAGTTCAACCTTGAAGAAGCGCAGCCCTTCCTCGACAGCGCACTGCCTGTCCAAGATGAAAACGCACAACCATCAGATTCAAAGGCACGCGAACCGACCGAGGCAAATTAGCAACTGGATGTCCTTTGAGCCGAACACCTCTAATACCCCCTTGCAGTCGCCTTCTTTCGGCGATCGGTATGAGCTGATCAAGAAAGTGGGCACAGGCGGCATGGGTGCCGTGTTCATGGCCAACGACAAGCTGCTGGGTAAGGTGGTCGCCGTAAAAATTCTATTGCCTGGATTGTCCAGCGAAGCAATCGTTCGTTTTCAGCAGGAGGCTAAAGCAACTGCCAAGTTGGACCATCCCAACATAGTCAAAGTGCTGGACTTCGGTCGCATGCCATCAGGCGATCTCTACCTTGTTATGGATTATATAAATGGAAGGAGTCTGGATGAACGCCTGAAAAGTGAGGGAGTACTGCCGCTCGACGAGGCGTTACCTGTATTCATTCAAATCTGTGCCGGTCTTTCTCATGCACATTCACACGGCGTTTTGCACAGAGATATAAAACCATCAAACGTCATGCTCTCGAATGATCCGAACCGTGTCGTCCAGATCGTTGATTTCAGCATCGCAAAAATCCAGGCAAACGATCAGAAGCTGACCAGCACCGGAGCACGTATCGGCAGCCCGCTTTACATGAGCCCCGAGCAAGCCGGCGGTCTTGAGGTCGATTGGCGCTCGGACATCTACTCGCTTGGCTGCTTGATGTACAAGGCGCTGACAAACGAGATTCCTCTGACCGGTGAGACGTACATGCAAACCGTGCTCAGGCACAAAGAAGAAGATCCGCCTCTGCTGAGTGAAAACAGGCATGGTCTGACGTTCCCCAAAACGATTGAAGATATAGTGGCCAAAGCTCTAGCACGAGACAGAGAACAGCGCTACCAAAATGCCGATGATCTGATGTCGGCGCTGCGTTCACTGGAAGAACAGCGAGCCATTGAAAAGCAGCAGAAATCAACTGAAGATCAGCTCACGGAAGCTGCTGGAGAACCAGTTGTTGCGCGAAGCCAGCGCTGGATGAAACGTTCATTTATCCTCGTTCTATGTTGTTCTTTTGCAGCTCTGGTTATTGCCGGTCTGGTGCTGCAAGTGCGAGAAAGATCGCGAACCAACGAGGCAACCAATTCCGAGCGCATCGTGAAGAGCGGAAAGGAATTGTCCGATTCCATAGTCAGGGCGCTGGACGAGAGCGTGGGCGGGGACAAGAAGTACGACCGCGCCAGCCGCCAGCGATACTTCAGGAAGATAACTACCGATGCATCGCTAAAGAAACTCGTGGCGGGGGACGCTGCATTTCGAC
Source organism: Pseudomonadota bacterium (assembly GCA_021324135.1). Taxonomy (GTDB): domain Bacteria; phylum Cyanobacteriota; class Vampirovibrionia; order Obscuribacterales; family Obscuribacteraceae; genus JAJPJO01. The sequence continues at coordinate 5,349 of JAJPJO010000192.1, forward strand.
GGGCATTGAACGATGGCAGTCTCGAGCATGGCTATATCGAGGGAAGCATGGCCCAGCTCGAGTACGTTCCCGATTACCATAGCTATTTGTGGTTGGACCTCCTGGAGCTCTGGGGCGATTCAAGCATGAGTGAAGTTTGGAACGATCGAAGAGTGATTCGATTTATGGAGTCTCCGGATTTGTGGGAGCATTGGAACGACCAGGCACCACCGGCGGTGATGAAAAAATACAAAGAAAACGATCATCTCTGCAAACTGATGAAAGACGCTCGATATACCTCACTTCTGCCCCAGCCGGCTTTTATCAAGCTCTGCCGAGAGCCGGCATTTCGAAGTCTGATTGAAGACGCCAATCAGATCAAACTGCGAAGGATGATTGCCGAGCACGAACGGAAGGACTTGTTTAAGAAAGCTCCTGCAGGCCAGATCGATCAAGCGGTGAAGAAGGATGTCCAGAAGTTCATCGACGGTGCCATGCCAATCGATACGAGCAAAGAAGGAGCGCAGAGTCAGAATCGGCACTGAGTTATCACGCCGGATTTATTGCGCGAGAAACTTGTAGATCGTGGTTTGCTTGTAGCGTTGCTCAGGTTTATAAACTACAGACGGGAAATTTTGATGATGCGGAGAATCAGGATAGTGCTGAGCCTCCAGACAGAAACCGTCGTATTTTTTATACGGTCCGGTAACACCGTCGACCGGCAAGTCCAACCACTGCCCCGAGTAAAATTGCAAACCTGGTTCGGTGGTGTACACCTCGAGAATTCGGCCGCTTTTCGGATCGCTCACCGTAGCTGCATGGCAAAGCTCGCCTGGCGACTTCTGATTCAAGACATAGTTTATGTCGTAGCCGGGCTCAACCTGTTTGATCCGCTCACCAATTGCTGTCGGTTTTCTGAAATCAAACGGCGTTCCCTTCACTGGTTCAATCACACCTTTTGGAATGAGCTTACCGTTGACAGGCGTGTATTGATCAGCGTTTACAGTAAGAATGTGATCGAGAATATTTGTCTCAGACGAACCTGAAAGATTGAAATAGGAATGATTGGTGAGATTAATGATTGTGGTTTTGTCGCAATGTGCCTCATAGTCAATCTTGATGGCATCGTCTTCTGTCAGCGTATAGCGCACCGCCACATCCAGGCGCCCCGGAAATCCTTCTTCCATATCGGCGCTCGTGTAGGTAAATCGAATTGATTGGCCGTCTTTGCTTTCAACAGGACCTTCGTTCCACACCCGCTTGTCGAAGCCCTTCAGACCGCCGTGCAATGTGCTTGAGTCTCTGTCGTTTTTTGCAAACGTGTACTTCTTGCCATCGATTGTGCATTCACCATGGGCGATGCGGTTTGCGTAACGCCCGATTATGGCTCCGAAATATGGCGAGTTCTTCTCATAATCGGCGACGTTATCGAAACCCAGCACTACATCAGCCATTTTGCCGTGCTTATCCCTGACCCAGAGTTCGGTAAGAATGGCACCATAATTGGTGATCTTAGCCGTCGTCCCTCGCTTGTTTTTCAGGGTGAATAGTTTCACTTCCTTGCCATCCTTCGTCTTGCCAAAACCGCTCACCGAGCCGTAAGCCCGCTCAAAGCCACAACCAAAACCGAGCCACGAAATAAGCGCAAACAGAACTGCTACCCAAAAAGTTCTGTGGCAGGGCATTCCTTTTGAAACGTTCTCATTCAAGCTATCAATCAGCTGCAACACGTGTCTTCCGATTCAGCTCGGCGCGATATTTCTTGCCCGTGGTGCGCGCGTCGATGCCAGTCAATCCCAGACCGAGGAAATTATCGCCGAACTCTTCCATGATCCGCTTGTTAAGAGCGTCGACGCCCGCTTCCGTGATGGACAGCAAAGCATCGACCACTTTAGGATCGAATTGGCTTCCGGCCTTATTCTTCAATTCATTGATCGCCTTCTGATGGCCGATCGCTTCTCTGTAAGGGCGATCGGTAGTCATCGCATCATAGGCATCGGAGACAAGTATTATGCGGGCGCCCAGCGGAATCGTATCGCCGGCCAGCCCGTCGGGATAGCCCGTGCCGTCGAAAAATTCATGGTGGTGTTTGACATAATCACGGGCCCGCCGCAATCCGCGCAGCTCTCCGATAATTTGCGCACTCTTCAAAGGATGCTCGCGCATGATGTCGCGCTCCTCAGGAGTGAGCGAACTCGGCTTCCAGAGGATTGATTCGGGCACGCCGATTTTGCCGATGTCGTGCAAGATACCGCCGAGCTCCAGATCGCGCAGGTCTTCTTCCTGCAGCCCAAGCGCTTTTCCGATCAGGACGGAAATACGGCTGACGCGCAAGCTATGCCCGGCTGTATAGTCGCATTTGGCATCAAGAGCGTCTGCCAGAGCACGAATGGTACCCATGGAAAGCTGCTCGAGCTCCGTCATGGCAGACTTCAACTCTTTGATGAGCCAGTCATTTTGCAGCTTCAGCTCGTACGACTCCAGGGCGCGCTTCACTGTCAGCTTAAGCTCGTCGGCATCCCAGGGCTTGGGAATGTACTTGTAGACATGCCCGGCATTGATCGCATCGATGAGAGCTTGCACGTCGGTGTAGCCGGTCAGCAGAATTTTTATGGCGTCGGGGCGCACCGGCAGCGACTGTTCGAGTAATTGCACACCGGTCATGGAGGGCATGCGCTGATCGGTGATGATCAGGCTGACTTCATTGTCCTTGAGCACCTGAAGCCCTTCTTGACCGCCCGTGGCTTCGATGATCTCGTAATCCTTTCCGAGCACCCGATTGAGCAGGCGGAGATTAGCCACTTCATCATCAACAATCAGGATTTTGTGCCGCCTCGACATACTCAACTCCCCAGCCAATGTTACCTTGATGGACCATGAACAAAAATCAGAATCAGGGATTCAATCGTAGATGGACAATTCCGCCGCATTTGCGAACTCAGCGACGTCCGTTCGTACCGGCAAGCGCACCGTGAATGTAGTTCCCTCGCCGGGCTCGCTCTTGAGCTCGATTTTCCCGCCATGCCGCTCGACAATCGAATGACATATTGAAAGCCCGAGTCCCGTTCCCTGCCCGACTGGTTTGGTCGTAAAGAACGGATCAAAAATTTTACTCTGAATCTCCTGTTTTATTCCAGGCCCGTTGTCCCTTATTGAGACAATTACCTCGCCGCCGTCCACAGTCGTACTGACCGAAACCTTGCCATCATCCTGGTTCTGAACCGCCTGGGCGGCATTTGACAATAAGTTCATCCACACCTGATTGAGTTGCCCAGGATAACACAGGATGTTCGGCAGAGTGCCGAAGCTCTTATCCAGAGGCGTCTTATCCCGACCATAGTACTGCGAAAGGATTTTGACGGTCGATTCGATGCCCTCGTGAATCGAGGCTTCCTTGAGCTCCGCTTCGTCGAGCCGGCTGAAACTTCTCAGGTTTCTGATGATCTGGCGAATGCGATCGGCGCCTTCATTCAAATCGGCAATGATGTTGTCCAGATCGGTGATCAGAAAGTCGTAGCGAACATCTTCCTTGAGCCGAGCCAGCTTTTCGTGCGACTCGCCGGGCAGTTCGTCAATCGTGTTAATTAGATTCTTCAAGTCCTCGACATAATCCCTGAGGTAGGGCAGATTGCCGTGCACGAAGTTGATCGGATTGTTGAGCTCGTGGGCGATGCCGGCTACCAATCTTCCCAGCGATGCCATTTTTTCCTGATGGACAAGCTGGGATTGCATCTGACGCAGCTCTGAGTTGATTGCATCCAGGTTCGTGTTCTTCTCGACTAAGTCCTGGTTTGTCTTTGATAATTCTTGAATCAAGGATGATTGCTCGATGGCGACTGCCACCTGACCGGCTACGGATTTGATCAGATCGAGGTCGGCTGCCGACCAGAAACGCCTGGGATCCATCTCGGCAATGACGAGCACGCCCTTCGAGGAGCCGCTGTACATCATCGGCTGCACAACCAGAGAGCCGTAACCAGGCGCCGCCAGCATTTCTTTTACAGGAGCGAAGAGCGGCTCCTCATGCGGGTCGGAGTAAACAAACGTCTTCATGATAACGCCGTCGCTGCGCGTTTGATACTCGGCACAATTCTCGAGGACGAAGCGGCAAAGCTCCTCATTGAAATATTTGAGTTCGACGCGCTTGGGCATTTTTGCTTGGGCATGAAAGTCCGAGGCGGGCGAGAGCCCTTTGTAGGCTCCGGTCAACATGCCATTGTCCGCCTCGACCCGCTCTCCGTGCGGATCAGCTTCGCAAATGAAAACGCCATCGTCTTCCGAAGGCAGCCTGCAAACCACCGCGCAGCGAAAAACATTGAGCGCGCCGGCAAGCTCGTCGACGGCTGTCTCCAATATACGATCGAGCTCGATCGTGCTACGGATGGCCGAGTTGATCGAATTAATCAGGGCCTCACGCTGCGCCTGCGCTTGAATCTCATTGACCATGCGGGTGTTGTTCTCCAGTTGCTCGCGCAGCCTGTTAGCCCCTTGCTGCGCGACTCCCGACATGTAGCTGACGAAACGGGCCCAGATAAAGGCAACACTGACGAGCAGTATTGAACGCCCGGCGATCTTGCCGATGAATTTGGGAGCGTAGGCACTGGCCATGGTGACATGTTGGCTTGGTATCACATACAGTAGCAGCTCGGCGTTTTCAACAACCAGCAAGCTGACGTAACAAACGCTCACCAGAAGCGCGCTGAGATACGTTCCTCTCTTGCCGAAGGTATAGCTGGCAAGCAGAATAGGCAGAAGGTAAAGAACATAGAGATCTGACTCGACACCATTTGAGAGATGAACGATCAATGTCAGTGTAAAAATATCGAGGCCGATCAGCATGCCATTGATCTGATCCAGGCGCGTCGGTATCCCTCCATACGAAAGCGCTTGTAGAGCCGATCCCTGCAACGCACCCACCGGCAGACTCAGGGCTTGCGACGATGATAATCCCGGCGATGTGGATGCAGATGCAGCCGCCGGCGGTGACACCGCCGATGGTGCGGACTGTGCCGCAGATGCGCCCAATGCATCAGCACCCGAGCCCGCTGCAGAACCGGACAGGGAGCGGCTGCGCAGGAAGAGGAGGGCCAATCCTGAATAGACGAGAACGATGCCGCAGGAACTTCCAAGGGCGGCAAGATCGAACATGCCCGGAGCAAAGACGGTCATCACCGCGAACAGTACCAGTCCGACGGCAGCGAAGGCCAGCCGGAAGTGAAGCAGCTGCTCAGTCTTGACCAATTGCTCCGATGGCAAAGATGACGCCATCGTTCTGGCGATGATGTCGACTGTCTGGGTCATATGTATTGGGCGGCGCGTTTATACACTTCGGCTGCTTCGGAAAATCGCCCCAGAGCCTTGAGCGTGGCGCCCCAGGCCTCGTATGTGTCACCGTCGTATGGATCAATTTCGCTGGCGCGCTGATACTTCTCCAGTGCCAGCTCGTGCAACCCGAGTAAAGCAAGCGTTTTTCCCCAGGCATAGAAGAGCCCGGCATCGCCCTCGAAGAGCTGCGATGCCTCGCGAAACATCTGATCGGCTTCGGCAAAACGTCCCTTAACCAGAAGAATCTGCCCGGCAATCACGCGCGCCGGTCCGTTGGTCGGCTTCTCTTCGATTAATTCTTGAGTGAGATGGAGGGCCTCGTTCAACCGGTTCTGCGCCTTCAAAGACTTAGCCAGAGCCAGTTTGGCGTCGATATCGTGAGGCAGGACATCAAGCAACTTCATCGATTGATTCATGACAAACTCGAACTGATGCGCCTCGAGCAATTTCTCGAGCGCTTCCTTTTGCGGAATGATGCAGAGCGGATCGCGCAGAATCGCTTCCCGGAACTCATGCTTCGACACATCCGGCTGCCCGAGCTCATCAAGCGTTCTAGCCAGATGAAGGTGGGCAAGACCGAAGCCGTCGTTCAGGGCAATGCACTGCTTGAATTTGTCGAGAGCGGCTTTGTGATTTCCCGCCAGAGCCAGAGCGCATCCCCAGCCGTCCAGCGCCAGGTAGCTGCGCGGATTGGCATTGAGGGCGCGCTCGAAGCACTTCTCGGCAGGCTCGGTTCGACCGGCGCCGACGTGCGCGAAGCCCATCCAGAGATCGACATCGGGATGCTGGATGCCCATCGACATGACCTTGGTAAGCCGGCTGAGCGCCTCGTCAAAGCGCCCGAGCAAGAGATAATTGACCGCACAATACATCGCCATGTCGACATTGGAGAAGTTGATGTCCAGCCCTTTTTCAAAAACTTCGCAGGCTCGCTCGTATTCCTTGAGCGCCATGTAGACGAGCCCAAGATTAAGGCGGGCCGGCTCGAGCGTCGGATCGACATCAACCGCCTGCAGGAATTTCTCGCAAGCGTCATCGAGCAAATTCTGTTGAAACAGATTGACGCCCCAGTCGTTGTAAATCAAAGCCCGCTCGGTCGCCGTCATGCTCTGCGGTGCCAGGTTGATGGCTTCCTGATAGTGCCTGACCGCCTCATCCGCCCGGCCGAGCTGCACAAGAGCCTGAGCCCAATTGCGATGGGCAGCGGCGTACTGATGATCGACCTCGACCGCTTTCTGGAAGCACTGCAGGCCATCGGCAATGTTGCCCATGGCGCAAAGCGCCATGCCCAGCCCATTATAAGCCTCGGCTAATTTAGGATCGTAGTGAACGGCGGCCTTGAACGCTTCCACCGCATCCGGATACTGATCGAGGAGAAACGAGCAAACACCGCCCTGGTAGTAAGCTACGGCCAGATTGGGGTTATATCGCACCGCTTGCTTGAACTGCCCAACAGCGCCCCTGTAGCTCTTCATAGCCGCCAGGGACAAACCCCAGTGCAGATGCCCGACAGCAAAACCAGGCTTGGCTTCACACGCCTCGCGGAACTCGGGCATGGCTTCGTTTGCCCTGTTCTGCTTCAAGAGGCAGAGTCCAAGCTGATAATGGGCATCAGGATTATTGCCGTTTATCGCCAATGAGTTCTTCAGATGCCGCTCTGCATCTTCGAACTTGCCCATGTTGAAATAAAGAACGCCGAGGTGATACTCGATCTCCGGATCATTGCGCGCCTGGCGGGCGTGCCGGGTCAAGACGGACAAAGCTTCATCCCAACGATCCTGGGAGACCAGGTCCTTGACTAGTTGAAGTACTTTGCTCAAATCGAGTCTGCTCCTGAGATTGGCTCCAAGACCGTCTTTGCAGTCTGTCCTAGTAATCTAGCGGTTATGGTCCGTTCCACCCTTCTTTCATGACACAAGTATATTAAATCTGAACAATCAAGGCAGCAATAATCACCGCCCGAATTTGAAATAGCAAAGCGAAACAATAATGCAAAGCGCAAACTGCACAAGCCAGAACATCGCCACCACCTGCCACTCTTCCATGCCCTTCTCGGCCAGTACCGCCTCAAAGTGGTGGTGAAGCGGCGCCATGCGGAACAAGCGCTTGCCTTCGCCGGGCAGCCGGCGCGAGAGCTTGATGTATACCACTTTGAAAAGCGGCATGCTTTCCTGACCTTCCATATGTTTTGTGAGCTTGAAATAAACCACCTGCATAATCACGGACAACGCTTCCGCGATATATACAAGCGATAAGGGAACGAACCAGATCACAAGACCGCCCGCGGCAACCAGAGCACCCATCAGCCCGCCGATGAACAGACTGCCGGTATCGCCCATGAATATTTTGGCGGGATTCTTGTTGAAAATGAGGAAGCCCAGAAGACCACCGGCTATTGCCGCTGCGATGAGAGCGTAGGCGATTTGCCCGCTGTCATAGAGGATTAATGCCATGGTGGCGAAGACCTGACAAGACGTTCCGGCGGCAAGACCATCCATGCCATCGTGCAGATTGACGGCATTCGTGGTGGCGCCGACCAGAAATGTGGAAAGCAAAACGAAGAAGACAGCCGGCGGCACCCAGATGCTCAGGGACGATCCGGCCTGACTTGCCTGCCCGCCGAAGAGCGCGGCAAGCTGTCCGGCAAACGGCATGAGGATGACTTGATGGGCGGTGATTACAAGAAGAACCCCGAGCACCAGGCCAAGGAGCAATTCCATGCCCATGCGGAAATAACCCGAAATACCTTTGTTGCTTCTGGATGTGAATTTAGCGAAGTCATCGAAGAAGCCGATGCCGCCGCAAACAAGAGCTACAGCCAATATAGCCGAACCGTCCAGGGAAATCGGCAGCCCGAATAGAAACCAGGCTGCAAGGCACGTGATGATAGTGACAATCGCGAAGACGGCACCACCTATGGTGGGGGTCCGCGCCTTATGCGCATGGCTGCCGGGACCGTCTTCGCGCAGGTATTGCTCGACTTGTTTCTTCTTCAGAAAGCTTATATATGAAGGATAGAGCAAGCCGGAAATAGCAAATGCGGAGAGACAAACGACCAGCATTTGTGAGTAAGCCGGCAGTTGAACTATCTGATGTGTTTGCAATGGATATATCCGAAAACGATGTGACGCTGCATCGCACTGCAGTCGATTTTACAGTTTTACAGCCAAGATCGGAACTAGTCGAGGTAGAAACTCGTGACGATTTTACGCCGTTCTTTCGCGTAGGTGACTGACTCTAAAAGTGTATGACTGGTGTGATACAGATAACAGATCACCTGCTGGCATTTGTCGATAATCTCATGGTTGCAAATGCGGCTGGCATCGGCAAGGGTCATTGTGCGGCGCTCCGGATACTCGACGATGTTTTTGATGCCGATGAGCAGATCCTGGACTTCAGCCGGCTGCTGACCGATTGTTTGCGGAAGGATAACGCTGACGCGATCGGGATTGGCTCTCTGCGCGCCTCTTATCACAGCCATGTTGGTACCATTGGCGCCACCACTTGTGATCACTTGATTCCCGGAGAGCACGAGCGCATAACTCAACATCTCGACAAGTTGCTGGTGCGTCAAAGGCAAATTCCGCGTTCCTATGATGGCAACTTTTCTGGGACCCGATTGTTGAATAAGAAGCAACTCTTGTGCCAGCTCATCCACTGTAGGGATCGTGACAGTGCTGGCCATTGGTGGTTCTGATGGAGCCATATTCTCTTATTTCCTCGATGCGCCTCGCCGTTCAAACAGGCATCAGATCGTTCTTTCTGAATGTTTATCGCCTTGCAATCTCACTGGGGCGTAGATTCAGCTGAAACCCGCGATAGGCATGCCAAGATTTTAATCTATTCTTTAGGCTGCGAGTTCTAGCTTAGCGATCTTTGTGTTCTGGTCAATTCTAACTGGCGCCGCTGTTTACAAGTTTTAATCAACTCGTTCCATAATTTTGCGCTCAAGCTTGGCGGAACGTATATACGGTACGATTTTCGAAGAATGCAATTGCCGGTAAGCCTCCTTTTGTATATATCCGAGGAGCTTGCCGAGCTGATCGCGTCCTCGATGCCGTTTTTGCCTTTTCGGCACAATCGACCGTTTTCCGCTTAGCGACTTGGACAAATCTATGGATAAAATTGAATTGAGTGGGCTGGAGGCGTTAAACACAGCTATGGCTCTGCCGGACAGAGGAGATAAGGATTTATTGTCCCGACTGAATGCCGCCCAAAAGGAGGCGGTGTGCCAGGGTTGGGGTCCATGCCTTGTCGTCGCCGGCGCCGGATCAGGCAAGACGACTGTTTTGACGCGGCGCATCGCCTATTTGATCTCGGAGTTGAGGCAAGACGTCGACTCGATCATGGCCGTCACCTTCACAAACAAGGCGGCGAAGGAGATGAAGAATCGGGTCGAAACGATCGTCGGCGGTCACAGACTGAGATATGCATGGATTGGCACTTTTCACAGCATGTGCGCGCGTTTGTTGCGCCGAGAAATTGAAGCATACAAAAGCGAAGAAGGCTGGCAGTGGACGAAAAACTTTGTCATCTACGACGAGACCGATAGCTTGAATGTCATGAAAGGGCAGATCAAAGCCCTCGGTCTTGACGAAAAGATGTATCCGGCGCGCGAAATGAAGTATGTGATTTCGGCCGCTAAGAACGACGGCTACACATACAACCTTTATGCCGGCGAGTTTACAAGTTATCGCGAGGACAAGATTGCCCAGATCTTTCATGCTTACCAGAAAGAAATGGCGCGCAATAATGCTCTCGATTTCGACGATCTGATCCTGGTCTTCACCGATCTGCTGCGCACTCAGCCGCATGTGAGAGAACGATTGATGCATCGTTTTCGCCATCTATTAATTGATGAGTTTCAAGACACGAACAAAGCACAATACGAGTTCGTGCGTTTGCTATCGGACGTCACTGCCGAGCCGCACGAGATCATTGCTCGCCGCCCGAGCAGGCTTGGCGACAGCCTGGATGAAACGGAGCTGCAAAAGCGCTGGCACGAGCGCACTCTGATGGTGGTCGGCGACGTCGACCAATCGATCTACTCATGGCGCAAAGCCGACTACACCATTTTCCTCAATTTCAAGAACGATTTCAAAAACACGGCGATGGTCAAGCTGGAAGAGAACTACAGATCGACCAGCACCATACTTGATATCGCAAACAGCATCATCAGCAACAACACCGAACGGATCGAGAAAGTATTGCGCTGCAATCGCGGCAAGGGATCGAAAGCTCAGTATTATGAAGGTTCCGATCACATCGACGAAGCCTATTATGTCATCGGCCAGCTCAAACAAATGAAGGCTCGCGGCAGAAACTATTCCGATGCGACAATTTTGTACAGGACGAATGCACAGAGCCGGGCGCTTGAAGAAGTCTTGATTCGCAGCGGTATACCCTACACCGTATTTGGTGGCACAAAATTTTATGACCGCCAGGAAATCAAAGATGTCATTGCCTATCTGAAACTGGTCTACAATCCCAAAGACGGGCAAGCGTTCTCGCGCGTAATCAATACGCCGAAACGCGGCATAGGCAAAACCACGCTCGAGCGCCTCGAGTCATATGCCAGTCAGCGGGGACTGTCTGCCGCCGAAGCGGCTCTAGAGGCGCAGCGCATTCCCAACATTCCACTCAAGGCAGCTCAAGCCTTGTACCAATTTGCTCAGAGTTTGTTTTACAGGTGGCGTCCGGAGGTAGAGCGAGCCGCCCAGCAGGAAGGCACCGCCGATGGTTCTACTCCGCCCGCTCCCGGCGAATCGAACGCCGCTCAAGGCGGTCCGGTCAGCGGATTACTCGGTCTCATCCTCATGGATACGAGATACCTCGAGATGCTGCAACAAGATGCCGAAAGCGAGAAGGACGAGTTGGCGCTCGGCAGAATTGAGAACGTTCGCGAACTGCTGGCGGTGGCGAAAGAATTCGAAGAGGTTGCCGATGAGCCCGATCTCGAATCGTTTTTGACCAGAATTGCTCTGATAAGTGATACGGATAAAACCGACGATCGGGAAGACTCGGTGCGCCTGATGACTCTCCACTCTGCAAAAGGTCTGGAGTTCCCGGTAGTTTTTCTTGTCGGCCTGGAGGATGGTTTGTTCCCTCACATCCGGTCACAAGAGTCTCCGAGCGCATTGGAGGAAGAGCGCCGGCTAATGTATGTCGGTGTCACGCGCGCAGAAGACATGCTCTACATAACCCGAGCGCGCAAACGCACCTTCATGGGACGCGGACCAACAGGCGCCACCATGATCGCGACGGCGCCAAGTATATTCCTGGAGGAAATCACACCAGGGCTTTTGACCGGATACTACCCCAGCGAGCACAGAGGCAGCTCCAGATCTGAAATCGACGAATACGGCGAAGCTGATGGCGACGATTATGACGATCGTCAATCCCCGGGGGGCGCCCGAACCGGCAACTCATTTGGCGGCAACACGTATGGGCGCAGCCAGCCGAGCGGCGGCTGGGAGAATAGAAATGGCGCCGATCGCCGAGGCGGATCGGACAGCAGAAGTGGAAGTTACCGAAGATCAGAGGGCGGAAATAGCGGCTCAAACTCGGCGGGCGGCAAGGGAGCTGTTTATCCAATGCCGTTTAATGGAGGAAGAGCATCCGCCTCCAACTATGCCGGGAGCGGCGGCGCCAAACCAAGAGCACAGCGGCTGGGACAGGAGTCAGACCCCAGGCAGATATCGAGTGGCGGCTCGAACCAGGAAGCGGCGCCGGCCTTTGAAAAGTTGGTCGTCGGCGATACCGTCCAGCACTCGAAGTTTGGTATCGGCACCGTGGTCAAGGTCATCGGAGAAGGCGACAAAGAGCTTTACAACATCGACTTTGGTCCCAACGATCAGAAAAGAATCATGGATCCGCGCTTTGCAAAACTTATAAAGCTGAACTGATCCATACCTTTATATATGAGACTAATGACGCGCAACCGCATCTTGCCGGTCGCAGTTGCTAAAGCTGGTTGCAGGCCCGCATCATTGTTCAGCCCCCGCAGTCAGCCAGCAGGGCAACATTGATTCGGCACCAGGAAGCGCGTTAGTAAAAGCACCGCCTGTAGGGCGGTCTGCAGTGGAGGAAAGCACGGTGTCAGTAGAACGAACCTTTGTAGCAATCAAACCTGATGGTGTCGAGCGCGGATTGATCGGCGCGATAATAAGCCGCTTCGAGAATCGCGGACTCAAACTCGTCGGCATGAAGCTCATGAAATTATCAAAAGAGAAAGCCGAGGAGCATTACGGGGAGCACAAGGGCAAACCTTTCTTCGACGGGCTTGTCAGTTTCATCACTGCCGGTCCGATCGTGGCTATGGTTTGGGAAGGGAAAAACGCAATTTCGCTTGCCCGAAACACAATCGGGGCGACCAATCCCGCCAGTTCCGCCCCCGGCACCATTCGCGGCGACTTTGCCGTTGAGATCGGCAGAAACATAGTGCACGGCTCCGATGGTCCGGAGAGCGCCGCAAGAGAAATTTCGATATTTTTCAGCGATTCCGAGTTGTGCCCCGGCTGGTCGAGAAGCATCGACAAATGGGTGAGTGAAGGCTGAGCCTGAGGCTGAGGCTGAGCCTGAGCCTGACCCTGAGCCCGTGACTAAGCCTGTAACTGAGCCGCATTTTCGCAAATAGAGTGATCGCCTTTCGGGCGATACCACGGGCGATGCGTCACCTAGCCGCTCCCGCCGCCAATTACATTCGGTTCAGTTTCATTCGGGCCAATTACATTCGGTTCAGTAAGGAGCTTTCGATCTTCTGCAGGACCAGCTCGGGATTCAAGTCAGTCAGACAAGCGACAGTATTGAATCGACACTTTGCCTGGTAGCAAGGCTGGCACTCGATGTCCAGGGCGACCACCGATGATGTATGCCCGTATGGCGCGAGCCGCCGCCACGGCGTGCTTCCAAAGATGCCTATGCAAGCAGGATGACCGACTGCCGCTGCCATGTGCAGAGGTCCGCAATCAGGCCCGACAGCTAAATCGACCAGTGAGAACAATGCCACCAGATCGATCAATGAGGTTTGATTTGTAAGGTTGACAACATTTTTGTTCTCTACATTCGCCTCGAGAATACGATCATATATATATTGATTAGTTTCGGTCTCCGCTCGACCGCCGATCAGGACAATTCGAACGTCATGCTTCTTCAGAAGGTTGATTCCCAGGTCCACCCATTTTTCTCGGGGCCAGATCTTGGTAATCCAAGTGGTTCCAGGGATGAACACGATTGTAGGGCGCCCCTTTTTACCGCCGCGCTCTGCCTCCACCGCTGGTTCTATTCTCGGGGTTGTTTCTGCCTCCGCCGGTGGTTCCAGTTGTGAATTTGATTTTGCCTCCACAGATGGTTCCATGCTCGAATAATTTGGCACATCTAGCTTCTCGGATTTTTTCTGATCATCCGAACGCATCTGCAACATGGCAGTCTGCCGATCGCCAAAAACCTTTTGCTGAATACGAGCAAAAACCTCTTCACCTGGAGATGGAAGAGGGAAATCTACCGTGCCACTAAATTCGGCACTAGTACCACATGCAATTCTTAACAAAAACTCAGCAAGCGCCACATTGTGGTCGATAACGTGAATATCGTGCGAAAAATAATCGGCATCCAGCTTGTGTGTTAGAAAGCGATCGGAAAATTCGCGGCTTTGCGTAAATCCGACTCGTATTGGTGCACCGCTCAAAAAAGCGATGGCACCGCTTTTGAATAAACCCTGGAAATCTATGGCTGCATTGAATTTCCGGCTTCTAAGCTCAGCCAGAAACCGCTTCACTTGCGAGTCACTCTTTAACCAGGTCAATGGATTTTTGAGATCGGCCGCTAAAGCCTTTTTCGGAAAAATAATGACCTCATCAACAAGCGGATTGTTCTGCAAAATATCTGCAAACGCTTGCTCGACGATCCATGTCACATGCGTTTCCGGATGCAATTGTTTTACTCGTGCGACCGCAGGCAGAGTGTGCACCACATCACCAAGTGCACTAAGTCTGATAACCAGCAGGCGGAATTTGTCCATGTAGCAGTCGATTTCCAGTTACGAACCTTAACTTTTAGGAAGTGATACCAGCCATCAAAAGTGGTGCCGCACCACGTATAGAGCCACTCGGTTGCAACTTCCGATCAGCACAGGAATCCAATCCCGAAAAAATATATCCAAAATGAGTAGTAAAAGATAGATCGTGGGGTACAATATTGGTGCCACCTATGGTGGTGGTAGGTCGCATATATCTTAAATGGGGCGCATGGATAAGCCAAGCGTCTTGAGGAAAGCTTGCGCGTGCAAGCATCCCCAAATTAAACGGACTCAGCAAGCCTGAGCCTTTAATTGCCCTAGATCCCAAATACGAGGAGAGAACAATGGCAACGAAGAAAGCCGGAAAGAAACCCGCTCGCAAAGCAGCTAGCAAAAAAGCAGCCAAGCCCGCGATGAAAAAAGCCCCCAAGGCCAAGGCCCCCAAGGCAAGAGCAGTGAGAACCGTTGCTCGCGCTAAGGTAGGCGGCGATGACTATTTGAAGTACAGCGGCAAGTTCACCGTCCGTCTTCCGAAGTCGTTGCATCAAGCCCTGGTAGACCGTGCAGAGAAAGAAGGCGTCAGCCTCAATCTGTTCGTCACCAACGCTCTGTCCCGCACAGTTGCGATGCCTGGACGCAAGAAGTAAGCACCGAAAGGTCGCAGATTTACAAGGGAGGGTGCTGGTTAGCGCCCTCTCTTTGTATTGCAGACAACATTTTATATGCGGTATCACTCCACCCGCGGTATCGCACTGCCTGATACCACTCTGGCGCCGCTACCCGGTATCACCCCGCCCCCTGCTCCCGCTACCACTGTCCCTCTCCGCTGCCACTCCATCTCCGGTACCACTCCGTACCCGGTACCACTCCATCCCCGGTACCACTCCGTCCTCGGTACCACTCCGCACCCGGTACCACTCCATACCCGGTACCACTCCATCCCCGGTACCACTCCGTCCCCGGTACCACTCCATACCCGGTACCACTCCATCCCCGGTACCACTCCATACCCGGTACCACTCCGTACCCGGTACCACTCCATCCCCGGTACCACTCCGTCCCGGTACCACTCCGTCCGGTACCACTCCATCCCCGGCACCGCTCCGTTCCGGTACCACTCCGTCCCGGTACCACTCCGTCCGGTACCACTCCGTCCGGTACCACTCCGTCCCGGTACCACTCCGTCCGGTACCACTCCGTCCGGTACCACTCCGTTCCGGTACACTCCGTTCCGATACCCCTCCGCCCCCGGTACCAGAGCTGATCGATGCACCTCCTCTGAAGTCCTTTAATTGATATGACGATTACGTCAAACACGCATATTCTGCTCATGACAATCGGGTCCCGAAAGGCCCAAGGACACTGAGCTTTCAGACGCATCTTGTCATCATAATTGCCAAGAACTTTGATCCAATCGTCATAACGATTAAAGGGCTGTTGAGGGTATCACTCCCTCCACGGACACCACCCTCCTCGATATCTGCGGAAAGCACGACTGAGCGTTCTTATCCTTTGGCAGACTTTTTTGGGATGAAACGAACAGTCAAAACGGCTATTGACAAGCTCTTGATATATTTTACGACGTCAAAAAGGGGTGAATTTGACGTCGTAAGTTATATAAGCGACGCGGATTCGCCACTTGGAAAACCCCTTCCCGGATCAAGTTTCTGCTTGAAAAAAATCGATGCAGAAGAATGGCACTACCTGACTTGCGTCATATTGGAACTGACC
>JAJPJO010000418.1 GCA_021324135.1 Pseudomonadota bacterium
AATTGAGGTTTCTAGCGCCCGCGAATCGGAACTCGCGAGCTCGCTTTCAGGACCGCTTTGCACTGAGCGGGCATCTTGCTCAGCGGGAAAGGTGGATTGACTTCCAGCTCGGTTACCTTGCTGTGGTCGCCTTCCCAGCCGGCTTTATCGCCCGAGCCGTGCCTGGCTGCCTTTGCTCTTTCGGCTTGCTCAGCGGCAAGACGAGCCGCCGACTTGTTGGGCGGATCGGCTGCCACTTCCTTCATTGCCTCGTCGATTTCGCTGCCGCAACCATCTCCAGCATCGGGTGCCGGTTGATTGTGGCAGGCTTTGTCGCCGGGTTTACAGCTCAGGCGGACATGGATGTGGTCGTCATGACCGACACAGACGCCCGAGTGACAGGGACGAAGGCGATTGAGCCACCAGGTATCGGCGCCGTGCGGGTCCTTCTTCGCGCACAGAGCCTTCTTGATTGCCGGAGTGACGAAGACGCGGGTGACGTTTTCGCCCTGAGCGGCATCGCGGACGAAGCTCTCGTGAGCGGCAGTCCAGACTTGCGGGTCGAGCTCGGCGCTGTCGACTTTGAGGCCAGACCTGGCGTCGAGCTTCTCGCGCTCATCATCGCTCAGTTTGCGATCGGGTGCCGGGGTAAGCCAGAGGTCCACATCCAGTCCAATCTGATGGCTGGCGTGACCGGTGAGCATGGGGCCGCCGCGTGGCTGTCCCATATCACCTACCAGGGTGCCCTGCCAGCCGTCGGCGTGAGCCTTGTCGGACAGGTCGCGCACGTACTTGATGGTGCGTGGATGACCCCAGAAGCGGTTGCGCGAAATGCGCATCGCCTGGTAGTGGGCGCCGTCGACCGGCAGAAGGGAAGCTCCGGCCAGGCAACCGTTTGTGTAGGTGCCGATCGAGCTGAGCGGCAGATCGGCGGGCAGTTTTTGAGCACCGAAAAGCTTGCGGGCATCAGGTGAATCGGTGCGCTTGCGCTTCGCCGCCCGGCTCGAGTTGCCGCGATTGGACTTATGCTTCACGACGTGTGAGACGGAGGTCGCTTCGGCGGCGGCATGTCGAGCATGCCGTGCGGTTGCAGCCGATGCCGGATCGCCCAGGAGGCAAAAGCCTGCCACCAGGGACGATACCGTCATCAATAATTGCAGCCGCGTTTTCTTGAATTTCAGATGGTTCATCTCAAACTCCTCTTCATTGCCATAAAGGCGCCGGGAGCCTGCTGAAGTGATTGACCACTCCAGGAGGCCCCCGGCTCAAGAAGAGAGAACCGCGCGCAAACATGAGACAACGACCCGCCGCCCCGGTGCCCGCCAGAGCGGGAGACTCATTGCGGCATGGAAGTCTGAGGATTGCACTCGGTTTCTTTCTTGATTGCCTTTATTTGCGCTTTTGCTCTGCTGCTCAAGGGTTTGTGCAGCCAGAGGTTGTTCTGGTCTATGTTGTTCTGAGGCCAGACTAGGCCGCCGAGGTAAAAACGCTCGGGGGTCTGGTCTGGTCCAAGGCTCTGCATGACGAATAGCCATGATTCCTGAACGCGCGTGAGCGATTGCCCATTGCGCGCCAGCTCGGCCACCTTGGCTTTGAACGCGTTGATGGTCGCTTCATGCTCAGGGTCGCTGCATTCATAGCCTTTGGCACAGTTCCAGCCGTAGACGTGCAGATGGCTGGGAGCCGTCTCGAGAAAATCGTAACCACAGGCGGTGGCAATCTTCTCGAATGCTGCATGGGCGTTTTTCCCTACATCGAAGATCGGAACCCCGACCTGCCCCGGATAAGTCTGCGATTGCCAGAGGGTGAACAGCAGGCGCAGGAATTGCTTCGGGCGATTGGAGTAAGTGTAGGGCTTGGCGATGAAGTCGTTCAAAACTTCGTCACCGACGCGCTTTGCGATCGTCGTCTGGGGGAAAAACGAATACAGCGAAGTTTCCAGCGATGTACCGGAGAGCTGCCGCCCCCTGATGATGAGCGGCTTGTTCTGCGGCTCATCGTAGGGGAAGTCCAGAAGCGCGCTATCGTTGGCCAGCGGCGTCCCATCAAAGCGCCGGTCGCGAAGACCGAAGCTGAATATGAGTTCGCCTGGCTTGCCTGCGAGCACATCGCCGAACCAGGCAAAAGCCTTGATTTTCAGCCAGTCTCGCTTTACGATAAAGGCACCATGGGCGGTGCGATAGTAAGTCGCCAGATAAGGGAAACGCACGACCTTGCTCACTCCGTTCCTCGACCACGAGTTGAGATTCGATACCTCGTCGCCGGGAAAGAGACCGTCCGTGCTGTCGCCAAAGCGCGAGAAGCCTTTGGCGGCTAGCGGACCAAGCAAGGCTTTCACCATCGGCGTAACAGCGATTTTCCAGATTTGGGCGTCGCTGACAGAGGCGATGGGTGCAGGCCCAAGCTCGCTTTGAGCTGTGACCTGCAGGAGATCGGAAGTTTTCATATACTCCTCAAATGCAAGGGTTAGTAAAGGCGATCACGGCTCCATCGAGACCCCGGCTAATCACAGATCCCGCAGGACAGCAATAACGGAACGGTTTAGATTTCGGTGGTTAGAGAGATTAGCGAGTAACCAAAGTCTAAAATTAGAGGCGCGATCACAATGGGCTTAGCATTTGAGGCCACTCAATATCTCGCGATATAAAAAGCACCACGATCTCAGCCTCATTCTTGCCAGAAAAAACATTTTGTAATCGATCTCATAAGATACAGATACAGTAAGGCTTTGATCGTTCACCTGTGGAGTGGCGAACGTTGCGAAATGTTAGAAAGGCTCCGGGATTACCAAAGGCTAAGGTTGCAAAGGGATTTGCGCAGCTGAGTGAAGTTGCGCGAACGATGGCGATGCTCGGCTGCTCCAATCCTTGCTGGAGTTACCGATTCGAATCGCGAGTTTCGAGATTGCGATACTCGGCCGATATCAGCGCTTCAGGGCATGAACCAATCCGGCGAAATACATCCAGGCCATAACCGACGCGATTGTGCCGGCAAGACCGATGTAGGCTGCTCCGATGGCAAATCTTTGCGTGGGCGTGACGCTGAAATAGGTTTTGTCCATACGCTCTATGAAGTTCGCCTGATTGGGTTTGGGAGCAGTCTTCCCGGCAACGGCGGATGGCGCTGCCACTTGAGGAAGCGGTGGCGGCATGTCTTCCGGCGGCAGATCGGGCAAAGGCGGCATGGCTGCCTCGGCAGCCGCCATCTGGGCGCGCCGTTTCGCCAGGGTGCGCGCCTCCAGAGCATGGGTAACCGCAAAGAATGTGATGATGAACCCCCAGTAGATCTCTCCGTAGCAAGCTGAAGAGGCGATGGCCAGCAGTCCGACGGCAATGTAGAAGGCCCAGTGTATGCTCAGGAAACGGCGATTCATTTCATCGAGTCCGAAGATGATGAACAGAAGCAGAATGGGACTCTCCATGAAGTGAGCGATGGCTGCCGCCGCCACAATGCCGATGATCCAGAATCCGCGCCAGATGGCGCCTACGACCCGCCCACCGTCGAGCGGCGACATGGGCAGCAAGTTGAACAAATTGAGGAAAAGCCCTATATAAGCCAACCACGCCCACATCTCATTGCCTGTCGCATAGTAGATCGGAATGCAGGCAATCGCGCCAATCGAGCCCAGAACCGGTCCTGCCAGCGCGATGATTGCTTCCTTCACCACTGAGTCCGGATAACCCTTCATGCCGACAACCGCGCCGATAAAGGGGATGAACATGGGGACGGAGGCGGGCACGCCGTAATGCCGCAACATGATCACATGTCCCATCTCGTGAACGAAGATCAAGGCAACGAAGCCGGCGGCAGCTGCCCAACCGAACCTGAAAGAGTAGGCGACGATGCTGATTAAGGCTGTGATCAGCGTGTATGCGTATTTCAGTTTCGCCAGACCCAACAGCAGAGTCTTGCCCTTGAGGATCAAAACCAGCATTGCGGTCATGAAACTGCTGTTGCTCTTCTCTTTGGGTTTAGCAGGGCTGCCTATTCGCGAGGTTGCATCCATGTTGTTTCATCCTCAATGGCTGACTGGCATCGATCAAATTGGTCACAGGAAAGTTATTCCCAACGCGATCGAACCTTGCGCGTTTTTCAGATTAAGACTCTATGAAGTCGCTGCCGGACCGACTGAGAGCAGCAGCTAGTGATATTGCCGGGTTTTGAAAAATGTTGTGTCCCGAGACCCGGCGTTTGCAGGGCTTGAGGGCGTTCATCGTATAAACCCCATCGACAGCCGGCGCTGCTGATCTTAATTTTGAATCTTGATTGGCGGATTAGCTTTAGTCGTTTTTTCCCTGGCGTTGAGGGACGAGATTTGGAAGCATACGATTCCGGTTTGGACGCTCAAGTGCGTGATACGCGCGTCGATAACGTAGGCAATCGCGGCATGTCCTTCGAATCGGCCGGATCTTTGTCGTTTTCCGCCTGGTCGAATATAGGTGATTTGAAGAATAATCAGCAAAGCGGCTTGTCCGATTTTGCCAGGCGATCGGTTCAAGACGGCGCCGGCAATACGGTGACGCTCGATACCATGACCGGAAAACTCCTGACCAGAAACAGCAATGGCGACACGGTTGATTACGAAGCCATGCTTGAAGGCGATCGTGCCGAAACCAGGAATGCCACCACAGCCGGTACCGTCTTTCTGGGCTCGCCGGTATTGCTTGGCATGGGCGCGGCAATGAGCGCCATGGATGGTTCGAACGATCAGGCTCAGGAAATCAGTCGTTTGCGCGGGCAGCTCGATCCGCAAGCGCGTCAGCAAATCAACCAGATGACAGGACAAATCTTCGATCAATTGACCGGCCAGCAAATCGATTCGCGCACCGGTCTGCAGCTCGATCCGCGGGTTGCGCAGCAATTCGATCCCCGAGATGCCGAGCAAGCATTTATTCAGAACGGCAGGACTCTATCAAATGCTCAGCTATTGGACGGGCGCTTCGGACAGCCCGGCGATGCCCGTTCGCCTCAGCAACTGGATCCACGTTCTGCTCAACAACAATTCGATCAGAGCGCCCGCCATCAAGAAACGCAGCAAAAGTTGTTTAATCCCCACGATCAGCAGCAGCTGAGCCAGACCAATCAGATGCAAGCCGGGCGCGCTGCTCGCGGCTACATCAGCGATGCGGCAATGCTCGCGACCGCGCAATCGGACAAGATGAAAATATCGCGGCAAGACATTTATAGTCTTTCGGGATTAGCGCCGGAACTGTTTGCCAATCAGCACATGATTGAGCGTAACCACAAACTTAGAGAAGACGACAGAAGGAAACGAAAGAAAAACGATCTGGAAAAAATGGCTGCACTGGAAAAGCGCAGACTGCAGATGCGCATGAAGGTCTCGCTGGATCGCAGCAGCATAACCAGCACAAAGCTTCTTAAGAGAAAAGAGCAGATTGAATCCGAGCTGGATGCAAACCGGCACCAGACCACCTTGGCAGAATCATCGCGTTTGCACTCTGAACTGGAAGTCCTCGACAAAGCGATTTCCAGATTGAGCGCGCTTGGACTTTGATCTGAGCATATCGTGAAATATCACTGAACCGACATTAGCGCGGCCGGAGCGGGTTTGCGAAGAGGAGCACGAGGGCTCGATTGCACAAGACGTGCCGGAGGAGAGAGCCGATTTTCTGGGCGCCACAAAGTGTGAATGTGAGCGATTTCTTCTTTTAATGTCCTTTACAACCGCCGGACACGGTGGCGGCTTGCAATAGGATGCGGGTGAAACGCTTCGACCTTCTCTCTCAGGTCTCTACCCCAACCCCGCGTACTTAATTTGCACTGAACCCCGCCCGCTCTATCGGCCGGGTAAGCACGCGGGTGGTTTGCCATGCACCTGTTCGACTCTGTGGAAGTGTTTGAAACGATTGCCATGTTGAGAAGTTCGAGCGTTTCGTCCCTGTAGGCTGAGCACTGGGCTCGGCTTTCTGCTGTTTGTTCACAGCTAAAACCTTACTTCGAAAGTGAGTCTAAGATGGAACACATCACTCCGTTTCTGCCGTGGATCTATTGGATCCTGGGTCTGTTCGCCGTGCTCTGGATCTCATCCTTATGGATCCGGCGCATCCCCAGCGGCAAGATCGCCATTCTCGAAAACGTCGTGAAGAGCAAGTCAATCGCCACGGGCCGCATCCTGGCGGAGGACGACGAGATGGGCGTTCTGCAGCGCTACCTCAAGCAGGGGTGGCACGTCATCCCCTGGCCCGTGCGCCGCATCAAGTACACCTGCGCGATCACGAATGTGGCCGAGCTGGCTGTGCTGAAGGCGAAAGACGGTGCTGCTCTGCCGCCGAACCGCAAGTTCGCCGATGATCCGGCGGGCAACACCGAGGACCCCGCGCAGGACCACCACAATCGCTTCCAGGACGCCGAGGGATTCTACAGGCACGGCGGCATCCGCGGCATCCAGCTCCGCATCGTCACGGCCGGACCGTACTTCTTCCACCCCGAGCTCTTCGAGGTGATCCCGATCTCCAGGACGGTGATCCCGCCCGGCAAAGTCGGCGTTGTCACCGCCCGTGATGGCGCGCCCCTGGAAGCCGGTCAGAACCTCGGCAAGCGCATCGATGGGCACGACCACTTCCAGAACGCCGCCGCCTTCATCCGCAACGGCGGCCAGGGCGGTCCGCAGATCGAGATCCTGCCTCCCGGCACCTACAACATCAACACCGAGGTGTTCGGGATCGAGATCAAGGACGCGCTCGTGGTGCCGCAGGGCAAGATGGCGGTGTTGATCGCCAAGATCGGCAAGCCTCTGCCCACCGGGGAAGTCTGTGCGGAAACGCCTGCGGGCGACAAGGTCTTCACCGACGCGCACGAGTTCATCACCGCCGGTGGTGTGCAGGGACCGCAATCCCGCATGCTCGGCGCCGGTACGACCTACTACAACCCGCTGGCGTTCGACTTCGAGCTCAAGGACCTGTTCGCGGTTCAGCCCGGCTTCGTGGCGGCGCGCATCAGCTACATCGGCAAGGAGCCGGAGGTCCAGGGAGAAACGCCCGCACCACCCACGGTGCTGGAAGGTCAGGCCAAGGATCCGGCGGCTACCCGCTTCAACACGGGCGGTCGCGAATTGCACATCGTCGGTCCGGGCTACCGCGGCCTGCAAAGGGAAGTGCTCTCGCCCAACCGCTACGCTTACAACCCGTACGCGGAGCAGCTCATCACCTGGCCGATTTCCGTGCGCACCGTCGAGTGGGCTAACCCGAACGACAAGGATCCCTCGACGAACTACTTCAACCAGTTCCTGATCCAGAGCAACGACGGTCAGGACATGCGCGTCGATGTGCGCATGACCTACCGCGTCAACCCGGAGGACGTGCCGGCCGTCCTGCGCGCCTTCGGCTCGCCGGAGGCGCTCGAGCAGCAGGTCATCCACCCGCTGGTTGAGAACATCTTCAGGAACCAGGTGACGAAGTCGCCGGCGATCAACTACGTTCAGAACCGCGACAAGGAAGTCGAGGAAGCCTTCAAGGAAGCCCAGGCCAGGCTGCGCGAGTACCACGTCCAGGTGACTGCGCTTCTGATCACCAACCTGATCCCGCCCGAGAAGCTGACGGCCATCCTGTCGGCCAAAAGCCTCGCCGAGCAGGAGAAGGACATGTACGCCAAGAAGGAGGAAGCGCAAAAGGCCCGCATCACCTACGAGAACAGGGCTGCCGAGGCCGAGCAGCAGAAGTCGCTGCGCCAGGCGGAGACCGACATCGTCGTCGCGCAGAACGAGGCGAAGGCGGTCCAGGAGAGGGCGAAGGGCGAGGCGGCTCGCGTCGAGCTGATCGGTCGCGCTGAGGCGACGGCTACGCAGGTGAAGGGCGAGGCGGAAGCCTCGATCATCGAGAAGAAGGGGCTGGCGGCCGGCAAGGGCTTCGAGTCCCAGGCTCAGGCGCTCGGTCGCGACGGTCTGGCTTTGCTCGAGGTCTTCAGGCGCATCGCCGAGGGCGGCACCAAGGTGGTTCCCGACATCGTCGTCGGTGGTGGCACCCCTGGTGGCGTCCCGGGCGCCGACATCAGCGGCATGCTCTCGGTGCTGGTTGCCCGGTCGCTCCGTGACCAGGCGGTCAGCCCGGCGGCTCCCACGCAAAGCGCGGCGGTCGCTCTCAGTTCCGGTGCGGCCCAGACGCAATCCGATCAGGGTCAGGGTGCCACGCTCGTCTCCGGACCTGCGGCTTCCACCCAGGGATCGGCGGCCTGATCGTAAATGCCGGTGCCGCGTCATTGAGGCGTCCGCTGAAGGCGGGGCTCGGTGATCTCTGGTTGGCACCGGCATCGCATCTGGTGGCGGCTCATCAATCTTAATCGAGCGATGAGCCGCCCACCAGCTCGCTGTTCATCCCCCAACACCAAACAGCAAGGAAAACAACCTCAACCCTGAATAAGGAGTACGCATGAACAACCCGATGATGCCCGTTCTGTTTCTTTTCCTGGGACTCACCGGCTCTTCGGTGCTCTCCATGGCCGTGGGCTGGTTCTTCATCAGCGCCAGCGATCGGACTATGAAGATCGCCGCCTGGCTGAATGCTCTGACCGTTCTGGCCATGATCGGCGTCGCCGGCACCATGGTCTACTGCGTCTTCCGTGCCGACAACGTTACGGAAGCGGCATTCAGCGTCGTTCAGCCCTGGGTGTGCGGCGCGCTCATCTTCGCGGCCTTCATCTCGGCCGGCTTCCTGCGCGGGCTCAGCCTGCAGAAGTACAAGCGCTGGAATTAGTGCCAGCGATCCGGCAAGCGAGTAAGCAGCGATGGAGCGCCCCCGACGCCCAGGGGCTGTCTCCCTCGTTGCTTCAGCGCATTGAGATACTAAGCGGTATAGTGAATAATGCGCCTGCTTGAAAGCGAGCCGCCATCGCCTGGTTGCTAAACCGACAACCGGAAACGGGCGGCGGTTGTAAGCCGCACGCCCGCGCCGGTGCCGCCTTCTCGCCAGACAGCTCTCTGCACTGGCAGCCCTACCTGACCCGGGAGCGCTGAGCCTGTTCGAGCCAGACGCGGTGGCGACGGCACAGCTCGTTCAAGCTCGGCTCTTCCTGGGGCGGTGGCTCGTGCCTGGCGTTGATCTTCCTCAGCTCGGCGCGAATACCGTCGAGCCGATGGTTGACCTGAAGCGCGCAGAAAACCACGACGCCAACAAGCAATGGAAGAACGATTTCCATAGCTGATCTCCTCCTTTGGTGAATTGGTAGCTTCAGCACCACTGTTAGATCCGCAGACCCTGCACCGGTTGCTGGGGCACCAGCTGCAGTGTCATCACCGCAGCGGTGAGAAAACCGACGATCGAGCCGATGGTGTGCGCCCAGAACGTGAACCCGGCTTGCGGAGCCAATTGTGGGTTGGCGGCCAGGTAAAAGTTCGCGGCGAACAAGCCCAGGGCGAGCAGTGACCAGATCGGGTGCTTTGAGAAGAAGAGCGCGGCGTATGCGCCGGAAACTCCGCACACCGCGGCGCTGGCCCCGTACATGGCTTTCCCCTGTGGAGCGATGAACCAGTAGATTTCCGCGGTCAGAATGCCGGTGAACAGGTACAGGCTCAGGTAGCGAACCGTCCCCAGGCGCTTCTCGACCGCCCTGCCGAAGAGCAGCAGAATTGCCATGTTGCTGAGCACGTGCATCGGGTCGTACTCGTGCACGAACATGGAGGTTCCCGCCTTCCAGAGGCCGTGGATGTAGGCGCGCTCAGCGAGCGGGCCTTTGAGGGCTTTGCTGAGAGCTTGCGGCTCGAATGAGAACAGTCTGGTCATCTCCTCGGATGTGGTCTGTCCGAGCACGGCCGTCAGCGCCCAGCAGGCGACCGTGAAGGCGATCAACGTGAGGGTGACCACTCCCGTCACTTTGTCGTTCGAGCCGGTCGCCCTTCCGGACGGTTTTGCCGGTGCGCACTTGTTAGGCTCTGGCATGGAATCACTCCTTCTCAAAGTTGTGGAAAGGAAGAAATCGAACCCGCACACGCAGGTGTGATGCGAATGGCACGATGTTGTTTGATTTGTCCCTGTTTTAGTCTTTGATGCCGCGCGATGGAGGTTCGATAGAAGTTAACTTCACCCTAGTCAGTGTCGATTCGATCCGCAAGAAGTCGTTAATATGGCGTCAAGCTGGCGAACGCGAACAACTTTGCCTGCGCAGTGATGCCCGGTTTGATTGACGGCGCTGAAGCCGATCGAAATGTGCTGCTTGCTGATTTCGTGGATACACCACTAATGGTGTCACTTTCTCTTAACACCGCATGCGGTATCGATATTGGCGTTGGATTAAAACTCTGGATATTACACCTGCAGGCGGAATGTGAAAAAGACTGCCCGGCTGCAAATCGTCTGGCTTTAATCAAATTTTGATCAGTTGATATCAAGCTGGGTGAAACATTTGAAAGAGCCGATCTTTTGAAAAGCTCAAGCGCACGGGACGGCCATGCGGACAAGTGTCATTGCGAGGCGTCTTCAGCCAGGCGGAGACTAATTTGACAATATCAACATCGCTCAATAACATGCCGTTTTTAATCGCCGATTGGCAGGCGATTGATTTGGTCGCTTCCAGCTCGATGTTTGCTGTTTCTGCATCCGCCAGGTCGTCGAGCATTTTTTGAATGATGATCGCGTAGTCCTGATGTGCCAACTCCAGAGGTACCTGCAGGCATGCGATTGCATCGTCGTTGCACTCGAACTCGAAGCCCAACTTCTCCAGTTGTTCCTTATGCTCTTTCAAAACGGCGCTTTGCCCGGCAGACAAATTCAGAGGTGCGGAGATACACAATCTTTGAGCATCAGTCGAGATTCTTCCGGGAACGGCTTGAGCAGCCAGAATGCGCTCATAAAGCAAGCGCTCGTGGGCGATGTGCTGCTCGATGATCTCCATTCCATCCGGGGTTTCAAAAAGAAAATAAGTGTTATGAATGTAGCCCGCCAGCCGCCAGCCACAAGGCAGAGAGCAGTCGCCATCCAGAGGCAGCAATTGACTGTGCTCTTTGACGGAACCATGGGCGCGCAGATCAGTAGCAGAGCCAAGATCCGGCTTAAAATCAAGTTCTTGAGAAAACGATAACTGCCTCGCCGTTTCACCCCTATAACTCGAAGAGCTTTCCTTCAGCAATGGATCAGTTGGCCGGTTCGAGTTGAATTCGCTGTCGAAGGCATTCAGCCTCAAATGAGGCGGGACTGCATCTTCCGTCCAGCGATCATCTCTGCTGTACAACTGAAGCGCTTGTATCGTCGACGTTTCCTGCACCTGCCCTGGCTCGCGCTCGGAGTGATCGTATTGGACGGCAGGCGCCGCCGCATGGGCCGGCTCATGCCATCTCGTCGCGGGCAACTCCTGCGCATCGCTTGAGCGCAGCGATTCTGCAAGCTCGACCGATTTAGATTCTTCGGTGCGCTCAGGGGCGAAGAGCGAAATCATTTCTTTGCGTGGCTGCCGGAGTGCATCTGCCAGAGCTCGGTGAAGAGCCATGTAAA